>JANXXP010000256.1 GCA_025350595.1 Bacteroidota bacterium
ACAGCTACCAGGCCTGCTCCTTCAAGCGGTGATGGTATAAACTCGCTGAACTCTTACTTTGCCCGTGGAAATTACAGCTATAAAGGCAAATACCTCCTTACTGTTACAGGTCGTATGGATGGTTCATCAAAATTTGGAGAAAATTCTAAGTACGGTTTCTTCCCGTCTGGTTCTTTAGCCTGGAGGGTATCGGATGAAGATTTTGCTAAAAGTATTGCTTCATTATCTAACCTCAAACTTCGTGTAAGTGTTGGTCAGACAGGTAACCAGGAGATTGGGAGTTATGTAACACAAACCTTTATCGGTTCAGGCAATATTTTATTTGGTGGTGCTGTTACGCCAGGTCTCTACCCGAATTCAGTAGGTAATTTTGATCTTAAGTGGGAGAAGACTACTCAGTATGATGGTGGTGTTGATCTTGGTTTATTCAAGGATCGTCTTACCTTGGCTGTTGACTACTACTATAAGTTAACAACAGACATGCTTCTTGACGTACCTTTACCACAATCTACCACGACGGGGAGTGTTAAGAAAAACTATGGTACTGTTGAAAATAAAGGACTTGAAGTGACACTTTTCAGTCAAAATGTCAAAGGTGATAATTTCAACTGGTCCACAAATTTAACATGGAGTACAAACAAGAACAAAATCGTTAAACTTGGTCCTACCGGAGCAGATATTCTCCGTAACGGCTGGGTTGGGGGAGCCAACACAATATTAAGAGTTGGTATGCCGGTTGCAGAGTTCTTCGGTCTTACCCGCCTCGGTACATACAGCACAGAGGAAGCCTCATTGGCTGCCCGCTATGGTTTTGTCCCGGGTGATGTTAAATACCTTGATAAAAACGGGGATGGTGTGATAAGTTTCGTTTCTGACGGCGCTCCTCTTGGTAGTGCATTCCCGATCTGGGATATGGATGTAACAAACGACTTTGATTTCAAGAATTTTGACTTCAGTCTTGATATCAGGTTCTCCTATGGTGCAAAAAAAGAGAACAGAACAAACCACTCTTCAGAAGATCGCCAGGCAATGGCTGGTGGTAAAAACTCAATTCTGAATGCATGGCGTCCCGATCATCAGAATACAGTGATTGGCCAGGTTCGTCCCGGAATGGGTGGTGCTTATTACCAAACCTATCCTGATACACACTGGATTGAAGATGTTTCATTCATCAGAGGTGAAGGTTCAACACTGGGATACACTCTTCCAAAATCTATCCTTCGTGGAATTACCAGACTAAGAGTATATGCGACTGCGAAGAACTTCTTTGTACTTACTAAATACTCGGGATATGATCCTGAAGGTAGTGACAATGATAATATGGACTCATTAACTCCCGGTATGGACTTCTACATGTATCCTCGTCCTACAACATACACATTCGGTGTTAATATTATTTTCTAAATTTTAAAATATGAAAGAAATGAAATATATATTACTATTAGTGCTCGGGCTTAGCCTTACGCTTGGTTCGTGCCAGAAATTTCTGGAAGAAACACCAACCGGTTCACTTACATCTGATTCGAAGATCACAAGTAATATGGGTGGTCAGGCTTTGGCCGCTGGTCCTTACAGATCATTGGGCAATTGGGTGGATGGTGGTGACCAGTGGGGTAAAAACCTGCCAGCTTCTCTTGAATATGCAACGGGAAAAGGTTATTCACAGTACATGGGATCCATACTCTGGGTTTATGAAAGTAACTCAATTGCCGGGGACTATGACTATTTCATTAGTCAATGGAATAACTGGTATCGCGGTGTCAGGGATTGTAACCTTTCTATAAGTATGTTACCTAACGTAAGTGGTTTATCAGCTGTTGAGAAATCAAAGTACCTTGGTGAAGTACGTGCACTCCGTGCATTTTACTACTACTGCCTTGTACGATATTATGGTGATGTTCCTTATAATATATCGGTTCTTACAGATATTACACAGGCTTCACGTCCTCGAACATCATTAAAAACCATTTATGATAAGATCATTGTTCCCGACCTGGAGTTTGCTGTTAATAGTGAGCTGGCTGATGTACAATCAACCGATGGTCATATAACAAAGCTTTCTGCAAGGACAATACTTGCCGATGTATATCTTACAATGGCTGGTTATCCATACCAGGAGATTAATGCTGACCCCGATACAACTAAAAAATGGTGTGTAACCGGATCATGGGCTATGACTGATTACCCTGTTAATAATGCCAGTGCCAAAGATCTTCTGGGGAAAGCAAAAACACAGCTTGATTTCCTTTATGGTAAGTTCTCTTTGGGAACTTATGATGATCTTCACAATCCTGCTTTAAACAATAAGGGTGAAGCAATATTCCAGGCACAGTTCCTTGCCGGTACCAGAAACAATAACATTGTTCCTTTTACGCTTCCTATGGCAAGCCGTATTTCTGCATATAATGACGAATTTGGAACATATATCCCAAGTCCTGCATATCACGATTCGTACAATGCTGCTGATAAACGTATTGCTGATCGTCAGTTCTTCTTCTACAGCGATACAAAAGCTCCTAAGTTTGATCCTAACGAAGGACCAGCTGCAAAGTTCCCTGTGGCATTCATATATAAATTTTATGACAAAGCTGCAATTAAAACTAATGGAACTTCCAGTCTGAACTGGACCTTTTACCGTTATGCAGATGTCTTGCTTATGCTAACTGAAGTTAACTGGACTCTTAACCAGATGGGAACAGCTGTTGCTGAAGCTGATATTATAAAAGGTATTAATGCTGTCAGAACAAGAGCTCTTTTACCGACCTATTTAGGTGCTGATATTAGTCTAAAGAATATCATGGCAGAACGTGCTTATGAACTGATATTTGAAAACAAAATGCTCTGGGATATGAGACGTACCCGCAAGGCTCTTAAAGATGGCAGCGGTCAGTTTGTAAGTATTGAGAATTTTGTTGGGCATCAGCCTACAAGTTTCAACTACCAGTTTACTGCAAAACACCTTTTGTCGCCCGTTTCTTCTACCGAAATTGACAACAATAAGTTATGCCTGCAGAATTTTGGCTGGGCGCCCATACAAATGGGCCAATAAAATGATTTAATTAAACTGATAAACATACGAAAATGAAAAAAATCATATCATTATCATGTGCGCTGGTTTTAATCGTTAGTTGTACTAAACAACCCTATTATGAGATCCCGAGAGATGCGAACGGCAATGTTATTCTTACGGGTATTTCAAGTACAACTACAACCGGTATAAGCACACTGGATGGATCATTCTCAGTCACTGCTACTTTTGCTACGGCAAAAGTAGGCGATGTGATGGGTGTAGAATTATTGCAATTACAGATACCTCCAACAGGTGGTACAACAAAACAGTTACTGCCAATGGCTGGAACACAGAAAACCGCGACGGTTGGAAGCGATATGAAAGCGACTGTTACTTATACCAGAGCTGAATCACTACTTACTAAAGCTACAGATTATGTTACCGTTATATTTAACGGAGCAACTGATTATGCCAAGGTAAAAGTTGACATGGTTCCTGCTACATCTGTATCAGGACCAAAAGTATCTGGCAAAGAGGTTGATGTTGCCCGTACATTGGAGACTGCTTACTTCAATGTAACTGTCATTCCAAAAGAAGCTGCTTATGCCGGCACCCTGTCTGCAAAAAGAAAGAACGGAAAAAATGCTGCTTGGGTTAATGTTACTGGATCTCCTTTTAGCGGTGTACAACCATTCCTTGTTCCGATATCAGGCACCGATTTTGTTGCTGGTAAGGATACCATGTATTATTCATTCACTTCTTTATCAGGAAGCTATACTGATGAGATACTGACGACAATCATTGTCCGTGATCCTTATTTCTACCTTAAGAAAACAGCTATGTTAACACTTGGTGGCTCTTCAGCTGGCAGAAACCTTCTAATTAATGCTGCTGTCGCTGAGAATGCTGCTACTGCCAATATAGCTGTATCTGGTTCACTTATTCTGAAGGGTGGATCAGCATGGCTTGCAGCCGGAAAAACAATCCAATTTGTTCCTACCACGATTGCAATATATGATGCCAACAATTCAACCAATACTATAGCTGCTTTTAATGCAGGAGTAGCTTCAATTACAGCTGATCCTATTGCTGGAGTAGGTGTATATATCTTTAAGATTGTAGGTGGACCTGCTGTTACAGATGTTTATTACGGTATGATGAAAATTAGTACTGTCCTTCCTGGTGTCTCAGTCACATTTGAGTACAGGATCGGAGACCAGTATGCTCATCTCTCAGTAATTAAATAGTATTATTTATTACGGGCACTACTAAGCGATTAGGAGTGCCCGTATTTTTAAATAAATATCTTACTGTTACTTATTTTATATTATCTGATTTTAACCTGGTTAAATAAAAGGCAATGAGAAAATTGAGGTTGAGAACACTTTTTATCTCTTTGGTGGTGCTTATGAGTACCATACAATTGTGCGGTCAAAACGCACTTTCATCAAAAGTTGATTTTAAAAATGCCCCTGTACTCTTTAAAGAAGGGGGCAAATCTTATCAACAAGTCATTGCCAGCTACCGGGCGGAAAACACCGGAAAGATCATCTTTACAAAAGATGGCAAAGAGTTGTTGAAAGCCGACCTGAAAAAAGGGAATAACAAATTCCTACTGACTATTCCTGCAGTTACAAAACCAGGGAAGATCACCATCTCTGCTAAAATAGATGACAAACCAGCAGAGAAGTACCCGCTGACAATAGTTCCGCCTAAGAAATGGCAGATCTATTTTGTGCAGCATTCGCACACCGATATAGGCTATACACGTCCACAGTCTGAGATTCTGGCCGAACACATGCGTTACATTGACTATGCACTGGATTATTGTGATAAGACTGATGGAATGCCTGATGATGCAAAGTTCAGGTGGAGCTGCGAATCCGCATGGGTAACAAGGGAATACCTAAGGTCGAGACCGGCTGTACAGATAGCAAGATTGAAAAAGAGAATTTCGGAAGGGCGTATTGAAGTCACCGGTATGTATTGCAATATGGCTGAGATATCGGACGAGAATGTTATGTATGATTTCCTTCAACCACTGAAGGAGTTTAATAAGCTGAGTATCCCGGTCAAAACAGCAATGCAGGATGATGTTAACGGTATCGCGTGGTGTATGCCCGATTATTTTAAAAATACAGGAGTAAAGTACCTTGTAATGGGTATCAACCAGACAAGATCGATACTCCCATTCGATATGCCTACCTGTTTCTGGTGGGAAGCTCCCTCAGGAGCAAGGATGCTGGCATTTCGTGCCGACCATTATATGACTGGGAATGAATATGGCATTGAGAGTAAAGCTATCATGGCAGAGAATATGCTTGGGCATCTTGCTGATCTTGACAAT
>JANXXP010000016.1 GCA_025350595.1 Bacteroidota bacterium
GGTTCTATAGATTACATTCCCATAGCGCCATCCTCTGTGGTAATGTTCATTACTTTAAGCGTTTTATTACTTATAAGTATTAATCTCAGAGAATCACAGATAACATCAACATTAGTAACTTTATGTGTAGTAATTGATATATTATATTGCAGTACAATCTTTTCCCAGTACTTTTTCAATTTAAATTGGGATATTGAATATATTTTTGTTAAAAATCCACAAAGATTTGGGAATGTATTTATTGGTCGTATGTCACCAATATCTGCATTGTTATTTATTCTCGTCGGCATTGGGATTTTAGGCACCCGCCGAACAAACTCTGGCATAGTCAAATATTCAGGTGGTACTGCTTCTTTGCTGGTGCTTCTTTCATCGTCAGTCTTGTTAATTGGATATATATATAAAGCACCGCTGCTTTATGGCAGTAATATTATACCGGTTTCTTTGCCCTCCGCAATTTGTTTCTTACTATACAGTATTACATTACTTAGAATATATGAGTTGCAGTTTTGGACATATAATCTTATAGAAGAGAATAAGGTTACGAATCTACTGTTAAAATCTTTTTTACCTATTGTTGTTTTCATAGTAATTATACAGGGATACCTTGATACCGTAATTTCATTCAATGACATAAACCCGCCTCTCACCGGAGCTCTGATTTTATTTGTAGTTGTCATTCTGACAGTGTTTATAATATTCAGGATATCCGGCATTATTGGAACTCAGTTGCTGAAAGCAGAACAGACATTGAAGGAAAGTGAGAAAAAATATCGGGTTTTAGTGGATAATTTGGGCGAGGGAATCGGGATTGTAAATACCGATGAAATATTTCTGTTTGCAAATCCGAATGCTGAAAGTATTTTCGGAGTGAGCCGGGGAGAATTGATTGGCAGAGACCTGAAAGAGTTTTTTAACAAGGAACAATATTTAGAAATAACGAACCAAACTAAAATCCGTAAAGAAGGGCTTAGCAGTAGTTATGAAAGTGAGCTGACTCACCGTAATGGGATTAAGCAAACCATTCTGATTACTGCAGTACCGCAATATGCAGACAATAAAGAGTTTATTGGCACTCTTGGCATATTCAGAGATATAACCGAGCGTAAACTTGCAGAAGAAGCACTAAAAGAAGATGAAAGAAAATTATCCAAACTCAATAAGGATAAAGACCGCTTTATATCTATTCTCGGGCACGATTTGAGAAGTCCATTTACTGCACTAATTGGTTTATCGGATATATTAAAAGAAAACATTCAGGACTTTGATGTTGAAGAAATTAAGAATATCGCCGGAGATATTAATAAGACTGCACAAAACACTTTTAACTTATTGGAAGATTTATTGAAATGGGCAAGAAGCCAACAAGGGAAGCTTCCATTCAATCCACAAAATCTGAGTCTTGCAGATATTTGCAAAGATACTGCTGAAGTTCTTAAGCCAGGTGCAAGTGCGAAAAATATCACAATCAATTATCTTGTTCCGGACGGGACAATAGTTTTTGCTGATATCGATATGCTTAAAACAGTGCTCCGAAACCTTGTTTCAAATGCCATTAAGTTTACAAACAATGGCGGAGCAATTAATATCAGTGCAAAACAATCAGAGTCAGTCATAACAATCTCTGTTTCAGATAATGGAATAGGAATTATTCCTGAGAATTTAGAAAAGCTGTTTGATGTTGGTCAGATCCTTACTACAAAAGGAACTGCCGATGAAAAGGGCACCGGATTGGGCTTATTACTCTGCAAGGAATTTGTGGAAAAACATGGAGGAAGAATTTGGGTTGAAAGTGAGATTGGTAAAGGAAGTGATTTTAAATTTACATTGCCATTTTTTAATAAGAGTTTGGCGTGATACTGAAAAACGTCAATATCTAACCTCAAAAGTTAACAGTCTGTTTTCCTTAAAGCGTGATTTTATGAGGACTTCGGGAGATATAAAAGAAAAACTCCCATCAAAAATGGTGAGGCAGGAAGGATTATTTCCTGACTTCTGACGATTAGTGCGGTAGAAGATTCAAACTAAGGGGATTACCTACGTCCGACATAGTCGGCTACGTCCGGCGAAGTCGGTGAACCTGCACTTTCTGGAAGGACTCGGTTCCTTATTCCGCTTCGCTGCATTACTAATGGCAACATTTGATATCTTCTATATTATCAGATACTTGTAAATTTGGTA
>JANXXP010000022.1 GCA_025350595.1 Bacteroidota bacterium
AGTATTTGCTGCGCCTTCCTTTCATGATTAGCGCACCCATCTATTATTTGTTGGTCGCTCATCATAAACCGAGGACATTTTTAAGACCTTGCATTGAAAAAAATGGTTGCACTAACTGAAAAATATATTCCATTATCATTAAATCCTGCTTTATTCATGTCCACTGAATGACAAAGGTCATTAAAAAATTAATTGAGAACAGCTTAATTAGCACTTTAAAAATAAATTTTTATTTACTCAAATATAATCTCACACCATGTTCAACAAATTAATTGCAGCGGTACTGCCATATTTTCCAAAAAAAATTATCTGGATATTTTCAAAATCATATATATCAGGTGAATCAATCGAAGATGCCATGCAAGCATCAAGAGATCTTAACAGCAAGAAAATAAAAGTAACACTTGATGTTCTGGGAGAATTCATAAAGACTCTTGACGAAGCCGAAGAAAATAAAACAGAGTATCTTAATCTCATCGATATTTCCTATAAGAACGGTATTGATGGAAACTTCTCGGTTAAACCCACAAGTTTTGGTTTGCTCATCGACAAAGAAATCTGTTACAAACATATTCGTGAAATTGTTGATAAGGCTGCATCGTACAATGGATTTATCAGAATTGATATGGAGGACTCTCCATGCACTGATCTTGAGATTGAGCTTTTCAGGAAACTGAAAACTGAATTCCCGGGAAATGTAGGACTGGTTTTGCAGGCATATTTAAAACGGACCTTTAAAGATATCGAAGGAATGGTAGATCTTAACAGTCAGCAATACCCTGTAAATTACAGGTTGTGCAAGGGAATATATATTGAACCTGAACAAATTGCGTACAAAAAGTATGAGGAAATAAATCAACATTACCTTGAAGATCTTGAATTTATGCTGAAAAATAAAATATATGTTGGCATAGCAACACATGATAAACCACTCGTTGAAGGAGCTTACAAGCTAATAGAAAAATATAACGTTCCAAAGAATATGTATGAATTCCAGATGCTTTACGGTGTTACCCCAAAACTTCGCGAGAGTATTACAAATGAAGGTCATACGATGAGGGTTTATGTCCCATTCGGAAAACAATGGTTTGGCTATTCAACACGTCGTCTGAAAGAAAACCCAAAGATGGCAAGTCATATTATTAAAGCGATATTCTATAAGGGTTAGTCAGGCACAGGGCGAGGAAAACAGACAATATGGAGAGATTAAAATTCTCCAATTCTCCCAGTCTCCCCCTATTACTTCTTCTGTCTTTGAGTTTCGAGGTACTTATTATTGATTTGATCCAATTCCTCATCAGTAATCTGACGTTTCATCGGAGCAGGGCGTTCCGGTTGTCCTTTAATAAGAAGATAGGCTGCCGGGATTAATATTAATGGATTAATACCTACAATTCTATCAGAAGGGATTCCCCCTTTTTCATAAGCATCTACCTTCTGCTTACTACGAAGCATATCATAGTTAGCATCAGGGGATCCAAGCTTACTCTGACTATTGCGTCCTGCATAAGCCGACACGGCTACATTGTATCTGGCATTGTCCATTGTTGAAGGTACCTTACTTCTGCCATTTAAAATCTCAGATTTCAGGTTACTTTGCCGTGGAACAATAATAACCTCTCCAATGGACAATGTATCGGTATTCATATATATACCGGCATTAAATTCCCTTCCTTTAAGCGTATCACTTACATAGAGGGTAGTAGGCTTATAACCCAGACTTTTAAAAACGACAGTATCCATACGGTATACATACAATGAAAAAGCTCCATCCACACTGGTCACAGATGAAAAAGACCTGTTAATCAGTATTTGTGAATTGGTAACTGGTGAAAGGGTTTTTGCATCCATTACCATACCCTGAAAAAGAATTCTTATCCCGGTATCCCTTGTTTCCTGACCAAATCCGGATTGAGGAATGATGAGAAGAAAAAAAAACGGGATAAAGAATCGTTTCAGCATAACTAAAACAACTATAACTTAATTATAAGGTCTTTAAGTGCTCTTTTTGGAACGTGATGATTTTTGGAATTATCTCTCCAGTATTTCACGTCATCGTTTTTAATTTCGTCAATAATAACATTCTCAACCGGTTTACCCAGAGCCAGAACCAGAAGGATATCAAACTTATCAGGAATATTAAGTTCGTCACGAAATTCCTCTCGTTTAATAGTTGCTATTATACAACCTCCAAGACCAGCTTCATTTGCGCCCAGCATAATGCTTTGAGCCGCAATTCCATGATCAATCCCAAAGACATCTGCAATTGATTTATCACCCAGTATTACAATATAACCGGATGGACGTTCTCCTTTTTCCGGACCTGTCCATTCATGGAGATATCCGGCCCATCCAATAAAAGAAAAAACTTTATTGCAATCCTCAGGCGAATTATAAACCAGATATTTCAATGGTTGTTTGTTTGCACCGGAAGCTGAGAGTCTGGCAAAGTCGATCAGGCTCTCAAGAAGCTTTGAATCGATTCTGTATGACTCATCAAAACGTCTGTAAGTACGAGTTTTTAAAATCAGCTCTTTAAGATTCATAAACGTAGAAAATTTTATATTATTGAAAAAAGTATTTCAGGCTCTTAATATCTTTTTGAAATAATATCCCAATCAATTATCTCCCAGAATGATTTGATATAATCGGGGCGCTTATTTCTATAATCGATATAATAGGCATGTTCCCATACATCGCAGGTTATCAGTGGTTTCAGACCTTTGCGCAATGGGTTTCCGGCATTTGACTCCTGAATAATCTGCAGGGTTCCATCTTCCTTTTTTGCAAGCCATGCCCAACCAGCTCCGAAAAGGGTGGCGGCCGCTTTATTAAATTGTTCTTTAAAAGCATCATATGATCCGAAAGATCCGTTTATGGCTTCCAAAATAACTCCATTTGGCATCTTCCTCCCACCATGGGAAAAGGATTCAAAATAAAATGTATGATTCCAGACCTGTGCTGCATTATTATAAATGCCGCCTTCAGCTTTTTTGATAATGGTTACCAGATCTGACTTTTCAAACTCAGTTCCTGGGATAAGTCCATTCAGATTATTTACATAAGTCTGATGATGTTTACCATAATGGTAATCAAGCGTTTCTTCACTTATGTAAGGAACCAGTGAATTCAGCTTATACGGGAGTTTTGGTAGTTCAAATGCCATAATTTACGTATTTTAAGTTATTACTTTTAATAGTAAAACAATGAACAATAACCTATGTTCAAATTTAGCATTTAAATACGGAATCCTGACTATTCTATGTAAGAAAAATCCTGTCGGGCATTGCAGGAATGACCTTTTTAAGAGAAGCAATTCTGAAAAGTTCACTTATAGCCTGTCGTCCCTTAATACCGAGATCAAGGGTAAATTCATTCACATAGAGTTTGATATGTTTATTCATTGCGGTACTTTCCATCTCTTTTGCGTTCCCTGCAACAAAGTCATAACATGCAAAAGAGTCTTTATAGGCATATTCCAGACTTCTTCGAATTATCCTGTTAACTTTCAGTGCAATATCTTTCGAAATATTTCTTTTTATAACTATTGCTCCAAGAGGTATTGGCAAACCGGATAAATGTTCCCAGTACTCTCCCATGTCTGCAATCTTCTGAAGTCCCCTCTTATGATAAGTGAATCTGGTTTCATGAATTATGAGTCCGGCATCAATTTCATCTTTCAGAAGAGCATTTTCAATATCTGAGAAAAGAAATTCACTTTTCTTAAGCGCTTCAGGCCATGCAATACTAAAAAGAAGGTTAGCAGTTGTATATTTACCCGGAATAGCTATTGTTACATTTTTAAGTTCAGATTGATCAATATACCTTTTGCTTATAAGTAATGGCCCATTTCGATGTCCGAGTGCGCTTCCGGAGTCAAGAATAAGGTAATTCTTTGCAGCATAAGCATAAGCATGGTAGCTCATTTTTGTGATATCAAGTTCTGAATCAAAAGCTTTCCTGTTCAATTCTTCGACATCAGCAAGAAGATAATCAAACTCCAGCCCCTCAGTGTCAATCCTGCCATGAACCATGGCGTCAAAAATAAAAGTATCGTTAGGGCATGGTGAAAAACCCAATGTTAACTTCATTTCGTCACTCCAGTCTTATTAAAACTTCATTTAGCTTTTCTGACAATTTATCAAGCGCCAACGGTATGTTCCATTTGCTTTTATCACGTAGTTCAACCCTGTTCGAGATCGCCCTGAGAGCCAGAAAAGGAATATTTTCCCTGGCGCAAATATAGAAAAAAGTTGCTCCTTCCATGGTTTCAATGTCAGGATTATATTTATTTATTAATTTAATTTTTGTACACTCTGAGCCTGTTGCTTTGTTAACAGTAATAGCCTTAACTGATTTAAGCAGGCTCTTCATCTGATTACTATAACTTGCATCTGTATAAAGAAGTCCGTTTCGGAAAGGGAACTCATCTGCTCCGAACAACCCGGCTTCAGATAAAGTAAGAAAATTCTCTCCATCCTCAATACCAGAATCTGCAAAGCAGTCAGTTACAGGCATAACGACATCTCCGATGGCTACTTCATCGTTATAACTCCCGGCTATCCCACCATTAATTGCAAGATCAGGTTTTCCGTTTTCAAAAAACCATTGTTTAATTCCCCAGCTGGTAGGTGCAAAACCTACTCCTGTAACCAGAACAGATATTTCGAGGTTTCCAAAACGATAACCAGCCTTCAATGACATAATTCCGCTGATTCTTTTCAGAGCTTCCGCTTCTGGGTTTGTTGCAGTAACGTATAATACTTTAAATGACATAGTTAAGTCTGCAATAAATAAATTTATAAGAGCGGTAAATATATTGCTTTAATGAATAAAAAAAGCCCTAATCGTTTAATATTGTTTTCTATTAAAATGCTTTTCTGGTAAAGACTACACTTTTTCACAGCCTTTGATTAATTATTTATTGAATTCTGTATTTGCAAAAATGCTGTTTAGAAACATATTAAACTTTTGTAAAAGACAAAGGCATATTATTTAAATACTCTTATTTTTGGTTATGACTTTTAAACTACATTAAATATTCAACCTATGGAAAATTTTGACCGTCGTTCATTTTTGAAAACAGCCGGCATGGGAAGCGCCATTATAGGACTCTCTGGAGGATTTTCGGCTTTGAATTTATCTCTTGGTAATAAGAATAAGAATAAACTTCCCCGATGGAGGGGATTTAATCTGCTTGACTTTTACACTTCAAGACCTTTGAAGTTACCTCGCCAGAATAACAGGAATATGTCAACAGAGGATGATTTTAAATGGATGTCCGACTGGGGATTTGACTTTGTAAGAATTCCGATTCAGTATCCTTGCTATTTAAAATTCGATCCTGGAACAGATCGTACCAAAAAAATAACACCCGAAGAGGTATTTAACTTTAATGAAGATGTTATTTCCGAAATAGAAAAGCTGGTATACATGGCAAATAAATATAAAATGCATGTAAGTCTCAACCTGCACAGGGTACCCGGCTTTTGTATAAATTCAGGATTCAATGAGCCATATAATCTCTGGAAGGACGAACAGGCTCAGCAGGCGCTTTTTGCACATTGGGAAATGTGGGCTAAGCGGTTCAAAAATGTTTCTGAGAAGATGCTTAGCTTTGATCTTATTAACGAGCCTTGTTTCCGTGAGGATATGAATGATCAGTTCAGCAAGAAAAGTGCTGTCCCCGGTGATGTTTACAGAAAGGTTGTTAAAGGCTGCCTCGATGTGATACATAAACAGAATCCAAAACGTCTTGTTGTTGCGGATGGAAATAACGGAGGGGGTCTTGTAACTCCTGAACTCAACGATCTTAAAGTCGGACAAAGTTGCAGAGGATATCACCCGGGAGTAGTTTCACACTACAGAGCGTCATGGGTCTGGAAAAATCCTGATGATGCTCCAATGCCTGTCTGGCCGGGAACAATTGATGGAAAATATTATGACAGAAAGAGTCTTGAGGAATTTTATCGTCCCTGGACTGAACTTGTTCAGCAGGGTATTGGAGTGCATTGTGGTGAATGTGGCTGTTACAAAGAGACACCTCACGATGTATTTATTGCCTGGATGAGCGATGTATTGGGAATCCTGACAGAAAACAATATCGGATGGGCATTCTGGAATTTCAGGGGAGATTTCGGAGTACTTGATTCAGGACGAAAAGACATTGTTTATGAAGACTGGCACGGAAGTAAACTTGATCGTAAGATGTTGACAATGCTTCAAAAATATTAATAATCAAAGAGATATGCAATATATTAAATATGTTCTCACAATAGCTGTTTTTTCAATTTGTTGTTAATTTCTGTTTTCACAACCTGTTAAAATTGAAATATATGGCAATCAGATTCTCGAAAAATCATACATTGGAAATGGGGTACAATGGAGTGCATACCCGCAATTTGACATCTCAGAAAAAAGCTGGTAACGAGTTTTTGAGCGGACCGATTTCATGAGACTGAACTTTATAAGACTTGTGCTTAATGCCAATGAATATTGTAAAGCCTATCCCGTGAATGGAAAACCAGTATTTGATTTCAATGATGCCAGAATATTAAGGGTATGACGCATTCTGGACTATTGCCAGAAAAAGGGGGTTGATGTCATTTTGGGTGAATGGGGTAATCCAAGAATGGATGGCATAACCATAGCAGACCCGAGATGGACCGAAATAGTTGGCGGGTTTCTTGATTATCTGGTTAATGTTAAAAAATATACCTGTATTAAATACTATAACCTCGGAAATGAACCAAATAATAAAGATGGTTATGTTGATTTATGGAAGGCAGGCAGTATTGTAAACTTTGAAAACTGGCACACTTCAATCTTAAACTTACACAATGAGTTGGTTAAAAGGGGATTATGGTACGGTCTGTTTTCGTCTACCCCTATTTTACCAATGAGCTGGTGGTGGGAATATTTTGAAGATAGAGGAATGAATCCATACTTTAAAGGAGTCAGAGAGATAAGTGACCAGATGCTCACTGCAGGAAACGGGTCATTTGAGAAAATATCAGTTAAAGCTGACAGCTTAGAGGCTTTCAGCATAAAATGCGGCGACAAATTATTTGTATATCTGTATAATAAAACTAAATCAGATATCAAATCAGACATCTCAATTAACGAAACAAAAAATACTAATTACAGGGTTCAGAGTTTTTCGACCATGAGAAGAGAGTATAAAGATTTAGACAAGCCAACTTATTCCTCATCGGGAATTGGAATAGAAGGATTGGCTTTGAATCCTGAAGATGAGATTGTTTTGATATTGACCTCATATTAAATATTATGCCTTTATGAATTAAAAAGATCAAAATTATTGGTTAATATTGTAATATAAATGTTCTGAAGTATGATTTATCTGACACGCAGAGAAAGATTTTGTGCAGCACACAGGATGTTCAGACAGGATTGGTCTGACGAATTAAACAAACAAGTATTCGGGAAATGTTCTAATCCAAACTGGCACGGGCATAATTATATTTTATGGGTAACAGTTAAAGGAGTACCTTCCGGAGAACATGGTTTTGTGATGAATATAAACGTTTTGAAACAAATAATTCTGGACTGTGTCGTAAATAAGATCGACCATAAAAACATCAATCTTGAGGTTGACTTTATGAAGGGGAAAATTGCAACAACGGAAAACCTTGCAGTCGCCATCTGGGAGGAGCTTAAACCTTCAATTGAGAAGGAAGGCGCTATTCTCCACTGTGTAAAAATTGAAGAAACTGAAAATAACTCAATAGAATATTATGGCTAAGACAATTGACAAAATAAATGACGGATCCGGCAAATTGTCTGACGGATATAATAAAATTGAAACATGGGATGCTGAAAACATCGAAGAATTATCCACTATTTACCACAGAGTGTTGGAGCTCTTGGGGGAAGATCCTGAAAGAGAAGGACTTAAGCGTACTCCTTTAAGAGTCGCAAAATCCCTTAAATTTCTTACAAACGGATATAATATGAATGCAGAGGAGATTCTTAAATCTGCAATGTTTAAGGAGGATTACAGACAGATGGTCATTGTAAAAGATATCGATTTGTACTCTATGTGCGAACATCATATGCTTCCGTTCTTTGGAAAAGCACATGTTGCTTATATTCCTGATGGATATATCACAGGACTCAGTAAAATAGCCCGGGTTGTCGAAGCATTTTCAAGAAGGCTTCA
>JANXXP010000045.1 GCA_025350595.1 Bacteroidota bacterium
TTCCTTACGAATAACTTTAATACCATTTGAGTAGATCAGAGCAGCATCGGTTCCTATAAAGCGAACTTCAACCGGACCACTCTCATCCATTCCCAGCCCCCACTGGGCAATATCAAGATGGTGAGCGCCCCAGTCGCCGACGCCTCCTGTTCCATATTCCTTATATGAACGCCAGGCCGGATAATGATCATGTACTCCACGGGGACTCAAAATAGAATTATACGGTCGCATTGGCGCCGGGCCAAGCCATAGGTTCCAATCCAGACCAGGTTCCATATTTTCTCCCGGAAGATCGCAGGGAACAGGTGGTCCTCCGAAACTGCACTCAACATGATCGATCTTACCTATACAACCGTTGCGCACCAGTTCGCATGCGACCCGGAATTCCTTCATTGAGCGCTGCATGGAGCCGGTTTGCAGCACACGCTTATTATTATCCACAGCTTTCATCACATCAATTGCCTCCTGAAGAGTATGAGTCAGTGGCTTCTCACAGAAAACATCCTTCCCCTTGCGAAGCGCCAGCAAAACTGGGTCGGTGTGGCAGTGATCAGGTGTTGCAATGCAGACTGTGTCAATATCTCTGCGATCTATGAGCTCGCGGTAATCGTTGTATACTTTGCAGTCAGCAACACCTTTGTCCAGATTATC
Source organism: Bacteroidota bacterium (assembly GCA_025350595.1). Classification (GTDB taxonomy): domain Bacteria; phylum Bacteroidota; class Bacteroidia; order Bacteroidales; family VadinHA17; genus LD21. The sequence goes on from JANXXP010000045.1 coordinate 652, forward strand.
ATAGTAAAACTTATTAACAACCTTTTGTGAGTCATTGCGACGATTGGTGTCCACTTCACAAACAGCAAGGACTTGTGTCAGGGGAAGAAATTTCGCAAGCAACCACTGCGATTGTTTTCCCATACCCACGAAACCCATTGTGATTCTGTTACTGGGTGGATACATCCAAACCCTGGATGGAAGGATGAATGGAGCTGTGATCATAGGTACCGCAGCCAATTTGATAAATTTCCGTCTTGTTGTTTTCATATCTTAAACCATATTTAATTCATTGTAAAGAACGATGGACAATTATTGGAAAGATAGTTAATATTTTGTTCCACTTTCCAAAAAATAAGCTCTTCATAATTTTTTATACTGAACTCGTGCTGTAGGCTTCCCGGTAATCTGGTCCAATCAACTTAAGATATATATTATGAATTAATCTTATATAGTTTCCCTGTACAAATTAATGATCCGGGCTCCGAATCCTTAAATATAATTCTGACATTTGTGCTTATCGGGTCGCCCCTTGTGTTACTTTATTCGATATCAGGAAACTGAAAACGGAATTCAACTTACACAATTTAATTCGCCAATGTTCCTTAATACAAGAGAGGAACTGAGTGATTGGTTCGGAAACCGCGAAAAATTTTTTCACAAAGATTTTTATATCCATCAGCGAAAAAAACATAAGGTTTTTCTCGATCCTGCTGGCAAACCTGTTGGAGGTATATGGAGTTTTGATACTGAAAACCGTCTAAAGTACCCGAAAACCGAAAAACCGCCGGTTGTGCAATTCCCTTTAGAAAACAGGTTCGTTCGTGAATCACGCAAGTCAATCGGTGAGAGTTATCCTGAAAATTATGGTACAATTGATTCAGATTTTATTTACCCAACTACTTATGAGGAGGCAGCAGACTGGCTGGATCAATTTCTCAGAAAACGGCTTGAGGGTTTCGGGAAATATGAAGATGCTATAGTACAGGAAGAGAATATTTTGCATCACAGCGTGTTTACACCACTTTTAAACGTTGGCCTGTTAACACCGAAACAAGTATTGGAAAAAACGTTGGAATTTGCTACTGATAATGAAATCCCTTTTAATTCACTGGAAGGTTTTGTTCGCCAGATTTTGGGTTGGCGCGAATTTATCAGGGGTGTTTATCAATGGAAAGGCAGCGCTGAGCGCACTACTAATTTTTGGGGGTTTGAGCGAAAAATACCTGAAGCGTTCTGGACGGGCGAAACCGGTATTGAACCATTAGATCAGATTATTCAAAAAGTGCTGAAAACAGGTTATGCACATCACATCGAGCGGTTGATGGTAATTGGAAACTTTATGCTTCTTTGTGAGTTCAATCCGGATGAGGTTTACAGATGGTTCATGGTAATGTTTATCGATGCTTACGACTGGGTAATGGTACCGAATGTTTACGGCATGAGCCAGTTTGCCGATGGTGGCCTTATGTCCACAAAACCTTACATTAGTGGAAGCAACTACCTGATGAAGATGAGCGATTTTAAAAAAGGAGAATGGCAAAAAACATGGGACTCATTGTTCTGGAGGTTCATGCATGTCCACCGTGATTTCTTTAACCGGAATCTTAGGTTGGGAATGCTGGTGAGGAGTTTTGATAGTATGGATTTAAAAAAAAGAAATATGCTGTTGCAGGTAGCTGGTGATTATCTTGCTTCTTTGTGAAAGAAACTATTATTAGGAGAAAAAAATGATAAAATACTTCGCAGGAATTGATGTTCAGATAAAAAGAGGCTGCTGTTATTACATCATTGATGAAAATAAAAAGTATGTTGATAGCGATTGGATTAAAGACAATATTTCTCAATCATTGAAAGAAATTTTTCTACGAATCAGCAATAACTTTAGTTCGGATTAAAATTTAAACAACAGAAAAGATTTCTTACAATTAATACTATTAATAAAATGGAATGGATTAAAATTGCTATTCAGGTAGTTATCGCCGCTTCAATTTTTAACGTTTGGATTTTGCGATTTGGAAAGCGAACCAGCTGGCGGGGAGGTGGAGCTAAAAGCATGAAAGAAGAATTCGAGGTTTATGGCCTGCCCGACTGGTTTATGAAATTAATAGGATTTTTTAAACTAGCTCTCGCTGCATTTTTAATTGCCGGAATATTCGTGCCTGTTTTGACAAAACCGGCAGCAATCGGTATGGCGGTTCTAATGATGGGAGCGATCTCTATGCATATTAAAGTAAAGGATTCGCTTGTTAAATCTTTTCCGGCGTTTAGTTTATTAGTACTTTCTTTATTTTTAATATTTTTATAAAAACCAGCACCAGTTTGTGCCAGGTGGGGATATGCAATTATGGTAATACCCAGCTTTTTTGCAAGATCCATCACCCCATTGGATTCAATCCTTCGATCCAGGAGGTTATACCCTGTAACAAGTATATCAGGATTCCACTTCTCGCTCGCTTCAGTTAGAGCAAAAAATGGGGTCGCCTGACCCAGGTAAAGAACCTCATGACTCAACTTTTGAATCAGATATGAATAGAAAAGAAGCCCTATTTCATGCAATTCATTATCAGGAAGGAACATATGATTCTTTTTCTCTTAGAATCATTAGCCGGCGGAAGGGAATCGATTGCTACAATTAATCTTTCACGTAAAATGTTTGTTATAAAATGCTCGGCCCCGGTATTTGGAGAACCGGTATGCCACATGATGCCAACCCTTCTTAGAAATGGGAATACGACATTGGAAAAGGTTTCTTCAAAACTACTGGTTATGATTGACCTTAAGAGAATTTCATTAACAGCGTTACCATTAAAAGAGAGCATAGCAACAATTAACGAGTTAATACCTTCTCTTCCAATTCAGATTCGGAATACCTGGCGATTTTTGATATCTTGATACCACTTTGATAGATGAGGGAGATGTTTATTAATCGCCTCAGATCATCATCATCATACCACCTTCTGTTTGTGACAGTACAGTACGAAAGCCTCGATTTTACGAGGCTTTCTGTCATTTCATCTGGTACAAGTTAATACTCAGTCATTGTTAATTAAATCTTTTACCAATCCTTGTTATTACGATCACGACGGTGTTCATGATTATCATTGTCGTCATGATTAAACACAACTTTAAGGATTTGACCTGTAGGAGGACCAAAACCTGTATTTGAGATATACAGTGCCCCGTCAGGTCCGAAAGTCATCCCTGTTGGGAAAAATAAATTTTCAACAATTATGTCCCTTGTATTATTCTTATTTATTCGTACAACTCTACCCGTATTTGGGGTCGGTCCTCCTCCGGCTGAAGTCTCAAGTACATATATCCGATGTTGCT
>JANXXP010000057.1 GCA_025350595.1 Bacteroidota bacterium
AACCACTCCTGAAATAAAGATTCCCGCAATCGCTGAAATTGAGAGTATGGCAGAAGAACAAAACCGGGAGATGGATGCAGAGATTGAAAAACAAAACCAACAACCAATTGATGAAAATATATTTCAGGAAATGGGTGATAAAGTAAAGCGTTATCGGATTATTGATGTAAATAAAGATATTGCATCAAAGATAAAACTGCCTCAGTTCTTTTTGCAGGTGCAGCAGAGCGATGTTTTCGGTACAGATACAATATTGCTCAATCAGGAATCGCTACTTAAAGACTTCAAATTAGGAAGTGAAGATTCAAAAATAGACTTTGATCAGATTTCTTCGGATCTATATAAGGTGGATATTGTCCAGATTAAGAAAGACGAGTATGCTCCACGTTTTACCAAGATAGAAGACATGAAGGTGAAAGACCCGATTGTTGAATATATTCTTGCTAAGCCAAAAGAAGGTCAAATTAAGGACATCACACATCAGCTGGTTCAGCTTGTTGGCGTTATGTATCCTATACCAGATCAGGAGATAAGAGCTTATGTTGAGCGGATTTTGAAGCAGCTTAGTCCAGAACAATTGCAGGATATACTTGTAAGAAAGTGGACATATTCCGATAAGATTAAAGCAAAGATCCGGTTCCATGCGGATACGTATGCTGAAGGCCGGTTCACGGATCTTATTACTATCGGCAAAGTGTCAACTGTTCCGACATGGAATTTTCCGGAAATGATAGTACCCGGCTCACTTGGCGCATCTATTGGAAATTCGTTATATGAACGCGAAGGAGCCATGAATAACTTTGAGGCCACTGTAATTACAGATATTGCGAGCTTGCCAAATATTTCCTTCTGGCATCGCAATTTAGGCAGAGGAAAAGGATTTTCGATAAATGGGTTCAAGTCAAACCATTACCCTGACTTTATAGCTGTTTCAAAATCCGGCAAAGTAATAATCATAGAAACAAAAGGTGATGACCGTGACAATTCCGATAGCGCTGCCAAATGTCGCTTAGGAAATAAATGGGCTGAATTGGCTGGCCGAGACTTCCTCTATTTTATGGTTTTCGACAAGAAAGATATTGCCGGAGCTTATACTGTGGATAAAGCGAAAGAATTGATAAAACAATTATAAAACTATCAAAATGGAAAGGTACAAAAACAGTGGTGGTAACTCAGGAGTCATTGCATACGAGATTGCTGATGATTCTATCAAAGTAAAATTTAGCGATAACTCAGTTTACTTGTTTAGTTATCGTAAACCAGGTAGTTCTCATGTTGAAAAGATGAAGATTCTTGCTACAAGAGGGCAGGGCTTGAACAGTTACATAAATACGAATGTGAAATTTTTGTATGAATCAAAATTGAGATAAATTCAATTTCAAAGTAAATATTAAATGCAATCTTTTCAAATAAACTTTGATGCGTCCAAGCAATTTGAATTAAGCAATATAAAGTCGCTTAATGGAATTGTTGGATTGTATTTTATTTTCACATCTGGCACATTTATACAATATCCTTTTCAAAAATCAAGACTGCTTTATATCGGAATGAGTGAAAAGAAAACTAACAGTATAGGCAGCAGACTTACAGGGCATTTTGATGGTAAATCAAAAAATTTTGGTTTGGTTAATTATCGTAAAGTTGATCCTTTGTATTTTACATTTATAAATTTTGAAATGCTCAGAAAATTCTGGGATTTCAGAATTGAGGACCTTGAAAGTTATTTTATTCTTGACTTTGTTGAAAAATACGGAGTATATCCTATCTGTAACAACAAATCAGGCTTTGAAATTCTTGAAAAAAAAGTCGAGGCTGATTTTATTATTAACTGGAAATATTTTGAATAATCATGAGTGAAAAAATTAAAAGCGGTCAGAATGTTATTGAGGATTTTTTTGCAGAAATCTACAATGTGCCCAATGCCGATAAGAAAACAATAGACACATTAGTGGCATTGTTCAGTGAGAATAAATTCACAGAAAAAAACATTCAAAATGCATTGGACAGTCAAATGCAAATTGAGTTAAATAAAATTGAAAAAGGCGATGATTAAACTCAAACAGATAAAAATTGCTGGTATTCGCGGCATTAAAGAATCTCTGTCTTTATCCCTCGATAAAAAATCATTGTTGATATACGGTGATAACGGAACTGGGAAAAGCTCAATAACTGATGCGATAGAATGGTTCTATAAAGATAAAATTGCTCATCTTGCCGGTAATGAAATTGGCAAGGATTTTATTCGAAATATTTTTATTACTGATACGGTTGATTCAAGAATCGGATTTCAGTTTTCCGACAATAAATTGGATACAGAAAAATCTATAGATAACTCGTATAAAGTATTTAATTCTAATAGTTCAGAAGAGTATTACAACTATATCCTGGAATCTCAATCCGAAAACTTGTTTCTGCGCTATCGTGATTTAACCCGATTCATTGTTGCTACAAAAGGAGAAAGATTAAAAGAACTACAGCCGATAATCGGATTCAGTCAGGTTCAGGAAATGCGAAGCATATTAAAAAAGTTTGCAAATAGATTCGCGAAGGATATCAAAGCAGCAAATTTCAGCAATAAGAAAAGCAACCAGCAAACAATTTTAATGGAAAGTCTGGGTCAAAATATTACTTCAGATAATCAATTCTTCGAAATAGCATCAAAGCTGATTCTGCCATTAAAACTTGAAAAAGACATTAAATCCCTTAAGGATGCTCGTTTTATACTAAAATCAATCGAAGCAAAAGAAGATTCACATCTTTCAGATCAGATAAGTTTCAACAATAAAATTGCAGATACGCTAAAAGAAATTATTGACGAAACAGCTTTATTAAATACTCTTTATAAGGAGTACCATACACCCTATTTTGAACTAAAGAAAGATGCAGAAAAAATCAATAACCTGCAATTACTTTCTTTACTCACAGAGGGTTTAAATGTCCTCAAAAAAGATATTGTAAAAGATGACTTCTGTCCCCTTTGCCAACAAGACAAAAACAAATTGGAATTAATCAAAGAATTACAGGAAAGAATTGAAAGTTTAAGTGAGTTAAAAAGTGAAAAAGAAAAATTAGGTGAGAAGGCCGCTACCATTAGTTCTATTCTGCAGAACAGCTTAAATGCAGTCAACAGTTTACTCCGTGAAAAACTATTTAAAGAAAAAGAAAATATTGAAACATTACGGATTATTAATGTTTTTAAAGATTCACTAAATAATATTTCTTCAGAAATTAAGAAAGATATTTTTTCTGTTGAACCGCTAAAAGAACCTGCACTTGTTCAAATAAGCACTAAAGATGTTGCTCTTTTAATTGAAAAGTCTAAAAAAATTGTAAAGGAAATTACAGAAAGTGCAAAAGGAAATTTAAAGTTGCAGGTACACACTAAACTTTCCAGGGCAATTGATGCTTATATCGTATTCAGAAAAATTGAAAAGGAACAGGAATTAATGCTGAACCAGCAAAACACCTTTGAAGCACTTTACGCAGATTTTATTAAACGTCAGGAAGAAGCGTTAAACGGGTTTCTTTCTATGTTTTCAGGCGACATTAATAAATATTACACCTTGATGAACCCTAATGAAAAAGTCGAGGACATAGAACTGGTTCCAATGAAAGACAAGTACGATGATCTTGATGGCATAACAATCAGTTATAAATTTTATAATAAAAAATTATCCCCGCCATCTTCTCTTTTAAGTGAAAGTCATATTAATTGCCTTGGTTTGTCATTTTTTCTTGCATCTGTAAATGCATTTAATAAAGTCAATGATTTTTTTCTGTTGGATGATGTGATTTCAAGTTTTGATGGGCATCACAGAACGCGTTTTATGCGGTTACTGATAAGTGAGTTCTCAGATTTCCAGATTATTTTACTCACCCACGAAAAAGATTTTTTTGATATCGCTTCAAGTGAAGCAAAACGAAAAAACTGGATCATTAAATCATTATCATGGTCTGCTGAAAATGGTGTTGGCTTTGAAATACCTCTTGTTGATTTAAGAACTAAGATCGAAGAAAAGTTTAAATTAAAATGTATTGACGGGCTTGGTAATGATATTAGAAAGTATGGAGAAAGACAACTAAAACAAATAGCACTCAACATTGAAGCCGACCTGCCATTCAGGTTAAATGACCGGAATGAAGATAGAATGATGAACGAATTACTTTGTGGTGTTCAAGGTAAAATAAATAAGTATTCTCCAGCCAGTCTTAAAACTAAAAACAATATTGATTCATTACTTGCCTCGCCGTTACTTATAGGGAATAAAGCATCTCATGATAGTTCTTTCAAGGAGAACATTTCTGATCTTGAAGTTTTCTGGGATGATGTAAAGAAATTAGTAAAATTGTTTTATTGCTCTGAGGAAAAATGTGAGGGTTTCATTTC
>JANXXP010000084.1 GCA_025350595.1 Bacteroidota bacterium
AAGAAGGAGTTAATGGCTATTTCTGGGTAAAAAACACAGGAAATATTGAATTTAACATTAAGTCCATTACGTCTGAATGCGACTGTTGTAAAATTAATACTGAAAACCAAAATAAAATTGCAGCCGGGGATAGTATAAAGGTAAATTACTCAATAGATGTCAGTAAAGAAACCAGGTCTATCCGTCATGCAATTATTGTTGTTGGAAATTGTCAATATGGAAATCAAACTTTTCTATTAGATGCATTTATAAACTAAAAAAGAATTACGAAAAAGAAAAAGAATCTATTTTTGTCATTTGCATTTGGAATTGTACTTCTATTTGGTGTTGTACAAACCATGGATGCAAAATTTTGGGGATCGGAAACTGACCCTGCAGGAACGACGGACTGGTCGGATGGTAATTGTACTTATCGCATCACGTGTTCAACATATTATGTTTTCTGGATAGTGGTTAGCCATACTTGTAGCGATCCTGTACGAATTGCATGTTTGTATAATTAATTTTAAACCCTATTAAGGTTCTTCTAAATAAGAACCTTAATAGTTTAAAAAAATGAAAAACGTATTCTTATTTCTTCTTTTTTTTATCTCCTATTTGGCACACTGTCAACAAACTAAAATTACAGGACATGTTACAGATAATGTGGGAACCCCTTTGCAATATGTCAACGTGGTTTTATTAACTAAAAACATTGGTACTGTCACTGATGATAAAGGGTTTTTTTCAATTGCTGCGGATAAAACTGATTCAATAAAGTTTTCACACATAGCGTATCTCCCAAGAATTATTAAGACCGGAGACTTCGTTTCGGATACGATAACTCTAAAAGAGAATCTTAATAAGTTAACGGGGGTTGTAATAAAAGGATCAACATCAAAGAAAAAAATTAGATTGGGCTTCTATAATAAAGACAGAAGCTCGGGGTTTGACTTTGGACCAGGTAATGAAATAGCTGTATTTTTAACAAATCCGGTTAAAAAATCTTTATGGATAAAGTTTATTACTTTTGAAGTTAAACAGAAAGGAGATTATGGTTCTGCCTTAAGGGTTCGTCTTCTTAAGAAGACAGAACCTATGATACCCGGAGAAGATTTATTAACTGAAAATTACATTATTGAAAACCAAAATTTATTAAAAACCAATACTATTGATATATCTAAATCTAGTGTTTATTTACCACCAGAAGGAATTTTTGTTGTAATTGAATGGATGGGATTTTACCAGGATAAGGATAAAAAATCTTACCCGGTATTGCAAGCAAACACAAGCACAAAAGAAAATTTAGTTTGGATTAATTATAGAGATCGTAGGTGGGTCAGGCCTGAAACTTTCTTATTAACAAAAAATGGCTATATTACTCCAAATATCTCTTTGACTGTAAGTTATTAAAAATTTTGGGGTCGCCTCACGAAACAGATTGTAAAGTCCGTTAGTCAACCGCAGCAGATTCAATTATTTTTAACCTTCTTGAATCCTTTAATAACTACTCCTTCGTTCCTAAGGTATTGATATATTGTTGATCTGCTTATATTTAAATTATCCTCAATAAAGTTAATTGAATTTTTTTGCTTATAGAGCGTAACAGCTGCAGAAGCTTTCTTCTTATTGTAAGATCCTGCCGGTCTTCCTCCATTTACTCCTCTTGCCCTGGCTGCCTCTATTCCTTTTATCGTTCTCTCTCTAAGGACATTTACTTCCATCGCCTTCAGGATGGCAACAATTTGGAAGATGGCCTCTCCCATCGGGCTTGATGTGTCAAATATTCCCTCAGTCAAACTTTTAAATGCTATCCCCTTTTCTTTAAAGTCATTTAGAAGAATCACCAGCTCCCTCGTGGTTCTCCCCAGGCGGTCCACGCTAAAAGCTATTAATGTGTCCCCTGGTCTTATGTGTTCCAGGAGTTTTAAAAGCTCTGGCCGGTTCGGAGATCTTCCGGAAGCTTTCTCCTGGAAGATCTTTTCACAACCGGCTTTTTTAAGCGCATCCTTCTGTAAATTCAGTTTTTGTTCCTTGGTGGAAACTCTGGCGTAGCCAAAAATCATAATAGTTCTAATATATGTACAAACAAAGATAAAAAGAACTTTGTTTTATGAAAAGCGATTAATCGAACTTTTTCCCTATAATATCTTTGTTAAAATATAGTTTGATTATACGGTCGTTTTTTAATACTCCCCTTCCAATACTATGAAAAAA
>JANXXP010000146.1 GCA_025350595.1 Bacteroidota bacterium
AGTATTGAATATGCCAGCAGAATTCAGAGGGCAATGCTTCCTGAAAACCTTCATTTTAAGAATTTCTTTGCTGATCACTTTATAATCTTCAAACCAAGAGACATTGTGAGTGGCGATTTTTACTGGATTGGAGAAGATGAAAAACATATTTTCTTTACCGTAGCTGATTGTACCGGTCATGGTGTACCCGGAGCTTTTATGAGTGCTCTCGGAATCTCAACTTTAAATGAGATAATCACGAATAATGTTGATCTTAAGGCAAATACTGTATTAAGTCTTTTGCGTGAGAAAATTAAAAAATCACTTCATCAGACAGGAAAAGAGGGTGAAGCAGCTGATGGGATGGATATTGCATTCTGTATTCTTCATAAAACCAAAAAGACCCTGGAGTTTTCTGGAGCTTATAATCCGCTTTTTATTTTTCAGGGTGAAGAACTAAAAGAGTATAAAGCCGACAGGATGCCAATCGGGATTTATTATGGAGAAGAAGATACCTTCACAAATTATGAGGTTAATGTAAAGAAGGGTGACACAATTTACATTTTTTCAGATGGATTTGCTGATCAGTTTGGAGGTCCTGACGGAGTTAAATATAAGATAGCTAATATGAAAAAGCTACTATCGGGGATTTATTACAAACCAATGGCTGAACAACGCAAAATTATGGAACTCGAGTTTGACAAGTGGAAAGGTTCTGCAGATCAGGTTGACGACATTACGGTAATAGGTTTAAAAATTTAATATCTCACTTTTGTCTTTTGTCTTAATTTATATGGCATCTGCCACCATTGAAGAAACAATCAATACACACTAATATATAGACTAACATGAAAATAAAATTTATTGGAGCCGCAAGAGAGGTCACGGGAAGTAAACATCTCATTACGACTGATTCAGGTAAAAAATTACTTCTCGATTGTGGTATGTTTCAGGGAAAAGGTCTTGAAACAGATGGTATGAACAGGGATCTTATGTTTGACCCTTCAAAAATTGATCATATAATACTCACACATGCTCATATTGATCACGCAGGATTAATTCCATACGCCTACAAGCTTGGCTTCAGGGGATCAGTTATTTGTACCAGTGGAACCCGTGATCTCTGCTCAATAATGCTTACCGATTCTGCATTTATTCAGGAGCATGATACTTATACTTTCAATAAACGGCGGGCAAAAAAGGGATTACCGCTTGTTGAACCTCTCTACACCCAGGCAGATGCAACTGAGTGTTTGAAACTTTTTATTGGAGTCCCGCTTGATATGAAATTCAGAATTGACGAGAATATAAAAGTAAAATTCACTGGCACCGGACACATGCTTGGGAGTGCAGTAGCTAATCTTCAGATAAATGAAGGTGGTAAATTTAAAAGAATTTCTTACACTGGCGATATCGGGAGGCCGGTCGACCCTATCCTTGCCCCACCACAACATTTTCCACAGGCCGATATAATTATTACGGAATCTACCTATGGCGACAGACTTCATCACGATATAGGGAAGGCTGAAGAAGAACTCCTTAAGGTAGTTATTGATACTTGTGTGACCAAAGGAGGAAAGCTTATTATCCCAGCCTTTAGTGTTGGACGTACCCAGGAAATTGTTTTTGCCCTCAATAACTTCTTCAATGCCGGACGCTTACCAAAGATTGATATGTTTGTAGACAGTCCTTTGGCAGTCAATGCAACAACAGTCTTCAGAATGCATCCCGAATGTTTCAACCAGAATTTTGCTGATGTACTCGCAAAGGATTCTGATCCATTTGGTTTTGATAACCTGTTTTATATCACAAAGGTTGAAGATTCGAAGCGTCTTAATGATCATAAAAAACCATGTGTAATTATTTCAGCATCAGGTATGATGGAAGCTGGAAGAGTAAAACACCACCTGGCCAATAATATTTCGGATCCACGTAATACCATTCTTATTGTTGGTTATTGTGCACCAACGACCCTGGGAGCAAAAATTGGAAGAGGTGACAAAGAGGTTTCAATCCATGGAATGGTATATAAGGTAAAAGCTGAAGTGAAGAAAATTGAATCATTCAGCGGCCATGGTGACTACCAGGAGATGATCAACTTCCTAAGCTGCCAGGATAAGAGTTTAGTTAGTAAGATGTTTATTGTTCACGGAGAGTATGAAACGCAGAAAAAATATGTTGTTTCCCTGACTGGTGACGGGTTTAAAAACATTGAAATACCGGCCAAAGGCCAGGAATTTGATTTGTAGGGAATTGCCACAGAAAGGAAATGGTTAAATATAGGGAATGGTAGCGACCATTCCCTACTGTATATATTGCCTTAGATTTTTTCTGACTGATTTCCATTCCGGAAATGATTCAGATAATAGTTCATAAAATCCAGTACCATGATTATGGTGCTTTAGGTGGCACAATTCATGAATAATTACATATTCAATGTATTGGTCAGGGAGTTTGATAAGCTCTGTGCTGAGTGTAATTAAACCTTTATTTGAACAGCTTCCCCACCGGCGTTTCATTGACCTGATAATCAATCCTGTTGGTTTAAATGACTGATTTTCATGTTTAATCACGGCAGCTTGCATAAGCTCGGGAAAGATTCTTGCTGCTTCCGCCTTATAGCCTTTATAGAGAAGTCTTTTTACAGCTTTTTCATCATTTTCTTTTTCCAGACCCATATGGATGGTGCTGTCAAGAAACAGGACAAAGCTCTTTTGTGTTTTTTCAATCCTTAGAACAGATTCGTTGCCACGAAATAAGTGACTCTCACCATTGATATAGGACCTTGAAATCTTTCCGTTTCCTCTGTTTCTGTAGTTATCCCTGTGCTTAATTATCCATGCTGCCTTCTCCTGTACAATTCTGTTTATTGTTTTCTCAGATGTGCGGTATGGTACCCTTACAACAACAGAAGAGTCGGGAAGTACACTAATCCCAAGAGTCCTTCTTCTCGAAAAAACAACTTTGAATTCTATATCCTGAAAATCAAGAGTGCCTTGTTTATAAATCATTAAAATGTCTTCCCTGTTAATTTATTTCTGAAAATGAATGAAAACTGTATTTCCTGTTTTCACAGTATCTTAATATTGAGTCGAGGCGAAGATAAAACTTATCTTTTCTTCTCGGGTCTGTCCCTGGATGAATAAGTAAAATATATCCGTTCAATCCCTTGTTTTCTTCAAATGACACTAGATTTTTCATAAGAGAATCGCTCGAAAAATATGTCCTCCCTTTATCGGGAAATGTCCAGTCCTGATTTACAATAGTACCAGAAGAAATGTTAACAATCTTAAGTCCGATCTGCTTTGCCCATGCAGCAACAGTGTCATTATACCATTCATACGGAGGTAAAAAGACTGAGGCTTCCTTTTTTGATATTCCCAGTTTATTTAATGCCTTGTAATTTTCCTTTACATCTTTCAAAAACTCAATTTTTGTAACAAGCAAAGAATCTCTTTTTTCCCAGGAACAATATAATAGGTGCTTATCTGAATGTGGACCAATATAATGGAACCCGGTCTTAATACTGTCAATTATTCCTTGAAATTCCGGTGTTCTGCAAAAATCACCTGTTAAAAAGAATGATGCTTTGATATTATGACTTTTTAGAGTTTTCAAAATATGATCAAATCCGTCTGCAAAATCATGAGCAGTGAAACATAGCCAGATCTCTTTCTTTGTTGTATCCATTCTGGAAATAGCCCCTCTGACCATTGAAATGTTTGGGTTATTATTAATTTTTTCATTTTCGGATTGTAATGCAGAAAGGTAGTATTCCAGAGAAGCTGTTCCATCCATTGTACATTCATTTGTCGAATAGTCGGCATAATCATCATGGTAAACTGCCATTTTTGTTTGAAACTGGGCATACTCATCCATTTTTGTGAGGGAAACATACTTCAGTGAATTGAAGATAGTTGGATATACTGGTCCGTCAACAAGTCCTCCAGGAACCTGAGCTCCCTTTACTACAAAGGAAGAATGTGAATTAATCGGGTAATCACCATTTTGAGGAAGCCCCACTATCATACTTGTTCCCCAGGGATTACAACCGAAAAGCCAGTCGCGGTGAGCTGCCTCAAGCTCTGCAAATGATGTATCATTGGTTATCTTGTTATAGAGATGAGCTTGGGTAAGAATTACTGCAACAAGGTTATTTGAGCACCAGATGAAGGGAACTCCGATATGAAAAGGGTTTTTCATTCCTTTTTGTTTTGTGAGTTCCAGTCCTTTCTTCATAAAGCCGGCAAATTCCGTCTCATTCGAAAATTTCTGTTCCCTGGCAACTGCAGGGTGTCCCATATTAACAAACGGATACCACTGATAATGACGTGCCGTATCGCTTCCAATCCATGGTGTGACCTGTTCCTTACGGCCAAAATCAATCGCAAAGCCAAGATATTTTGAGTCACCTGTCTGATTGTACAGCTCAATTGCTGCAAGCTCCATATCATCAGTCCAGTTATCTTCCTCATAAAAATAGGGGGCTGTACCAGGAGCGGTCTGACATACTCCGGGATATTTCAGTCCAAGATTGAATGCGTCGGCAGCTTTATTAATAAGTACCTGGGAGAACTCCGGATTGATCTTTTTAAATACTTCTGAGCCTTTTGCAAATGCTGATGCGAATTTTCCTGCTGTTGAAGCAATCCCTGTCGTCCTGTTCTTGTACTTAAAGAGTCCTTGTGGTTCTCCTGAGCAGAAGTAGACAGGACGCTCACGACCTTTTCCGTATTTTGCCGTGTCATTATTTGGAAATCTGAAACCTATATGATCGCGATCGTCGGCAATCTGGTTGTACATTTCATTAGGTCGGGGATTCATTTTAATCAACCAGTCTAGACCCCATTTACTCTCATTCAGAACATCTGGAAGTCCATCAGATCCGGGTAATCCGTTAGCAAGGTAGTTGTCGGTAAAAGAGCCTGGATTTTCAGAATAGGCGAAAAGCATCTGGTAAGTTGCATTGGCGGAGGTTGCAACATATTGAAGATAATCGGCAGCATCGTGCCATCCTCCGGCTACATTAATGTGGGCTGAATCGTCTTTTTTTCCATACATTACATATCCATCTTGCGTATGACAGGAATCTTTCAGATATGGGTTAAAGCCACTTCTCTGTTGCCTCATATAATTTAACAGAAAATCAGCTGTTCCGTTATAAATATCATCTGCAATCCTGAAATCGGTAGATACTGCACTCCCTGCAACAATTCTGTATGTACCTGTTTTCTTAAGTTTTGTGAAGGTTAGACGGTAACAACTTTTGAAAGGATCCAGAGAAACAGTTTTTTCGATATTTCCGGAGATCATTGAAACATCACCTGTATTTACATCAATTACTTTAAATGACTTAAGGGTCAGATTTTTTTTACCAAGAAAAACTGCAACTTTTATATCGTTGTTCCTGTATCCAAGTTGGTTAATCCTTATCCATGCATTTTTTCCCTTACATGAGAAAGAAAGGAGGACTAAGCATGTGATTGTTAATAATATAAACGATTTTTTCATACTTTACGTGGAGTATCTATTGTGTTGCAATTTAATAAAAACAGACCATATATAGAAAGCTCATATTGCCCCTAAATCCCATAAACGTCAACAATATTATTTATCTTCGGACAGAGTTTAATTTTGCAATCCGTTTAGTAATGTTGATCCTACATAAAAAATATGAGAGTCTTGTATTTTTATTTTATATTTGAAGATACTCAGTATAAACCAGCTAATCTAATCTGATAGGGATGAAGATTCAGGAAATAATAAGCCAGATAGTAGAAGGGAACAATCAGTTTACAAAAGCTCATCATCAGGAGTATTTTGATAGTTTTAAATCAGAACAGCGCCCATATATAACTCTGGTAACCTGTTCCGATTCGAGGGTTCCACTTAATGCACTAATGATGGATACTTCAAATAAAGTCTTTTCGATTCAGAATATTGGTAATCAGATTTTATCGACTGAGGGCTCCGTAGATTACGGAATATTTCATTTAAAGACACCTTTGTTAATGTTTATGGGTCATTCCGATTGTGGTGCTATAAAAGCATATTTAAAGGGCTTCGAAACTGAAACCTATGGGATTAAGCATGAGCTTGATTTTTTACGACCAACAATCGCTGAGCATATTAGTAACCTGGAATTTGAGAAACTTCATGCCCATATCATTGAGAAAAACCTGGACTATCAGGTAAATATTGCATGCAAAAAATACAAAGACCTAATACATTCAGGTGAGCTTACTGTAATTGCAGGGTTCTACGATTTCAGAGGAGAATTTGGCAAAGGAGCTGGTACCATAATCGTTGTTAATGTCAATCGGCATAAAGAAATTGGAGTAATGCACAATATGAATGTTTTTGAAAACCTGACTTTAAAGCAAAAAGAACTGCATATAGGGAGACTTCCGGAATAGGGGTTGCCAAAATCTGGATTTATTCCCCTTTAATTGTAATAAGAGTTATTTCAGGCGGCATCCATATCCTGAATGGAATTGCCAGAACTCCAAGTCCACGGTTGACATACTGGTACTGTTCTCCCTTTTTCCAAAGCCCGTTCCAATGAGGATAGAAATATTTTGAAGGGCTCCATTTGAAAGTTTTTGTAAGTATTCCCATTTGCATGCCATGTGTGTGTCCCGACAAGGTAAGATTTATGTCAGTTTTTCCGGTCACATCTTCTTCCCACTGATTAGGATCGTGGCTCAGAAGTATTTTAAGATCAACAGAATCAAGTCCGGATATTGCATTGGTCAGATTACCGTGAGTAATATCCGGATGGCGTCCCATTGTGATTATACCTATCAGTCCTATTCTTGCACTTCCAATTTTTACTATAGTGTTCTCATCATTCAGAACTTTGTATCCTGAAGCTTTTATAAGTTGGTTCATTAATAGTACATTATTCGCCCTGTCTGCCTGTGTGAAATCTGGTTGGTAAGTACCAAAATCGTGGTTTCCCATTACCGCAAAATTGCCATACTTACTTTTTGCAACTGACAATATTGTATCATTTCCTGCAAATTCCCTCCACCCATAACTTACGAAATCACCTGTATTAAGAATAAGGTCGGGTTTATAAGTATTCACCCTCTCCATGACATCAAGCAATACTTTTTTATGATGATAAAATCCGGTGAGATGCAGATCTGAAATCTGAACTATTTTTAGCCCATCGAGATCTTTATTGAGCCCCTTGATCTTGATTGTAACTTCTTCAGTTTTAAAATTAAATCGGCCATGAAGGGTACTTGTTGCTATTATTGAAAAAATCAATACTGAAAAAGCGAGTCCGGTATTTGTTACCCAATTTATATGACCACCGGAATTTCTTCTTAGCAATTTGCCATTAAAATGGAAAATAATCAAAATAATTCTTGGCGCGACAACTCCGCAGATCATCCCGGTCATGTTCAGCATGAGCCAAATGTGTTGAGGATTATCGAAAAAGCTGTTATAAAGAGCTAGTTCAAAGAAAAGCACCCAGAGCCAAAGGCTGAGGAGAGCATGAATAACGATTGAAATATAATATAGCGGTTTTGATTTGCCGAAAAGATGTTGACGCAGAACCAAAGGTGTAAGGATCTCAGCAAAGATCAGAACTAGAAATAATATCATTTAAAATAGTTTAGAGTGTAAAAGTACTCAATTATTATTTATCATGTTTATTCATTAATTTTTAGAATTCTTCATAGCTCTCATCAAGTTTTATATTTTAGTAGAGTGGATTTTTTAAGGTGCTGCAATTTTAAATCGAAAAGTTAAATGGAAAAGAAATTATCAAAACCGAACCAGACAATTTTTGAACAGATCAAAAGGTTGGATCGACACAATAATGAATACTGGCCTGCCAGAGATTTAAGCAAGGTATTGGAATATTCGGAATACAGGCATTGCAAACCCGTAATTGCTAACAATAGTTGAACATAATTCACAGATTTGGGTTAAAGTAGTATTTTTGTTAGTGATACCAATATCCTTATTCCTATGGCAGAATTGAAGACAAAAAAGACCGAACTCAGTGTCGATGCTTTCATAAAAACGGTAACTGACTTACAAAAGCAAAAAGATGCTTTTACGATTCTGGAGCTAATGGAAAAAGCCACAAAAGAAAAGGCAAAGATGTGGGGATCATCCATTATTGGGTTTGGTGACCGGCATCTGATATACGAAAGCGGTCGAGAACTTGATTGGTTTATAATGGGATTTTCTCCACGCAAGCAAAATTTTGCATTATATATAACAGGAACAGTGGAGAAGCAGCAGGAACTTTTAAAAAAGCTGGGAAAACATAAAACTGGAAAGGGTTGTTTGTATATTAATAAACTCGAAGAAGTTAATCTGGATGTTTTGAAGGAGATAATCAGCAGAGGGGTAATTTAAAATCAGATATTTAATCATTCAATCATTATAAAGATAAGTTGAGATGGCTAAAAAAACCGAATTAGCAAAAGAGGGGTTTAATGATATATTACTTTACACTACGGCAAACGGGAAGGTAAAAGTTGAGATTTTTTTGCAAAATGGAATAATATGGCTTACACAGCAAAAGATTGCTTATTTGTTTGTAGTTGATAATGGTCTCAATAGAATAGTAACTATGTATTTAGATTATGCCGAAACACAAGCACAAAAAAAAGTGCCAATGTATATGAGGGATTGGGTTGCACGTCTTGATGCATTTCTTCAATTTAATGAGCATGAAATTTTGAAAGAGACGGGGAAAGTATCACATGAGATAGCTTTAGCTCTGGCTGAAAAAGAATTTAATAAATACAGCACTGTTCAAGACAGGTAAATAGAAAGTGACTTTGATAAAATACTGAAAAAAAAGAAAAAAATGCAGCACACCGAAGTAAAATTTTACGACCCCATATTTGATCCTGGTACAAAACTGACTTACTCGGTTATATCAGCAAAACTTAAAGATAAATGGATATTTGTTCGCCATAATAAACGTATTACCTGGGAGATAGCAGGTGGTCATATCGAAGAAGGTGAGACCTCATTCGAAGCTGCAGGAAGGGAATTGATGGAAGAAACCGGGGCTCTGAAGTTTGATCTGGCTTGTATTGCTACATATTCAGTAAATAAGGATGGAGAAACCGGATGGGGGAGACTTTATCTTGCTGATGTAAAGGAAATCGGACCTATTCCCGATATGTCCGAAATAGCTGAAATCGCTATTCTTGATAAGCTACCTGATAATCCAACTCATCCTGATATTCAACCGCACCTCTTCAGGAAAACCCTTAATTTTATAGGTAAAGGTTGAGACAGTTATCTCTTAGCCTTAACCTTAGCCTCAACCTCAGCCTTAACCTAAATGTATTCGAAGGTGACTTTCTTCAGCCATTTTTCTTCAAGCAGACGGGCAATGCGTTTTACAACGGTCCTTCTTATTTCGAGATCAACCGGAAGGTTTGGATCCTGATGTGCGATATTTATCCTGGTGCCAATAACAAAGTGAATTTCATCACTTTCCATGATAAGCCTGACAATCTTATCTGCCGGCCCTTTTCCAAGTTTGACACTGTTATTATATGTCTTAAGGATTTCATTTACTTTTTGGAGAGTCAGGATTCCTTCTGTAACCAGGTCAATTCCTTCCAGGAAACTCTCCGGCGGTAGTTCCGGGTCTTCAAAGATCAGTTCATCAACTATGGCTCTACCCAATTCCCGGGCAACTATATCAGCCGTAGTCCCGCCACAAAGAATCACTTTTCCTTTATAATTGAGGACTTTTACTGATAAATCTTTGTCTTTGTCTTTTTCGTAAGGAGGACCGGTACAGATCAGTAATTTTCGGGGTTCCCTGAAATAGATTGTTGCACAGCTGATATCGTCGCGGGCTTTATAACTATCATTTTTATGAGCCATTGTGACGATCTTCCCGGCAAGCATCATAGCTGAAATGGAGGCTTCACTTGTAACCAGGGAAGCAGCGTAAGTTGCAATATTTTCTCTTTCCCAGCCAAACGGAAATGCGTCACCACCCATCCCACTCTGTGAAACTCCGTCGGAGCAAAAGATTATCCTGTCTTCTTTCTCAGGCACAAACGTGCAGTTTTTAAGCACTTTACCTGCATGTTTACCTTTGTCCAGAACAACTTTTTTCCAGTTGGGATCAAATATCTGATTCCCTCTCAGAACAATTGTCGATGGATTGTCATATTCAAGAATTGTAGCACGTCCGCTGCTCTCAATATCGATTATTGTAAATGTCGAATAGCTTATTTTTCTTTCACTGCAAACCGGAAGGGTATTCATAATTATTTCTGCGATACGATCGACCTCTTTATGCTCGCGGGTAAAATTAAGAGCCATTGTTGCTGTGAGAGTTGCGAGGATATTTGCTTTTACACCATGACCCATTCCATCTGATAATACTGCTATAACCCTGTTCTCCTCTTTTATGGACCTGTACAGGAACACATCCCCGCAGATCCTCTCTCCGTCGTAGTTTCTTTGCTGGCTGTTTATCTCTATGAAAAAGTTCCTGTTCACCAATTTCTGTTTCTGATTATTTTCTTTGAGTATTTTTCTTTGTCTTATATGATTCAATAATCGAGTTGAGCATCTGTTCAGTTTCTGATGCCCCTTCGCCAAGCAGGAATCCGATCTTTTGTACCATCTCAAGGTTTTTATCAATTACTTCACTCACCCTGTTAGTAACCTCTTCACCCTGCACTTCAGGGGAGTAAAGATCGCGGATTATTGCTCCGCACATCTTGTTCTTTTTGATCGGGAAAATTGAAATATTCAGCAACTTATCTTCAAAGTGCACATCCTTGCTTACTACAGGTTCATCTTCTTTAATAACAAAGGTGAACATATTATAAACATTAAATGGGATAAGTGTTTTAATGTCAGCGCCTGCCAATCCGGGTATTACATCGGAAATGGCTTTGGCATCTTCACCTATTATGTTTATAAAGCTTTGATTTGAATGAAGTATCTTAAGATAATTATCAACAATTACCACCCCGGTGGGAAGTTTTTCAAGCATGTTATTCATCATGTCTGAAGCGCTCTGGGCAATCTCTTTTTCTCTCATAGCCAGCTCTTCCGAGTCTTTCAAAGCTTTTTTGGTTTCAGCCAGTTTCCTGTTTGTATGTCTGAGAGTTTCTATGTATTCCTGTTTATTACGAAGGTTGAAAGTGTGGCACATTTCGGGAACGGCAAGTCCTTTAGCGACAGTAGATGCGAATTCACGGCATGACAGGTATCCGCAGGCTCCGCAGTTTATCTCTTCATCAGGATTGTTCTTCCCGATAATTTTAAGAACCTCATTTATAGCTTCTTCAGGGGGATCTGGAATTCTCTGGTCGTTAGGGGAAAAGGTCCTTGAAAGTTTAAGTTTCGACCATTTTTCCATGTCTTTCTGCCAACCAGCCTTATCAAGTACCCCGACTTTCTTCTCAGCATAGTGCCTCACCAATGACCTTCTTCTAAATCTCTCGTTGTGATGTTCCATGGCTGGTCCGAGTAAACAACCATGACAGAAGAATAAGTTGAAATGATGCTGTATAGTGTCGATGTACTTGTCGAAATCATTTATTGCCTCAAGTATTTCTTCTTTGCCTGAGGCTGTTATAACACTGCTGGAAACCATGTCGCGCTTTATTCCTCCAGCCTGAATGATCCCTGCAGGAAGAGGGTAAAGGGCTCCCCAGTTTCCATGAGGAGGATCGAAATCCGACAATTTTACCAGTCGCTCCTGTATCTTAAATTCATCAAAAAGCTGTCTTAGTTCAATAAAAGTGAGAACCCCATCAACAAGTTTGCCTGAATTATAAATCAAGGCTTCATCTTTTGCGTCGAGACAGGGACCTATTAACACCGTAGCCACATCTTCGCCATATAACTCTTTTACAACCATTGCTGTGGCTATCATGGGAGATACCAGTGGAGCCAGGTTTGGTACAAGTTCCGGATGAAATTTTTCGATAAGCTTAACTATTGCCGGGCAATTTGCTGTTATCAGGTACTTCCCTTCAGCTTTGGAGAAAAGTTTTGCATAAGCTGCTGCTACTAGATCTACCCCGAAAGATACCTCATGAACATAATCAAAACCCAACGATCTGATCATAGCCACGAATTTCCTATAGTCGGTTATATCATCAAACTCCGAGGCAATACTTGGCTCGATAAGTGCTGCGGTCTTCCTTGGAGATGATAACAGGAATTTGACTTCTTCCCTTGAATCACGGAATTCTATCGCATGTGGTGTGCATGACACGAAGCATAATCCACAGCCTATGCATCTGTCGGGAAGAATAAAGGGATGCTCCTTTTGGGGTTTAACCTCAATGGCGTTGACAGGGCAGACCCTAACGCAGGAATATGAATTTCTGCATTTATCATCATTTATATAAAGAACAGGTTTTCTGACTGACATAATGGCTCCTATCCTGATTTAAGTTCTGTGTTCTGATATTTATTCTGTTATTGTTGTGGAGACGCACAATTGTGCGTCTTTACAATTAATCCCTGTTCTATTGTTCTATTGTTCTGATATTTATTCTGTTATTGTTGTGGAGACGCACAATGGTGCATCTTTACTATTATGCCAACCGGGCGAACTCCTTTTCGAGGATAGTTTCAATTTTCGTAATTGTTACTCCTTCAATTGTTACTCCGTTTATGTTGAGATTTGGCCCATTACTGCAATGACCCATACAGCGGGCTCCTTTAAAAATGACTTTGTCGTCGAGGTGATTCTTCCGAAGATATTCCCTGATAAACATTACAACATCTTTGTTACCCCTTGAAAAGCAGGAACTGCCAAGACAAATTTGCATTTCAATTCTCTGAGCCATTTTTTCTTACTAGTCATGCTTAAACAACAACATCAAAAGTAATAATTTTTTTACGAGTTATGATCAATATCTTTCAATCAAAGACATTCATTATTTATTGTTAATAAAATAACAATGTTTATTTATTCACAATAAAACTTTTATCTTTGTATTGAACTTCATTACATTAAATTTTCTGAATGGGCACGGAACTCGACATAATTCTGAAAAAATACAAGCAGGGAAAAAGGGAGGATCTTATTCCTCTTCTTCAGGATATTCAGGAAGATCTGGGTTATCTTTCGGAAGAAGCTATCGTTAAAGTGGGTAGCTTTTTAGGATTAAGCACTACAAAAATTTATGGACTGGCCACATTTTACGACAGATTCCACTTTATTCCTTCAGGAAAGATTCAGATCAGGATATGCAATGGTACATCATGTTTCCTAAATGGATCGCTGACCATAATTAACAAAATTAAAGAAGAAACAGGTGTAAATGCCGGACAAACAACCAGGGATGGTAATTTTAGCTATGAGATTGTATCATGTATGGGAGGGTGTCATAATGGACCTTTGTTAAATGTAAACGGTAAGTATCACACTCACGTTAAAGCAGAACAATTGCCTGAACTTATTAAAAAACTGAAGTATATAATTGAAAACGACTAATACTGTAATATATCACCGATGGAAGACTTAAAGACCTTCCTTATAGATAAAATTCTGTTGTATGAATCCGACGCATTGCCGACGGAATCAGAAAAAATATTGCAACAGATCAGACGTGAGAAGCCGGTGAACCCTATTATCTATGTGTCATCAGGGACCAGTAGTATAATTGCCGGATCAGAAAAAACATTGTCTGCAATTGAAACCTATATATCCGAGAATTCTCCACTTGTCGAGGTAATAAATGTAGGATGCAACGGACCCGCTAATTTTGAACCGTTGGTGTGCTTTCACATCCCGGGCAAGAATAAACTTTTTTTTAGAAATATAACAGAGGAAAAAGTTGAGCCTCTTCTTAACGGTGTTTTTCATAATGATATAAATGAAGATGATCTGGCAGGTCAGACAGGTACCAAAGGTTTTGAACTCTGGCCAGGGATCCCTTTTATTGATGAGCTCCCATTTTTTGCCCTTCAAAAGAGAGTTGTTCTGGGAAATTGCGGATGTTATGATCCGGAAAGCATAGAAGAATATATAGCCCGAGGAGGGTATCGTGCTTATATTAAAGCTATCAGGCATTATACATATGAAGAGGTTTGCGATGTAATTGAGAGAAGTGGTCTTCGTGGAAGAAGCGGTGGCGGATACCCAACAGGACTAAAGTGGAAACATGCTTTAAATACTACTTCAAACGCCAGATATCTTATATGCAATGCCAAAGAGAGTGATCCGGGAGCCTTTACCGACAGAACAATTCTTGAAAGTGATCCTCATCGCCTAATTGAAGGTATTGCAATTGCGTCATACGCTATCGGAGCATCGAATGCTATTGTATTTATGCGCTCAGGTTCAGAGCATGCTCAGAACAGACTTCAGAAAGCAATTGACAGGGCACGGGAATATGGTTTATTCGGACATAATATTTACTCGAGTGGCTACAATCTCGATATAGTTATCAGAAAAGAACCCGGAGCATTTGTCTGTGGCGAAGAGACAGCCCTGATCAACACTCTTGAAGGAAAAAGAGGAATGCCCCAGCTTAAACCTCCTTACCCTACAACATCAGGATTATTTGGTAAACCAACAGTCATTAACAATGTCGAGACTCTGATAAATGTTCCACTGATAATGCAGAATGGTCCTGAATGGTTCAGGTCAATGGGTACCGAGAAAAGTCCGGGAACGAAGGTATTTGCAGTAGCAGGAAAAGGCCGTATGTCGGGTGTGGTGGAGATTGAAATGGGTACAACAATCAGAACAGTCCTTGAAGATATTGCTGATGGAATACACGAGGGAAAAGAGTTTAAAGCTATTCAGCTTGGAGGATCTTCAGGCTCTTTCCTGACTAAAGATGATCTTGATATTGCAATAGATTATGAAACTCTCAGGGAAAAAGGTATCGGAATGGGAGCTGGGGGATTCGTTATTATCGATGAGAACACCTGTATGGTTGATCTCGTAAGGTATTATATGGAATTCATCAGGAACGAAAGTTGCGGAAAATGTATCCCATGCCGCGAGGGAACAGGAAGAATGCTTGAGATACTTGAAAGTGTAATAAGAAAACCATTAAATGAAGACTCGGGTACTACACTCGAAAGATTTAAGGGTGTGATGCAGCTGGAGACGATAGCTTCAGTTATGAAAGATACGTCACTTTGCGGCCTAGGACAGACGGCGCCTAATCCTTTTATAAGCGCTCTTAAAAATTTCAGGGATGAATTTGAAGAACATATTTTTGACAGAAAATGCCGTGCGAACATTTGCCGTGGGTTAAGATCATTTTCCATAGATGTTGATAAGTGCACCGGGTGCACTGCCTGTGCTTCAAAATGCCCGGTAAATGCAATCTATGGTACACGTTTACAGCCATTTTTTATTGTTGAGGAAAAATGTATTGGTTGCGGTATCTGTTTCGATATATGTAAATTCAGTGCAATTAATGTTAAATAGGCTATATGCTTTTTACAATACAGGTAAATAATAAGAAGATCAAAGCTGAAAAGGGTGAAACGATCCTTTCTGCTCTTAACCGCAACGGGATTATTATACCTACTCTGTGCAGGATGAAAGACTTCACACCAACAGGCGCCTGTCGTATGTGTGTGGTTGAAGTGGAAGGGCGCGATCGTTTGGTCACTGCCTGCTCACAGCCGGTTGAAGAATGGATGAAGATTAAGACCCATTCTCCTCGAGTGATTCAGGCGAGGAAGACAATTGTAGAACTTCTGCTATCAAACCACCCCGACGATTGTTTGTATTGCGACAGAAACCTTAATTGTGAATTACAGCGTCTTGCTGAAGAACTTAATATACGGGAGCGTCGAATTCGCGGTAAGAAAATTAGACCTCGTCTCGATCAGTCCAGTCCGGCTATTGTCAGAGAATTATCCAAATGTATCCTTTGCGGTAGATGTGTAAGGGTATGCGAAGAGGTCATTACATCTACCTCTCTGGATTTTATCAATAAGGGAAGAGAAACACATGTCGGGGCTGCCATGGACAGGGATTTCAACTTTTCAAGCTGTATTCATTGCGGACAATGCGTACTGGTGTGCCCTACCGGTGCTCTTCACGAAAAACACTACATTTCAGAAGTTCAGGAGTATCTCCATAAAACTGAGATTGTAAAAGTCATTCAATATTCTTCAATGGTTGTCTATGGGATAGCCGAAGAACTTGGAATGAAGTACACCAGAGAATTTGATCAGATATTGAATGCCATCCTTCGTAAAATTGGCTTTGATAAAGTTTATAAAACAGGGACCGGAACCGATGTTTGTATAACGGAAATCGTTGGTCAACTTAACGAAAAAATTGAAAATAAGACTGATACACCATTATATATATCGGCCTGTCCTGCATGGGTCAAGTATGCTGAACAGTTCATGCCTTCTCTTATCCCTTTCATGTCAACAGTAAAATCACCACAGCAAATTACAGGTGTATTGATAAAAACTCTTGTTGCCGGTCAGTTGGGTGTAAAACCTGAAGAAATATATTCTGTTTCAGCAACTCCGTGTATGGCTATGAAATTCGAAGCACGTCGAGACGGCATGATGCGTAAGGGGATTAGTGATGTTGATTCGGTACTTACTGTAAGAGAGCTTGCAAGGCTTATCAGACTGTATGGTATTGATACATCAAATGTTGAACATGAACCGGCTGATGAGCCTTTGGCTGGTAGAAGTTCCGCAGCTATACTTGCAGAAGTATCAGGAGGAATGGCTGAAGGTGTCATACGGTCATTTCATTTCCAGAAAATGAAAAAAGAGCCTGATAAACAGATATTCAAAAAGTTAAGAAATGGAGGTAATTTCAGAGAAACTACTGTCCCGATCGGAGAGACAGAGATGCGGGTTGCTGTTGTTGACGGACTAACAGGACTTGAAAAACTAAAAATTTCTCTTGCTTCAGGGAAAAAATATGACCTCATTGAAGTGATGACTTGTCCTGGTGGTTGTGTACATGGAGCTGGTCTGACTTTCAATACTTCCAAGGATGAGATAAAGTCGAGAGCTAAACTCGTATATCAGTCAGATGACACTGAAGCAATTAATCTGCCCTGTAAATCCGCCTCACTGATTAATCTGTATGATAAGCTTTTAAAGGAAAACAGCGATATTTCAGATAAGAAAATATTCTATACTCATTTTGAGAAAAGAAACGTATTATTATAATATTCTAGGTGATATAAGATGCTGGTCTATACAATAAAGGAACTTTGCCGTACATGCTATACCTGCGTAAGGGAATGCCCTGCTAAAGCTATCCGTATTGTTGGTGGTCAGGCTGAGGTTATTGATGAAAGGTGCATTGCCTGCGGTAATTGCACCAAAGTATGTAGCCAGGGGGCAAAAGTATTTCTGAATACAACAGACAGAGTTGTAAAACTACTCGAAACAGATCAGAAGGTGGCTGCAATAATAGCTCCGAGTTTTCCTGCAGAATTTTCTGATATTCCTGATCACCACGTTTTAACAGGAATGATAAAAGCCCTGGGTTTTGAATATGTTGCTGAGGTTTCTTTTGGCGCCGATTTGGTTGCTGACAGATATAAAAAACTTGTATCGGAAAGTAAGAATTTTTATATCTCATCAGATTGTCCTTCGATTGTAAACTATATAAAATTTTATCATCCATCACTTGTTGACAGTCTTGCTCCGATTGTATCTCCAATGGTGGCTATGAGCAGGGTTGTCAGGGAAAAATATGGCAAGGATACACGTATAGTATTTATTGGCCCGTGCATTGCCAAGAAAGCTGAGAGTACTGAAATAGATGAGGCTATAACTTTTACTGAATTAAGGGATATGCTGTCAGACAACGGCATAACTCCTGATAATTGTATTCCGGTCGATTTTGATCAGCCTGTAGGTGGCAGAGGGGCTATTTTCCCCGTTGCCAGGGGATTGCTTCAGACGGCTAAGATAAGTGATAACGCGATTACCGGTAATATTATTGCTGCTGAAGGGAGAATTGATTTTCAGGGGGCATTAAAGGAATTTGAGGCTGGTTTGATAAAGAACCAGCACATGGAATTATTATGCTGTGAAGGGTGTATTATGGGTCCTGGATTATCAAAAAACGGGAAGCAGTACAACAGGAGGTCTCTTGTTAGCTCTTATGCAAACAGTAAAATGCAGAATATCGATTCTGACAGCTGGCAAAAATCATTTGAAGAATTTTCAGAACTTGATCTGTCATTCCGGCACCGGCATGAGGATCCTCTTATTGAGACTCTTGAGGAGGAGGATGTAAGGGATATCCTGATAAAGATGGGCAAGAAAACCAAAAAAGATCAACTCGATTGTGGCGCTTGTGGGTATGAAAGCTGTGTGGAACATGCAATCGCTATAAAGAAGGGTCTTGCGGAAGTGGAAATGTGCCTTCCATATACAATTGAAAAGCTTCATAAATCTGTCAAGGAACTGGCTTTGTCGAATGAGAAACTTTCATCAATGAAACAAGCTCTGAAACAGTCAGAAAAGCTTGCTCACATGGGACAGCTTTCTGCCGGTATTGCACATGAGCTAAATAATCCACTGGGAGTAGTCATTATGTACAGTAATATCCTTTTGGAAGAAGCAAAAGCTGAAGATCCGGTAAGGGAAGACCTTAAACTGATAGTGGAGCAAGCAGGCAGATGTAAAAAAATCGTTGCCGGGTTACTTAATTTTGCCCGGAAGAACCAGGTAAATCATCAATTGGTTAGTATCAAGGATCTTGTTAATCATAGTCTTGAAAGTCTTATTATCCCTGAAAATGTAAAAATCAATATTGACGATCTGACTACCAGCGCGGAAGCAATGCTCGATTCTGAACAGATGACTCAGGTACTTACCAATCTGGTAAAGAATGCCATAGATGCAATGCCAACGGGTGGATCAATCAATATTAAACTGGAAGATACTCTTGGTGATGTTATCTTTACAATCACCGATACCGGAACCGGGATCAAAGAAGAAGACAGGGCTAAGATCTTCGAACCATTCTTCACAACAAAAGGTATTGGACATGGAACAGGTCTTGGACTAGCGACTGCTTATGGTGTTGTAAAGATGCATAAAGGGCATATTACTGCCGAATCGAATAACGATCCGGCGAAAGGCCCAACTGGTACGAGCTTTAAGATTATGTTGCCCAGGAGGAAGGAGTGAGCTGGTGACTAAGAGCCTGAATGAAGAGAATAGAGGGAGACGATAGAATTTTAAAGATGCATAATTTGAGCGTCTGATTTCCGTGAAACTCTGTGTCACATCAGTAGTAAAAAAAAGGTTGGAAATGATTATTAAAATCTGAACAAAATGTAGTTGAGGGATGTTAATAATTTAACAATAAATCATATTTATCATAATAACAGTTTGATTCAAAGAATTTTTAGAAATTTGTGGAAAGATGAAGAAGAGTGATATTACGATTCTGGTAGCTGATGATGATCCTGATTATCTTTTCCAGACGGTTTTTAATCTTGAAAAAGCTGGATATAAGACCATGGCCGCAGAGAGCCAGGCAGAGGCGGAATCGGTAATTGCCAAATTCAAACCTAACCTGGCAATATTTGATCTGATGATGGAGAGTGACGACAGTGGTTTTATCTTGTGCTACAAGATAAAGAGGAAATATCCTGATGTACCGGTAATACTTGCAACTGCAGTATCGCACGAGACGGGTTTGTCGTTCAGTATTGATTCGGAACAGGAAAAATCGTGGATCAGAGCTGACCGGTATCTTGAAAAAGGTATCAGACCGGAACAACTTGATCAGGAGGTTATGAAACTATTAAAACTTTAACATGGCTGTTCTAAAAGTACTTGTTATTGATGACGAACCAGGAATCCGTTCAGGTGTTTCTCGTATCCTGAATAACTTCCATGTTACGTATCCTTTTATGGATGAGGATTATACATTTGAAGTTACTGAAGCCGGAACTGGGGAGGATGGTATAGCTATTCTGGAACGCGACATGCCTGATATACTTTTGCTTGATAATAAGTTACCCGGAATTCAGGGGGTAGATGTTCTCGAATATATCAGAAAACGAAATTACGATATTGTCGTAGCGATGATAACATCATATGCATCGCTGGATGTTGCAATCAGGGCTACCCGCGATGGCGCAATTGATTTCATCCCTAAGCCATTTACACCACAAGAGCTTAAATCAAGTATCGAAAACATAACCAAACAGCAGTATCTTAAGAGGATAACTCATAAGATGAAGCAGGAAGGAAAAAAGATAAGATATCAGTTCCTCTCAGTCCTTTCCCATGAACTTAAGGCTCCTCTGAATGCACTTGAGGGTTATCTTCGTATGATGCAGGAAAAACAGGCAGGCGACAGGATTGAAGATTATGCTACTCCTATAGAAAGATCACTCCAGAGAATTCAGGGCATGAGGAGTCTTATAATGGATCTACTTGATTTTACAAAAATACGACTCGAAAGAAAAGAAGAGAAAATTCAGGAAGTAAACCTTACTGATGTAGCTAAAGATGCAATAGTTACAGTGCAGCCTTATGCTATTCAGATGGATGTTTCAATTAGTCTTGATATAAGGTCAGAAACTATAATAATGGCAGATCCTGATGATATGGAGATTGTTTTTAATAATCTCATCTCGAATGCAGTTAAGTATAATAAAGTTGGCGGGAAAGCAGAGATTACAATCGATAGTTCCGATAGTGAAGCAATTCTCATCTTTTCAGATTCAGGTATCGGTATAACAAAAAATGATACTGAAAATCTATTTGAAGAGTTTGTGAGAATAAAAAATGAAAAGACCAGAAATATATCAGGGAGCGGACTTGGGCTATCAATTGTCAAGAAAGTGGTTGCACTTTATCATGGGACAATAAATGTTGAAAGTACCCCTGATGTAGGTACAGTATTTACTATCAGATTACCTAAGAAACCAATAACAATAACCTGAATAAGATGACTAGATTACCAGGAAAAACCGTTGAAAGGCTTAGCGAGTACAGAAGAACCCTTCTTGAATGCCTTATTGAGAAAAAAAGCTTTATATTCTCTCACGATCTTGCTGCCCGGCTTCATATTACTGCTGTTCAGGTCAGACGCGATTTAATGCTTATTGGCTATTCGAGCGTTTTAAGGAAAGGGTACGATGTCAGGGAACTGATTGATACTATCGGAAAGATTATTGACTCTGAAGAAAGTATGAATGTTGCGGTAATCGGAATTGGGAACCTTGGGCGTGCGGTGGCAGGCTATTTTAAGGGAAAGCGTTCAAAACTTAGCCTTGTGGCTTCGTTCGACAATGATCCTCAAAAGGTAAATAAAGTTATTTCTGGTGTTAAATGCTATCCTTATAGTGAGATTGAAAGGGTAGTCAAAGAGTTGGATATAAAAATTGCAATACTTACGGTTCCACCGGATTTTGCCAGGGAGATTTCAGAAGAAACAGTCCGCTTCGGGATAAAAGGAATTTTAAACTTTACAACTATACCTTTAAATGTCCCTTCAGGAGTACATCTGGAAGAATATGATATGATAACCTCAATAGAAAAGGTTGCATATTTTGTGAAGGATAATAAAATATAGGTTTTTGGTTACAGCATGAATATCTACAGGAGCTTTGAAGATGCAAAGGGTATAAGAAATCCTGTTGTAACCACAGGGTCGTTCGACGGGGTACATATCGGACATAAAACAATACTAAATCGTCTTAAGATGCTGGCTGCCAAACACGATGGCGAGTCGGTACTAATTACATTCGACCCTCACCCCAGGAAAGTATTATATCCTGAAACTGCTGGTAAAGATCTTAAACTCATTAATTCGCAGGAGGAAAAGCTGCAACTTCTCGAGAAAGCTGGTCTCAACAATGTAATAATTATTGAATTTACCAAAGAGTTCTCAACTGTAACAAGTGAACAATTTGTAAGAGACTTTCTTCATGGTCTGTTACATGCAAAGGTAGTGGTTGCAGGATTTAACCATCATTTCGGGTTTAATAAAGAGGGTGATTATAAACAACTTTGGGAATGGCAGGGGAAATATAATTTTGAAGCTGAAGAGATTCCGGAACAGGAGGTTCAGCATGAGACTGTTAGTTCTACCAAGATACGTCAGGCAATTGGCGAAGGGTATATTCAAAGGGCAAATGCCTATCTGGATCATTACTATATTATTATTGGTAAGCCTGAATCATATATCTTTGAAATGAATTCTGAATTGCCTCCTCTTGTAAGAATATCACTCACTGAAGAATGTAAGTTGCTTCCTTCGCCAGGGATCTATGCCGTATCAGTCGAAAACGGAATTGTTCATTCTAAAGGTATGGTGATAATCCACAAGAAACCTGAAGAAAAATCTGAAGTTCTGCTGAATATTTTTGATAATATCACTTTTCCGGCCAGCGAAAAAGTAACTCTATATTTTCATAAGAAGATTCATGGTGCTGTTAATCTTTCTGATAGCAAAACCATCTTTAAAATAAACCTTGCCAAAGAAGAAATTTCAGATCTTATTTACTAAAAATAAATATCCCGTTGTCCTTCCTGAATGGTCATGAGGTTCCCGGATATTTTGCTCTTAAGGTTTTTATTTTCAACCTCACTTACAAGTTTATTTATTAGAGCAAATCCTTTTGCCATGGTTTCAGGAGAAGCAAAGTCTTCCAGATATTCCTTGAAAGTGAACAGAGCATTTGGCATACAATACTCCTTAATAAGGCCCGGTTTGGCGAGGTCCATAAAATCCTGTCCGACTCTTCCTTTTCGGTAGCAGCCTGTGCAAAATGAAGGTATATAACCTCCATCGGCAAGAGAAGATATTACCTCATCCAGAGTTCTGTGGTCGCCTAAAGTAAACTGACTTCCAGACTGTTCTTCTTCATGGGAATATGATCCGGGGTTAGTACGCGAGCCTGCTGAAACCTGACTTATCCCATAATCGCATAATTCATTTCGCATGACATCGTTCTCACGAGTGCTCAGGATAATGCCTGTATAAGGTAATGCGATACGTATTATAGCTACTATTTTCTTAAAATCATTATCGCTTACCTTAGACGGAATATTTTCAGAATGGGGTGCACCTACTGCATACTCAATACGAGGGACACTCACTGTATGAGGGCCGCAGCCAAACGCTCTTTCAAGGTGATGAGCATGTTCCATCATTGCCAGAACCTCAAAGCGATAGTCAACCAGACCAAGAAGCGCACCAATACCTATATCATCAACACCGCCCTCCATGGCTCGGTCCATCACTGTAAGTCGATACTCATAGTCACCTTTTTTTGTGTTGCCAGGATGAAACTCCTTGTATAATAATGGGTCGTAAGTCTCCTGAAAACAGACGTAAGTTCCGATTTTTTCAGCTTTCAGTTTTGCGAAGTCTTCAACTTCCATAGGTGCCAGCTCCACGTTAATACGGCGAACGTAATCACGTCCTCCATGCTCTTTTACAGAATAAGTCGTGCGTATAGCCTCCACCATATAGTCGGTGTCGTTTCGTTTACTTTCACCACAGATAAGAAGGACGCGTTTATGGCCTTCCTGCAGAAGAGAACGAGTCTCATCCGCGATCTCCTCCATAGTAAGAACCTTACGTTTAATAAGTTTATTATCAGACCTGAACGAGCAGTAAGTGCAATTATTAATACAGGCATTCCCAGTATAAATAGGTGCGAAGATAACCAGTCGCCTTCCATAAATTTCTTCTTTTACCGTGTGAGCGGTTTCCATAATTTTATGAATAACCAATGGATCCTGTACACGTAGAAGCGAAGCTACATCCTCCAGATTTAAACCTTTAAGCTTTAATGCTTTGTTAAGGATGGTGTTTGTCTCACTTTCTGAAGGAGTCTTACCCTCTATCAGTGAATATAATTTATCCCTGTCAATAAATACTTTATTCCGTTCGCTCTTGTTCATTATTTTGCTCCTCCTTGTATTTTGTAAGAATAGATTTAACTTCAACATCCTTTAAACGTCCAATCTTACCGGTAAGAGCACTGATTGTTTCGATCGTACCTTCGATAACAAGAGAAATTACATTTATATTCCGATGATGCAGAGGCAGTCCCTGGCGGGCGAGAATAATATCACCGTATTCAGATAGTAAGGTGTTTACAAGCGGAACAGCGGTTTTGCCTATTATTAAGATCGTAATTGTGCCAATTCTCTTTTCCATCAGATCTCTTTTGGATTAGATTTGCGTTTAATAAATTTCTAACAAGCTTTGAAAAAATGTTAATCGTTTCTCAGAATTGTCAGCTTGCAAAATTAACATTAAAGATCGATTTTTAGAGGTGAAATTCATGATTTATTTCATCTTTTTCTACCTACTGCCTTCTGCCTTCATAGTGCTTCGAATCGCCCCATTCCCCATAAACGACCTCGGCATCAGCAAGACTTACCCTGGCTTCAAGACAACTCTGGCAATCTTCAGCTGAGTCATCAGTACAGGGTTTATTATCGTAAAGCTTATAGCTGTCTCGGTATTTACCGGGAGTTATGTTGGGCATTAGGATATTGGCTCCTATTTTAACTGCTTTTTCTCTTCCTATCGGATCGATTGCCTGGAGCGCTGTTGCGGCGACAATATTGATATCCTTCATCATTATTCTGATTAATGCTATCATCTTAAGGGTAAGATCAAATCTGTCTTTAAGAGGCATTAGGTTTCCGGCATGTTCTATTAGTGGGGTGTCGGCATGTTCAATGTACGGCCCCATACCGCACATGTCGATATTGAATTCTTTCATAAACAGCAAATCGCCGGCAAGATCATCCATTGTCTGAAAGGGGAGTCCTATCATTACACCTGTACCTGTTTGGTATCCAATATCCTGCAAGCTCTTAAGGCAGGCAAGTCTTTTATTGAAATCATGATTGGAATCGTTTGGATGGATCTTTTGATACAGTGATTGATTTGTTGACTCAACACGTAAAAGATAACGGTGAGCTCCTGCATCGTACCATTTTTTATATGTCGTCGGTTTCTGTTCACCTACTGACAATGTAACTCCCAATTCACCATTTGATAATTCCTTAATCTTGTGAAGAAGATTCTCTATTCTGTCTGTAATAAACTGACTTTCAAGTTCTCCTGATTGAAGAGCAATAGATCCATACCTGTTGGTATATGCAAATTTTGCAGCTGCAAGGATCTCATCATCTGACAGATTATATCGATTCAGATTTTTATTGCCCTTCCTGATTCCGCAATAGAGACAATCCTTTCCACAAATATTTGAGAACTCAATCAATCCCCTGAACCAGACCTTATTCCCGATATATTTTTCTTTGATCTCAGCAGATTTTTTGAATAAAAGAGTGCGGTCTTCACTTTCAGATTCAAGAAGTGAGATTATATTACTTTTCGAGAACTCGTCTTTTTCGAGTATATCTTTGATATTCAATTCCATATTTTTCTTAAAATGATCTTTGTGGTTAAAGGAATTCAGCTTTTCTCAAAAACCTCTTCCGAACATCCCCCACAAAGTAACTTTCATTTCGGCCCATTTATTCATTGCTGAACCGGCAAAGCTGTTGGTATATGAAGTCACTAACTTCTTTGCATCATCATTTTTACCTTCTTTCACTAAATCAGCAACCTTTTTTTCTAATGCAGGAAGCTCTTCGAATGCTTTATCTTCCAACTCTTTTACAGCTGGTTCCAGGAGTAATCTTCCTTTTGACCAGTTCACTGTTGCAAGTCTGTTTGCCTCACGGAATGACCAGATTGCTGCATCGGTTCTATAGCGTTGCTGGCCGCATATCCCGAAGGAAGGAGGAAGGGTTAATACTCCTGAGAAGATCGGAATCCTTGGACTCTCGCCGGGATTATCGAATGAAAACCATGCAATTGCACCAACCTCATCAGGGAGCCAGCTGCGGCATTGGATTACATGTGAGTAGGAGCACCCTGCAATCGCAATTGTCCTTTGACGCTCAACAATTCCCGGCTTAACTTCATTTAGTAAAGTGCGAAGATCGTTATTCATCCAATTGCTCATGACAGGCGATTTAACTTTCTTCTCAATCTCTTTTCCGTCTTTATCTTTTTCTTTAAGCGTAATAAATAGATTTTTAGTCATATCCCACTGTGTCCCTTCGTAAGTCTCTCTGAAATACTTCATCACATCACGTGGCGATACTTTCTTTTCTGGCTTTACAGAAAATGGAAGCTCTTCAGCCTCGAATGAGAGATTTAGTGATGGAGCAAGTGTGCTTAGTATGTAAAATTCCCTTATCTGAAATGGTTTCTTCCCGTTAATGATTTTCCAGAATTTAAAAGGTTCCTTTCCATCCCAGTATCCCAGCTTTTTAGCCGTATTTTGCAAATCAGAGCTATACATGAAATAATCATGATTTGTAAAATCTATATCTGAAATCCTTGGAATATTAGCGCAAACTCCGACGTTCTCATCAGGAATGCGCTGTGCACACCAGATTGACGATGGCTTGCCTTTACCTGAACCGGCAATCTCCAGCTGCCATACCTCTTTAGGATCGGCCAGAGTTATACATTCTGCCAGGTCAGCGTATCCGAATTCCTCTGCAAGTTTGCCAATAAGAGCAATCCCTTCCCGTGCAGTTTTGCAACGTTGAAGAGCTATCTTTTCAAGTTCTTCTATATAAAACATCCCTTCTGCATTAATGAGTTCCTGCCTGCCGTAAATAGTTGTTTCTCCTATTGCAAGCTGCTTTTCATTAAGACATGGGTAAGCTGTATTAAGAAACGCGTAGGTTTCAGCAACCTCCGGAATCTCTCCTTTTTTTGTAACCTTGGTCATATCCCATGATGCTTCCGTGTGAAGCATCCCCTCATAAACTGAATGCATTATCCCTTTATCATATTTCTGATGAGGGAAGATCTCCAGCCATGTCCTATAATTCCCATCGCAGCTATGAGATGTCATTACTGATCCATCTGTGGAAGCAAGCCGGCCAACCATAATTGTGGTACAGTTTTCGCCGTATCCAGGGCCATCAGTATCAATATCAGAATATTGAGCATTTGATAAATAAGGAAATACGAATAACAGAATAAACGTTATAAAACCGGCTATTGGAAGAAATTTTTTCATTGAATATTTTTTTAAGGTAATTCTTCAAAAACAGACTGAAGTTGCAAATGTAATTTTTAAAGTTATTCATTAGATGATATTTTAAATTTTTCTCAGGATGTTTTTCATGTTTTGAACAGTAAATATTTCTTATCTTGCCTTCATGAAATTTGATATGGCGTTGATTCTAAGTCATTATATATCAGAAAAATATTTATTTGTGGTTGCCCAGAATGTCAGTTTTTTAAAGAGGTTTTCAGGGTTGTAATAATTTGTCCTCACGATTTTTTGGTTTCATAATTCATCTCTTCACCAAAATTTTATCATGATAAATGAAAAACTTATAAATCCGGGCAGCATAGTTGTTGTAGGAGGCTCAGACGATCTTTTCAAACCGGGAGGGAAAGTCCTGAAAAATATCATCGACGGAAAATTCTCAGGGAAACTATATGTAGTTAATCCTAAACAGGATGAAGTACAGGGAATCAAATCCTATAAAGACATAAATGAAATTCCTAAAACTGATCTGGCTATTCTCGCAATCTCATCGAAGCTGTGTTTAAATGTAATTGAGATCCTTGTAAGGGATAAAAACACTAAGGCTTTCATAATCATCTCAGCCGGTTTTAGTGAAGCAGGAGAGGAAGGAAAGAAGCTTGAAAAAGATATAGTTGAAATAATTGATAAAGCCGGAGCCAGTCTTATTGGCCCAAACTGTATTGGAGTTATTACCCAATCTTATCAGGGTGTTTTTACCACACCAGTACCAAAGCTCAATGTAAAAGGTTGTGATTTCGTATCCGGTTCGGGTGCTACTGCGGTCTTTATTTTTGAATCGGCCATGCCTAAAGGTCTGAATTTTTCAAGTGTGTTTTCTGTAGGGAACAGTGCGCAAACCGGAGTTGAAGAAGTTCTTGAGTACTGGGATAATACTTATGTTCCGGGTGTCAGTTCACCTATTAAATTGATCTATGTAGAAAGCATTCATAATCCCGATAAACTTCTGCGTCATGCTTCATCGCTCATACGTAAAGGTTGCAGGATTGCCGCAATTAAAGCGGGCACCACTGAAGCTGGCAGCAGAGCAGCTTCATCACATACAGGTGCCATGGCATCGTCCGACTCGGCAGTTGAAGCATTATTTCGTAAAGCCGGAATTGTAAGATGTTCTGGCCGTGAGGAACTTACAACTGTGGCATCAGTATTCTTTCATAAGCCATTAAAAGGGAAGAATATTGCGATTATAACACATGCAGGTGGTCCTGCCGTTATGCTTACTGACGCATTATCTGCCGGGGGTATGAATATTCCAAAAATTTCGGGCATTCATCACGAAAATTTACTGGCAATGATGAACTCCGGTGCTTCAGCAGTTAACCCAATTGATATGATTGCTACAGCAACTTATGATCAACTGGATGATGTGATCGAATATGTTGATAAGAAACTTCCTTCGATCGATGGGATTAGTGTTATATTCGGCAGCAACGGATTGAATGATATGACTGCGATATATGACCTCCTTCATAATAAGATCCTGAATTGCAATAAGCCTCTGTATCCAATACTTCCTTCAGTTACCAGCTCCTCCGAAGAGCTGGAGTATTTTCTTAACAAAGGACATGTTAATTTTCCTGATGAAGTAGTTTTGGGTCGTGCTCTGACAAAAATATTTAACACCCCATATCCTGCCGAAGAAAAAATCTTCCTTGAAAATATTGATGTTCCAAAAGTAAGGCAGATTATAGACAAATGCTCAAATGGGTATATTGAACCTGCTGTAATACAGGAACTTCTCAATGCAGCAAATATTCCGGTTGTGAAGGAGAATGTAGCTTCAACAAAAAAAGCATTACTTTCAGTTGCTAAGAAAACCGGTTATCCTCTCGCTTTAAAAGTTGTAGGTCCTGTTCATAAATCGGATGTTGGTGGGGTAACATTAAATATAAGATCTGAAAAACATCTTGAAGCTGAGTTTGTCAGGATGATGAAAATCAAGGGGGTTAAGGCTGTCCTGGTTCAGCAGATGCTTTCAGGGACAGAGCTATTTATCGGGGCAAAGTATGAACCCCGTTTCGGACATATAATTCTTTGCGGCTTGGGAGGAATATTCGTGGAAGTGCTCGGTGATGTATCATCAGGACTCGCACCTCTTACATTCAGTGAGGCAGAGTCGATGATCAGGAGCCTTAAGAGCTATAAAATAATCCATGGTACAAGGGGCAAGCCTGGGATAAATGAATCAAAATTTGCAGAAATAATTGTCAGACTTTCAAGTCTTTTGCGATATGCAACTGAGATCAAGGAGATGGATCTGAATCCGCTTATAGGCAGCATGGAAAACATTACTGTGGTTGATGCAAGGATAAGAATCGAAAAGTAGCCTTCATACTGATTTTTTGATCCAATAAAATCTATTATGAACATCTGTTTTTATAAGTATTTTTTGTGCTTGAAAATCAATTATTTGCCCATCCCTAAAGGGTGTAAATGATTTTGGCTGCGCCGAGCTCGCACTGCGTGCTCGGTTCTTCGCACCCTTTAGGGTAAGGGGCTAACGAAGAAAATCAGAGAAAATTTGTAAACGAATACTTATACTCATTAGATTTATTGTTTATATTAGAACTTTCTATTAATTTTTTGAAATATTTAAAAGCATGGTTATTAATCAGTTGTCAGTTTTTCTTGAAAACAAATCAGGACGACTTACCGAGGTTCTTGAAGTTCTCGGGAAAGAGAATATCCGGATAACTGCTCTCAGTGTGGCAGATACTGCTGAATTTGGCATTCTTCGTTTAATAGTTCCCGATCCTGAAAGAACCAGGGAGTTACTTAAAAAGCATAACTTCACAGTTAATCTTACAGAAGTTATTTCTGTTACGGCACCGAATGAGGCACAGCACTATGCAAAAATATTACGGGTTTTATCTGACCTCGATATCAGCGTCGAATATACCTACGCTTTTTCTTTAGGTGAAAAATCGCTTATTATTTTGCGTTGCAGCAATTCAGATGAAGCAATTAAAGCACTTAAGAGCCATGAAGTGGAATTTCTAAAGGCTAGTGATTTATACAATATTTAATTATGGAAATCTGGAACCGCCATTTCGAATGTATGGATCGGGATGGAATCAAACATGTTCAAAGTGAAAGGCTCAGGGAAACAGTTGAAAGGGTTTATTTCAATGTGCCTTATTACAGGAACAGAATGCAGAAAGCTGGGATAGGTCCTGAAAACATAAACTCAATAGATGATCTGCAAAAATTACCTTTTACCACAAAACAGGATCTGAGAGATAATTATCCATTTGGTTTGTTTGCGGTACCAATGAGCGAAATTGTCCGTATTCATGCTTCATCAGGTACTACCGGTAAGCCAACAGTAGTCGGATATACCCGCAATGATATTGCAACCTGGTCAGAAGTGATGGCACGTACTCTTACCAGTGCTGGTGCCAGCCGGCATGATTTTATTCATATAGCCTATGGTTACGGACTTTTCACAGGTGGTCTCGGACTTCATTATGGCGGAGAAAAAATCGGCGCATCTGTTATCCCGATTTCAGGGGGTAATACCGCTCGACAAATTCAACTTATGCACGACTTTGGAAGCACTGTTCTTGCCTGCACTCCATCCTATGCATTGCATCTTGCTGAAGCCATCCAGGAAAGCGGTATAAAACGTGAGGAACTAAAACTGAGAGTAGGGGTATTTGGCGCTGAACCGTGGACAGAAAATATGCGGCGGGAAATAGAAGAAAAGCTTCAGATCAGAGCAATTGATATTTACGGCTTAAGTGAGGTAATCGGTCCTGGTGTTGCAAGTGAATGCCCCGTGCAGGATGGTTTGCATATTAATGAAGACCATTTCTATGCAGAAATCATTGATCCTGTTAGTCTGAATGTTCTACCCGAGGGAAGTTCCGGAGAACTGGTATTTACAACAATCACCAAAGAGGGTTTGCCTCTTATCCGATATCGTACCCGTGACCTTACCCGTCTTAACTATGAGAAATGCAAATGCGGCAGGACGATGGTGCGAATGGAAAAATGTCTTGGACGCAGCGATGACATGTTGATTATCAGAGGAGTTAATTTATTCCCCTCTCAGGTAGAGAGTGTACTTCTTGAGATGAGTGAAATAAAGCCGCACTATCTTCTGATTGTTGACAGAGTGAATAACCTTGATACTCTTGAGCTTAAGGTAGAAGTTGATGAAGAGTTTTTCCAGGATAAGATAAGTCAGCTTGAAGCGCTCCGTCAGAAACTTCAGAATAACCTCGAAAATTCTATAGGGCTTGGAATTAAGGTTACCCTGGTTGAACCAAAAATTATTCAGAGAAGTGAAGGCAAAGCCCAACGTGTTATTGATAATAGAAAATTCTGATTTGGTAAATCTTTATAATCTCTGATTAATTATCATAACAGAAGGTACAACACCCGAGACTGATAAATAGCATGTTTATTAGCTATATAATTGATTATTTTTGACTGTTTTTTTAAAGGCCTTTTATTTAAGATGAAAAAAACACCTATTGATTCCAATATAGTTAAAACCCGGTTAGCTGAAAACGGACTGACTAATCTGGGAATAGCCAGTATTAGGGAGATTGTAAAGCTTGTCAATCAGATTGAATCTGATACCAGGACAAAATTTATCAGGATGGAGATGGGTGTTCCCGGACTTTATCCTCCTTCAATTGGAATTGAAGCTGAAATTGCAGCTCTCAGGGATGGAGTTGCGGCTGACTATCCTAACATTGAAGGTATCAGACCTTTAAAAGACGAAGCTTCAAGGTTCATCAAATTATTCCTCAATATAGATGTTAATCCTCAGGGATGTATACCTACTGTTGGTTCGATGATGGGTTCTATGGTTAGTTTTCTGGTGGCAAACAGAAATGATAAAACCAAAGAAGGGACTCTCTTTCTTGATCCGGGTTTTCCTGTACAAAAAACACAGGTAAAAATGCTTGGTCATGATTACCAGTCATTTGATATTTTTGAATATAGGGGATCAAAGCTAAAAGATAAGCTTGAGTCCTATCTGAAATCAGGTAAGATCTCCTCAATATTATATTCAAATCCGAATAACCCGACATGGATGTGTTTAAATGAGGAAGAACTTTCAATAATTGGAGAACTTTCAAGGAAGTATGGCGTTATCGTTATTGAAGACCTTGCTTATTTCGGAATGGATTTCAGAAAAGACTATTCAAAACCGGGAGTGCCTCCTTTTCAACCAACAATTGGAAGATATACTGACGATTATATCATTTTGATCTCAAGTTCGAAAGCATTCAGCTATGCAGGGCAGAGAATAGGAATGATGGCGATTTCAGATCATCTTTTTGACAGGCATTACCCTGATCTTCTACGATATTACTCAACTGATAAATTTGGCCATTCAATAGTTTATGGCGCATTATACGGCCTTTCTGCTGGTGTAGCACACTCAGTACAGTATGGTCTTGCTGCAATATTTAAAGCTGTTAATGAAGGTCAGTATAAGTTCATTGAAGATGTTCGTGAATACGGTGAGAAAGCCAAAATAATGAAAGCTATGTTTATTTCCAACGGGTTTAAAATATTGTACGATACTGATGTAAATGAAGCTTTGGCAGATGGTTTTTATTTTACTATTTCTTATCCAGGGATGACCAGCAGTGAATTATTAGAGGAGCTTCTTTGTTATGGTATAAGCGCAATTTCTCTCGAAATTACGGGCAGTAAAAAGGTTGGTGGATTAAGAGCTTGTGTTTCTCATGTTTCAAGGAAGCATTTCGGTGACCTCGAAACCCGGTTAAAAAATTTCAAAGAAGATCACCCTATAATAAAGAATTAATATAAGCGAAATATGGCAAAGATAAGGGGAAGCATTGTAGTAGATGCTGAGAGATGTAAAGGATGCGAAGTGTGTATGGTTTCCTGTCCTACAGGTACCATCGCAATGGCAAAGGAGGTAAATGGAAAAGGGTATTATTATGCCTATCCTGCTAACCAGGAATTATGTATTGGTTGTGCCAACTGCGCGATGGTTTGTCCTGATGGAGTTATAACAGTTTATAAAACCAAAATATAACCAGTTAATGGAAAAGGAATTAAGGTTAATGAAGGGAAATGAGGCTGTTGCAGAAGCTGCAATACGCGCCGGAGCAGATGGCTATTTTGGATATCCTATCACTCCCCAGAGCGAAATTCTGGAATACCTGATGGAAGCAAACCCCTCACAGACAACAGGGATGGTTGTTCTTCAGGCTGAAAGCGAAGTTGCAGCTATTAATATGGTATACGGCGGAGCTGCCTGTGGTAAAAAAGTTATGACCTCGTCATCTTCCCCCGGAATAAGTCTTAAGCAGGAAGGTATATCATATATTGCAGGAGCAGAGCTCCCTTGCCTTATAGTTAACGTCGTAAGGGGAGGACCAGGCCTTGGCACCATCCAGCCTGCTCAGTCAGATTATTTTCAATCGGTTAAAGGTGGAGGCCATGGCGATTATCATATGATAGTTCTTGCACCGGCTTCGGTACAGGAGATGGCTGATTTTGTGGATCTGAGTTTCGAGCTGGCATTTAAATACCGTAACCCGGTTATGATGCTTTCAGACGGAGCAATAGGGCAGATGATGGAAAAAGTCTACCTGAGTCCTCAAAAAGAACGTGTGAAAGTATTCCCTGAATGGGCTACAACAGGAAAACCACCTACGCGGGCAAGAAATATAATTACATCTCTTGATCTTGATTCTGATGGTATGGAACAGCATAATCGTGATCTTCAGGCAAAGTATCAGGTGATTAGAGAAAAAGAAGTAAGACTTGAGGAGTTTCAGACAAGTGATGCTGAATACCTGCTGGTGGCTTATGGCACAAGTGCAAGAGTATGCCAGAAAGCAGTGCAGCTTCTGCGTGCACAGGGTATAAAAGCAGGATTACTCAGACCAATAACATTATTCCCTTTCCCAACCAAAAGGATAAGTGAACTTGCATCAAAGGTTAAAGGTATCCTTTCAGTAGAAATGAGTGCCGGACAGATGGTGGAAGATGTTTTGCTTGCTGTTAACGGAAAAGTCCCGGTTAAACACTTTGGCAGATTAGGTGGTATAGTAACAACACCTGAAGAGGTAGTAGACAATCTGAAATCAGAAATTATTAAAGGTTAAGTTATGATAGAAGCTACAGGAATAAAAGAGATAATAAAGCCTGAGAACCTGGTTTACAGGAAAACGGATATTATGACAGACAATATTCTGTCGTATTGCCCGGGTTGTGGACATGGAACCGCACACAGGATCCTTGCAGAGATTATAGATGAACTGGGACTTCAGTCTGAGACAATCGGA
Organism: Bacteroidota bacterium; assembly: GCA_025350595.1. Taxonomy (GTDB): domain Bacteria; phylum Bacteroidota; class Bacteroidia; order Bacteroidales; family VadinHA17; genus LD21. The sequence goes on from JANXXP010000146.1 coordinate 34,334, forward strand.
GTATCTCCGGTCGGATGTTCAGTTCTGTTATATAATTACCTCGATGTTGATATCCAGGAAGCTGCACACGGTCGTGCCCCTGCAGTCGCTACTGCAATAAAACGACTCCTGCCGGATAAATTCGTCTTCACTTATCAGGGCGATGGTGACCTGGCTGCAATTGGTACTGCTGAAACAATTCATGCCTGTAACAGGGGTGAAAATATACTGATCATTTTTATCAATAATGGTATTTATGGTATGACAGGCGGGCAGATGGCGCCAACCACACTTGAAGGAATGAAATCATCAACATCACCTTATGGACGTGATATAAAATCTATGGGTAATCCTCTTAAGATGACCGATATAGTTGCAACACTGGCTGGTACCTATTATGTTACACGTCAGAGTGTTCATACACCGGCAAATGTTAAGAAAACAAAGAAAGCAATAAGAAAAGCTGTTCAGTATCAGAAGCTTGATAAGGGAACCTGTTTTATTGAGATAGTATCCAATTGTCCATCGGGCTGGAAGATGACTCCAACACAATCGAATAAGTGGATGGAAGAGACGATGTTCCCGTTCTATCCTCTCGGAGATCTGAAAGTTCCGGAAGAATAGTCTGTTTGTATTAATAAAGAAATTTTTAAGATAATGACTGAAGAAATTATTATAGCAGGTTTTGGCGGACAAGGTGTACTTTCGATGGGTAAAATAATGGCGTATTCGGCAGTAATGCAGGATATGGAAGTTAGCTGGATGCCATCGTACGGACCAGAGATGCGCGGAGGTACTGCAAATGTTACGGTAATCCTAAGCACAGATAGGATCAGTTCCCCGATAGTAAAACACTTCGATACTGCTATTATTCTTAACCAGCAATCGCTTGATAAATTTGAGAGCTCTGTAAAACCCGGAGGCGTACTTATCTATGATGGCAATGGTATCACCCGTCATCCTGAACGAAAAGATATATCCATATATCGTGTTGATGCCACAGAAGAGGCTGCCAGGATGAACAGCCCAAAAACATTCAACATGATCGTTCTCGGAGGTTTCATAAAAGTAAAACCCATTATTAAAATCGAGAATGTTTTGAAAGGTTTGAAGAAATCGCTTCCTGAAAGATATCACAATCTTATTCCTATGAATGAAAAGGCATTGATAAGAGGGGAGGAGATTATTAAGGAAGTGCACAAGGCAAAATAAATTTCATATTCCTCCGCTTTTACCCCCTGACGAGGCTGTTGAAAAATTATATTTCTTTGGATTTTTCCCTTTGTGTTACTTTATGCTTTGCTTTGTGATCCTTTGTGGTTCAGTGATTTATGTTTAATCACAAAGGTACACTAAGGTTATCACAATGGTTCACAAAGGGCTTTTTCACCCCCCCCCTTATCAACTAAAATCTATTCGTACCTGAGGGCCTTTACAGGGTTAATCCTCGAGGCTTTAAATGACTGTACAAAAACTGTCAATAATACTACTACGGCAGCAATGACAAACCCAGCCAGAAATATCCATCCGTTTATTGAGACTTTGAACGCAAAGTTGCTCAGCCATTTATTCATAAAATAAAGTGTTACAGGTATTGATATTACTCCTGCTGTAAGGACAAGGATGAAATTGTTCTTAAGAAATGAGATAACAATCGATTTTCCTGAGCTTCCGAATACTTTCTTGATTCCAATTTCCTTTGTACGCGACCGTGCAACGAAAAGGATTAATCCGAATAGTCCTGATGCTGCTATAATCAGAGTAAAGAAGGCAAAAATTGAAACTATCGTACTTAGGTTTTTTTCCGATGAATAGAGATCAATTATTGTATTTTCAATTGTTTCAAAATGGAAGGGTCTGTCAGGTACTTCCTTTTTCCATTCTTTTTCAAGGAATGGGAGCACATTATCGATAGTTCCTGGTTTATAGTGCACAACGACCTGCATAATATATTTGTCAGTCATATGGATCGACATTGGCGGTATATTCCTGTGAAGTGAATGAAGGTTAAAATCCTTTACTACCCCTATGATTGTTGCGTTTCCTAATTTCTTTCCGATAGGGTCTGTTATCCCAAGGTTTTTCACAGCTTTTTCATTCAGCATGCATGAACCTGTGAGATCACTGCCAAAATCCTGAGAGAACTCACGTCCCTGAAGTATTTCTATCCCCATGGTTTTAATGAAATTATAATCAACAGCCAACCCCTCAACCTCAACCTTTTTTTCTTTATCCTGGAAATGAGAATACATTGATGACATCGATCCTTCCATTGGCAGTCCATCCATAACACCTGCTGCCATTATGATATTGGGACTGGCTTTAATGGTGTTAATATAAGCAGTATACCCTTTGAAATCACTGCCCAGGTCTATAATAAGGATATCATTTGTATAATAACCCATGTCTTTTTTCAAAACATACTTATATTGTGATCTTATAATCAAGGTCCCTGAAACAAATGAGCAGAATATAACAAGCTGAATAACAATAAGAGCTGAACGAAAATATTGTTTCCTCTTTCCTGTATGAGTGGCATTTTTAAGAATCGCCATAACTTTCAACCTCGATAAATATGCTGAGGTGTAGATCCCGGAAATTGTGCCAATTAAAATAGTAACTACTACATATACAGAAATATATATGGGAATGTTTGAATTGATGATTGAGAGTTTTGTCTCGAACAGTTTTCCTGCATATGAAAGCGAAAGCCGCATGAGGATAAGTGCGACAGGAAGAACAAGTGCGGCAAGAATTATCGATTCACTCAGAAGTTGCTTCCTGATATTATTATTATGAGCCCCAAAAGTCTTCCTGATTCCTATCTCTTTTCCCCGGTCCGATGAAACTGCAGTTGACAGGATTATGTAATTGATGGCTGCTACAAGAACAATCAGTAGGGCTATTGCTGAAAAGAGCCTCACATTGTTTATGTTACCACCTATTCCGCTATTCATAACATCTTCGGAATGGAGATAGACATCTGAAAGATTCTGAAGGGAGTATTCATTATGAGGATCTTCACTGATATTCTTCTTCTCAAAAGCTCTGAATTGCTTTTCAAGGTTCGTTGGACTGGTCCCTTTGGAAAGTTTGATCCATGTTGTCCAGAAATCTTTGTCCCAGCTGCTTTCGGTATTGGTAACATTAAAAGATTTATTGATAGGGTCGATGGTCCATTTACTATTGACCAGGCATGAGGCCCTGAAGGTGGAGTTGACTGGTAAATTCTCAAAGACCCCTTTCACAACCATAATAACGTCTGAATTATTTATATAAGCCATAATCTCCTTTCCAACAGGATCTTCACCAGGGAATATTTTTGCAGACAGATCTTTTGAGAGAACAATTGAGTTCCGATCATCGAGGATATTTGCATTTCCGCCTCCTGAAATGAGTTTAAGCGAAAAAATGTCAAATATCTGAGAATCCGTTGCCATGGCATCGGGAACAGTGAAAGTGTTATCTTTTGCTTTAAGCCTTAGTCCCCTCATATATCTTGCCCTGACGGAACTTTCAATCTGTGGAAACTCCTCTCTGATTGCTTTTGCAAGAATATAGGGTGTGCCGGCCATGGTTTTTTTAAAATCCTTGTAATAGTTAACTACCCTGTAAACCTCTTTTCTGTTCTTATGGCAATGGTCATAACTAAGTTCATTTATAACATACAGGAGGATAATAAATGATGCCGCCAGGGCTATAGAGAGTCCCAGCATGTTGATTGAAGCAAAAACCTTATTGTGCCTGATAAAGCGGAGTGCAGTTTTTAAATAATTTTTAAGCATGGGGTTAACTTTAAGAAATTATTTAAAATTAAGAAATATTTTGTTTAACTTAAACTAATATTTTCGTTAATTATTTTGTATTGCTAATCAGCATAATCAATTATTTCTTCGCTGGCACGGATTTGCAATCCGTTCATTTTGTATTTTTTTAACGGATTTGAAATATTTGCGTGGGTTATTTGGTTTTGAATGCTTTCCCCGAAAGATACATTTTGAAAACTTCAAGAGCTTGCGGCGAAGCCATTTCAAAGGTAATATTTACAGTTTTTGGATCAATTGTAACGTACGAGAGCCTGAACCGAGGACTGTTGGCCGAAATGTCGCTGGTAAAAACAACTGAGTTATCTGTAATAGATACCTTATAATTGATGACATTTCCTTCGTTATCAAAATAGATCGCTTCCTTAGGAGCACCTGACTCTCCGGGATAAACAATAAGCAGATCATCATGAACCTTTTGTTGTGATGTTGAAGTGGCAGGAAAAACAGTATGGTTCTTCCTGACAAGTATCTTTCCATCGAGATCAGGCTGAAAAGAGAATTTCCCTTCATTCTGTCCGGGCTGACCTGTGCCTTCACCTACCCATTCCCCAATCAGATGGTTCCATTTTTCCCATTGATTACTTGCCTGTTGGCCAAATACTAACTGTCCGGAAAACAGTAAAATAGCTGCTACTAGAATTTTCGATGATTTCATATTGGAATATTTTTAATTAATTAATATATCTCGCAAAGACGCTCTTCGTACACCGAAGCTTTATCGGAATTTCGTCACTTCGTCCCTCAACTTTCTACTTACTTTTCGTAGAAATGCATTTCTCTTATATATTTCCATACTGATGGTGCCAGGAAATAAGACATATCCTTTCCATCCCTGATACCATTTCTTATAAAAGTACCCGATATATCCATCATCGGAGCATCAACATGATGTATATCAGCCAAAGAAAGTATCTTATCGAGCATGGTGGAACATGGTTTTGCCGATTCCGGCCGCGGGTAAACATATATAGGATATTTGCTTATCAGCTCATCTGTATTCTTCCACTTATGGAGTGTATAAAGATTGTCTTCACCCATCACCAGACAGAATTCATTTTTAGGGAATTTCTCTTTTAAATATGTAAGTGTATCAATGGTGTAGGAGGGTACAGGCAGTTTGAATTCTATATCTGAGGCTTTTAGTTTGTCATTATCTCCTATCGCAAGCTGTGCCATGTAAAGACGATGATGATCTTTTAGAAGCGTTTCTTTCTTCTTAAGAGGATTGTGCGGACTGACAACAAACCATACCTGATCGAGACCTGCAAATTCAGTCATGTAGCCTGCAATAGCGATATGCCCGATATGAATTGGATTGAATGATCCGAAGTATAAACCTATTTTAGCCATTCGGGTTTACAAAATTAGGTTCCAAGAAATGATGTAACTATCTCAAGAGCTGTCTTTTTAGCCTGGTCGAGCTGATGGTTGACAATAACAGTATCAAATTCTTTAGCAAATTTCATTTCCTCTCTTGCTTTTTCAACCCTCATTCTGATTTTATCAGGAGTGTCAGTTGCTCTTTTAATAAGTCTGGTCTCTAGTTCCTTTACCGACGGTGGCATTATAAATATTGCAATTGCATCATTACCGAATTTACTTTTGAGAGTAATTCCTCCCTTTACATCAACGTCAAAAAGCACAAAACATCCATTTGCCCAGATTCTCTCCATCTCACTTTTAAGAGTTCCGTAAAACAAATCTTTATAAACCTCTTCCCACTCGACGAATTCATTGTTTGCTATTCGTTTCCTGAATTCCACTACTGATAGAAAAAAGTAGTCAGTACCATCTGTTTCATTACCTCTTATCGGTCGTGTAGTCGCAGAAACCGAAAATGACAGATTTAAACCACTTTCAAGTAAGTGTTTTACTATAGTTGTCTTTCCTGCTCCTGATGGCGCTGATATTATAACGAGTTTCTTTTTCATTTGATTTTCTTCGCACCCTACAACACATTCAACGTCTGCTCTTTAATCTTCTCCAACTCGTCCTTCATCATAACCACCATTTTTTGTATTGAAGCATCGTTAGCCTTTGATCCAATGGTGTTTATTTCACGACCAATTTCCTGTGCTATAAAGTTCAGAATTTTTCCGTTAGGAGAGGGGGTATTCATAGTTTCGATAAAGTACTCGCAATGAGTTTTTAATCTTACTTTTTCTTCGTTGATGTCGTACTTCTCGAGGTAGAAAATAAGTTCCTGCTCAAATCTGTTCTTGTCGATATTTTCCGAACCAACATGTTCTTCAAGAAGAGCAGCCAGTTTCTCTCTTACTTTTGTAATTCTTCCTGCTTCGAAGGTTCCTATCGATTCCAAAAGTGTCAGAATATTTCCTATGCACTTTTTCAGATCGGTCATAATAGAATTACCCTCTTCGATCCTGTAAAGGTCGAGCATTGTAACTGATTCAATGATTTGGGTTTTTACTGTTTCCCATTCACTTTCCGTCATCTCGGTTTTTTCAGTTTTGAGAGTATCGGGAAGTTTCATTATTGCCGAAAAGATCTGGTCATCGAGTTCTATTTTAAGATCAGCGGCAATTTCCTTAAACTGGTTGTAATAATTTCGAACAGAAGTTTTGTTTATAACTGTAGCTACTTCATTATCAATAATATCGAAATAAATAGAAAAATCAATTTTCCCTCTGTCGAGTCGCTGGCTAATAAGGTTTCTGATTTCTGTTTCCTTTTCTTTATATAGCCAGGGCATTTTGGTATTCAGATCGAGCTGTTTTGAATTGAGTGATTTTATCTCGATGGTAATTTTTTTCTGCGGGGTTTCTGCAATGGCTTTCCCGTAGCCAGTCATAGATTTTATCATCTACCTTTATTTTGATTTTTTTAAATATTTATGGGTTGAAAGTTACGAATTCTCTGAAGATATAGCAATTACTTTCTTCTTCCTGATTTCGACTTTACCGATACTTACTGTATTTACTCTGTGGTTCTCTGTGTCTCCTTCGCATTTGGCTTCGCCGAGCTCGCTATCGCTCGGTTCCTCTGTGTAACAAAAAAATAAAAACTTACACAGAGTAACACCGAGAAGGCACAGAGGCTCACAAAGAAGTAAACCTAAAATTCAATTTTTACTATTTCCTTTCGAGCTTTACAGTAAAATGTCTCATAAGAGGCGCTTCCCATTTTATTGAGACTCCGCGTTTAATATTATTTCTTCTTTCAAAAACATTCCCGGCAACAGCTGCAACATAATCCATGTGGTTATTTGTATAGACTCTTCTGGGTATTGCAAGCCTTACCATTTCAAGTTCAGGATACCTGTTTTCACGGGTCTCGGGATCTCTGTCAGCCATGAGTGCGCCAATCTCAACTCCTCTTAAACCGCCTTCTATATATAGCTCAATAGCAAGTGTCTGGGCGGGAAATTCTTCTTTTGGAATTTCCTGCAGAAACTTCTTTGCATCAATAAAAATTGCATGTCCGCCAAAAGGCTCTAGAATAGGTATTCCATAGTCCTTCAGCTTTTTTCCAAGGCAGGCAACCTGATTAATGCGTGATTCCAGATAATCAAATTCAGTTCCCTCATAAAGTCCCTGTGCAAGCGCGTTCATGTCGCGTCCCGACATTCCGCCATAAGTTATAAATCCTTCGTATATAATGTTGAAAGTCGAAGCCTGACGAAATAATTCTTCATCCCTGAATCCGATGAATCCACCCATATTTACAATTGCGTCTTTCTTCGAGCTCATTGTCATTCCATCGGCATATGAGAACATTTCACGAACTATTTCCCTGATATCTTTTTCAGCATAACCCTCTTCCCTTGTTTTGATAAAGTATGCATTTTCAGCAAAACGTGCAGAATCAATGATGAACTTCACTCCATATCTTTTCGAGAGCTTCCCTACTTCTCTGAGATTTTCCATGCTTACAGGTTGTCCGCCCCCTGTATTATTAGTTATTGTAACAATTATGCATGAAATTTTATCAGCCGGATTGTTTTTAAGAACATTTTCAAGTTTTGTGATGTCTACATTTCCCTTAAATGGATGCCAGGCAGTAATATCATAAGCAATATCAATGGTACAATCAACAGCTTGCGCCTTTCTGAATTCAATATGCCCTTTGGTTGTGTCGAAGTGGGAATTGCCTGGAACCAGGTCTCCTTCTTTAACCAGGACTGAGAACAGAACATTTTCAGCAGCTCTTCCCTGGTGAGTTGGAAGATAATAGTTAAATCCGGTTATATCATTTATTGCATCTTTTAATTTGTAATACGACGAAGCTCCGGCATAACTCTCATCTCCAACCATCATTGATGACCATTGTTTATCGCTCATCGCACCTGTCCCTGAATCTGTAAGCAGATCAATAAAAACCTGTTCAGATTTCAGGTTGAAAAGATTGTATGATGCCTCTTTTATCCAGCTTTCTCTTTGTTCTCTTGTGCTTTTGTATATATTTTCAACCATCTTTATTTTAAATGGTTCTGTGAATGGTAGGATCATAATTGTAAAGATTAGAAGATAATTTAATAAATTGAAAGTTGTTAAAAATCAGTTACTAACTTTTAAATTCATTCTATCCCCGTTTTTGCCCAACTCTTTTAGCCCCCGTGCCCCCCCCCCCCCCAAAAAAAGGTAAATACAGCGTATGTCGTTAATATTATTGATGTTACAAGAATTAGCTCCCCCTTGGGGGGATGGGGGTGATTTACGTTTGGGATGAATCTTTGGGTTAAAACGAATCTATAAAGTTTAGATTCTAAAGTCTTCCGGAAAAGAAATCTCTGTTTTTAATATTTTTATATATATCAAACAGGTAATTTGCCGTTATAGTAAACCTGGTCTTCAATTTTGAAATCATTTTTGCAAAATTAAAAGTATTTTGTGATATATTCAACCGGGAAATGGTTTAATAATAATTAAGGAAGGTATGCGTTGACTATCTCTCGGTCGACCCCTACTGGGCCAACCAATTGCCCGCGCATCGGGCGCTGCTAGCAAACCGGGTGATCGTGCTGGAGGGGCTGGACTTGCGTGAGATAAAGGCGGGCGGCTACGAGTTGCTCTGCCTGCCGCTGAAGCTGGTGGGCGCGGATGGCGCACCCGCACGGGCGGCGCTGCGGTGACGACAGATTGGTTATAACGGAGGGCTATGGGCATCATTCTGGGGTTGATGGCGGCAGTAGGCTGGGGGTCGGCGGATTTTGTG
>JANXXP010000170.1 GCA_025350595.1 Bacteroidota bacterium
ACCAGCCTCGCAGGATAAACATATTTAGCAAGATGCCCCCCCTTAACCAGCGACAAATGTTTCCGGACTGCGTTAATCTCATGTATCCCTGCTCCGCTGTTAATAAGGAGATCGTTCAGAATAATCATTTCCTTAGGGGAAGACCCTTCAGGAAAATCTGCAAGCAGAGATGAACCACCACCTGATAATAGACATATTACCAAATCTTTCTCATTTGCATTTAAAGCAATATTAATTATTTCAAGAGTTGCCTTGAAGCTATGCGAATCGGGAACAGGATGTCCGGCTTCAGTAACATTAATATACTTCAGTTTACATGAATAGCCATGTTTTACAATGATGTGTCCCGCAGTGATTCTGCTGCCTAGAATCTTCTCAACTCCTGAAGCCATGCTTGCACTGGCTTTGCCCGCACCAATAACATAAATATTCTGAATTATATCCAGATCAAAGCTATTCCCACATAAAATAAGGTGATTATCTTCTAATGACATCACTTTGGATATCAACTCATCAGGAAGGACACTTTGAATTCCAGCTTTAAAAATCTCTTCAGCTATTTCTCTGTAATTCATATTAATAAGTTAAGTAAAGAAGAGATAGGCAATAAATATTGCAGTGACAAAACCTGCAAAATCTGCAAGTAATCCGCAGCCGATCGAGTACCTCGTGTTCTTAATCCCTACCGACCCAAAATAAACTGCGATAATATAAAAAGTTGTGTCGGTTGTTCCCTGCATTGTACATGATAAACGTCCTATGAAAGAATCCGCTCCATAAGTTCTCATAGCGTCAATCATCAGTCCACGTGATCCGCTGCCAGACAGTGGTTTCATGAATGCGACGGGCAGGGCTGCAGTAAACTGGGTGTCAACACCCAGCCAGGCAAAAAATTTCGTAACACCGGCAATAATAAAATCCATTGAACCCGAAGCCCTGAAGATCCCAATTGCAACGAGTATCGCAACAAGAAATGGTATTATCTTAATAGCAATACTAAATCCCTCCTTCGCTCCTTCAATAAAAGTATCATAAACATTAACCTTTTTAATAAATGCAAGGACTATAAAAAGGACAATGATGGACATCAGAATAAAATTTGCAGAGAAGGTGGAAATCATTGATACCTGCTCCTTTGGAAGTCCGCTGAAATAGATAATGATACCAACAATTATCGCAGTAAGGCCCCCCAGATAAGCAAGAATTACTTTATCAAACAAATTAATCTTTTGTATTATTGCTACGCTTATCATTCCTGTTAGTGAAGCAGCAAAGGTCGAAATCAGGATCGGAATAAAGATATCTGCAGGATTAACGGCACCTAATTGTGTACGGTAAACGATGATACTTACAGGGATAATTGTCAGGCCAGCTGCATTTAGAACCAGAAACATAATTTGAGCATTGGAGGCTTTTTCCTTATCCGGATTTACTTCCTGCATCTCCTTCATTGCCTTAAGTCCGACGGGAGTAGCTGCATTATCAAGACCAAGCATATTGGCAGAGATGCTCAGCATTATGGAGCCATAAGCAGGATGCTTTTTTGGTAATTCCGGGAACAGCTTTTCAAAAAGAGGACCCATAAATCTTCCCATTAGCGCCACCACTCCCCCTTTCTCTCCAACCTTCAGGAGCCCCATCCAAAGAGTAAGTGCACCGGTTAATCCCAGGGAAACTTCAAAGCCGGTTTTGGCATTTGAAAATACCCCATTAACCATCTCATTGAATATCTGTGTATTTCCTGCAAATATTAATTGTCCGAGAGCAACAACGAATCCAATTAGAAAGAATGCAATCCAGATATAGTTCAGAGCCATGATTACAGATTGTGCTGCGAAGATAATTATTAGGAGCAAAAAGTATAGGAACCTGAACTAAACTTTGATAAGTATTTTAAGATTTTTAGCAGGTTCCCTCTCAAGAAGTTCAAAACCTTTCTGAGCATCTTCAAGGTTTAAGACACCTGTAATCATTGATTCAGGATTAAGTGTTCCTTCATCAAGTGCCTCAATAACCTTTGCAAACTCGCCGTGACTGACCCTTGATGTTAAAATTCTGGCTTCTTTCCAGATAAGTTCTTTAAACAGAATTTCAGAAGGGTGGTCTGAAAGACCTAAAACGCAAACCTTTCCTCCTCCTTTTATTGCATTAATACAAGTTCTTATAGGATTAAAGCGACCTTCAACGGTTACCTCATGCCCGACTGCCTCGAAGGCAACATCAACCCCTTTTCCGTTAGTGAGTTCTTTAATCTTGACTATCGGATCTATTGTTCTGGTATTGATAGTAATGATGTCAGGAAAAGCTGAGGATGCTATAGCGAGTCTTTCATTGAGGATATCAGCCATAATGATTTTTCCATTGGTGATTGTTTTTGCTGCATGGAGAATTGACTGTCCAACCTTTCCGCATCCAATTATCAGGACATCATCGTGTTTTTCCAAACCTGCTCGTGAGGACGCATGAAAACCGATTGAAAGAATCTCAATAAGTGCAGCAAACTCATCAGATACATGGCCAGGGACTTTAAATATCATATGAGCCGGGACTGAAACATATTCGGCAAATCCTCCATCGAGGTCGATTCCCACCAGTTTAAGCGAGGTGCATGCCGGGTAATGACCAACTTTACAGGCAGCGCATTTTCCGCACCAGATTATGGGATCAACAGTAACCTTTTCACCCGGAAAAAGATTCTTCACATCCTTTCCCACTGCTTCTATTACTCCTGCAAATTCATGACCCGGAATCAAAGGAAGAGTTGTGCGGGGATGAAACTCCCCTTTGAATATATGCTGGTCCGAACCACAGATACTTGCATACCTGACTTTTACCATCACATTACCTACTGGAAGACCAGGTTTTTTAACCTCTTCCAGGGATATTTTTCCATATTCTTTTATTACTGCTGCTTTCATGATGTATATTATAATCCGGGGGCCCGGTATAATTCAATATTAGAAATAACCGGACACACTTTTGATTTACTGATAGTTATCTTAATTTTAGAGGTTTTCACAACAGGGAATTTCCTGATCACTTTGTGACCTATGGTAGTCCCGTCAATTAAAGGTTGCCATACACCATTAACAAAGGCAGAAACCTTAAATTCCTGAACCCGCTGTCCAAGTTTAATATATTCCTGAAGAATTATCCGGTTGACATCTGTATCTGGTCCAAGATTGATAATTATATCGCCTGTTATAATATTATCGCTGGTTGCCCAATACGTTTCCGGGTTTCCATCATTAACATTTGAGGGTTCAAATCCATTTCCTCTGAAAGATGTAGCTTCAACCTTCTTCCCTTTTGCAAGATCCGTTTCAAACTCCTTTTTCAGCAACTCCCTGAAAGCCAATAAAGACTTCACATCATTTTCATGCAGAAGACCTCTTCTGTCAGGTGGTACATTCAGAAGAAGATTACTGTTCCTGCCAACAGAAGAGTAATAAAGTTCCATAAGGTTTTCCGGTGACCTTACAAGTGAATCCTGATTTTGATGATAAAACCATCCCTTCCGGATTGAAACATCAACTTCTGCAGGGACCCAGTAGTTTCCATCAGAATGACCCTCTCCAAGAATCTTTGCAAAATCACCTCCTGGATACATCTCATCTTTCCTGAGAAGGCACCAATTCGTAAGGCTGCCCATCCCGCTTTCATTGCCAACCCAGCGAATATCCGGTCCGGCATCACTGAACATAACCGCTGAGGGTTGTAATTCCCTTACAATCTTATGTGTATTCGACCAGTCATAAAATGTTTTATTGTCAATTTTTCTTGTTTCCCTCGCACCCCCGTAATATCCATCGCCTCCGTTGGCACCGTCGAACCAGACTTCAAAAACATCCCCATAGTTTGTAAGAAGTTCACGTAGCTGATTACGATAATATTTCAGGTATTCAGGCGTCCCATAAATTGAACTGTTGCGGTCCCAGGGAGACAGGTAGACTCCAAACTTAAGCCCAAATTCATCGCAGGCTTTTCTGAGTTCCCTTAAAACATCTCCCTTCCCATCTTTCCATACTGAGTTCTTTACAGAATGTTCTGTGAACTGAGATGGCCAAAGGCAAAAACCATCGTGATGCTTAGCAGTTATAATAATTCCTTTCATGCCTGCATCTTTTGCCGTTTTAGCCCACTGCCTGCAGTCGAGTGAAGTAGGATTAAAAACTGATTCCTTTTCATCACCGTATCCCCATTCTTTGTCGGTGAAAGTATTTACAGTAAAATGGACAAACATGTAATACTCCATTTCGTGCCAGGCAAGCTGGCGATGGGATGGTATCGGACCATAAGGTGCAGGAAGTTTTACCTGAGAACAGGCTACCAAAGAAGTAATTAAAAATAACAGAGTCAAAGTTTTCTTCATCTGAAGTTCTGATTATAATTTTCTATTTGTAATAAATCCATTTACAGCAAAGGTCGCTAAGGTTTTGCAAAGATCGCAAAGAGGAATAAGTATTACTTCACGTCCTTTGAGCCAAATTAATTTTATTATTAATCAGTAACCATCATCCTTTGCGGTCTTTGCAGTTAATACGACTATTGTGTAAGATCTTTTATTCTGATGTTTCTGAATTTAAGTTCTGAACCATGTCCCAGGAAGCCTATATGGCCAGTTTTATTCTTTAATCCGGGATGTTGATTATGATCCATTGTACCATTATCTCTAGGGCCCGCTATATCGCCATCAAGAATAACGGTGCCATTCAGTGTTACTTTAATCTGGGTACCTTTGGCTATTATTTCTTCATAATTCCAATCACCGACTGGTTTTAAATATCCGGTTTTAGCAGGAATAACCCCATAAACTGATCCGTGATACTGGTATGGCTGCAGGTTTGCATAAACAGGTGCAGTGTTGTCGAGAACCTGAATTTCCATGCCTACATAAGCTGCATCGCCAGTTAGAGGAGTCCTGATACCAATACCATTATTTGCAGCCGGAGTCAGCTGGAACTCAAAACGGAAAATAAAATCCTCATATTCCTTTTCAGTATAAAAATTTCCACCGGAGCCATCAATTGGTTTTACAACAATCATAGCATCTTCAGCAACATACGACTGCTTATTGCCAACCCAGTTATCAAGGTTGCGTCCATTGAAAAGAGATACAAAGCCTTCAGCTTTTTCTTCAGCAGTAAGATTATATTCCTTCTCACTTATTTCTCTGACGTAGATGTCTCTGAAAGCAAGATCGGTGCCATGAGCTTGAAGTTCTATCGGACCTATTGGGAAGATCGGAATATTATAGTCCCAGTAATTCTCCAGAGTAACATTATCAACAACAAGTTCACCATTGAGCCAAACCGATACCTTTTCGCCAATCATCACAATCCTGAAAGTATTCCAGTCGCCAACAGGGTTATCGGCCACCTTTGGGGGCTTTGATGTATTTTTCTTGTTATTGTACAATCCGCCTGAACCTACCTGTGCCCCAACTTCTACTCTTGAGGTATCCCATATCTGTACCTGTGGCGATCCTCTTAGATAAATCCCACTATCACCTGCTTTGGAAATTTTCCAATCAACCAGCATCTCAAAATCGCCATATTGTTTAACTGAACATAGGTTTTCTCCGCTACCATTGAACCAGATACAACCATCTTTTACACTCCAGTTTCCAGGAACTTTTTTATCAGCTTCGATCTGTTTTTTTGCCAATTCATCAGCTGTCATTTTTGCACGGGTAAGGGGCGTTCCAACAAGTCCCTGCCAGCCAGTAAGATCTGTTCCATTAAACATTGGCTTAAATCCTACATCAGCAGGCATTCCTGCTAAGTATTTGTTAATCATTTCTTTATCATACTGGCTTTCTGAACCTGTAATTTTTCCAATAGCTTTGGTAAGAATTTCCTTTGTAATTGTTCCATACATTCCTGCTTTTGAACTTACGGATGGAAGAGCAATCGACATTGCGGCTTTCGCAGCTGCGGCAGATGTTGCAGGATCATCAAGATAATTAGCAACAAAATAAAGAGATTGATAAGTCTTTAACTTACCTGTTTCTGTCAGTATTTCATTTTTACGATCCGAAGTCAGAGCAAAAGGCATTATCTTTCTGAAAAGCAGAAGCTTTTCTTCATCCGGTATGCCGGCAGATTTAATCTGCCTGACGTAACCGTCAAATGCAGGCTCTTCATAAGTCTTGTTTTTTGAAGCACATATCTCATATAAAGCTGATGAAGCAGAATAATCAACCCAGTTTGTAAGAGTTTTAAAACAAACATCCCGCATATCCGGATTTCCGTTAAAAAATTCCTTCAATACAGTTACCAAAGCTTCATGTCCCCCTGTCTTTGCAAGAACAGGAATAAGCTTTTCCCCGGGAATTTTACTATCCAGAGCCTTCAGAATTTCAGCTGATCTCTTTTTCGGATCAGAAATCTTTCCTGCAGCCACTGCAAGAGCGGTCTGAATATCTTCGATATAAGCAGGGTTATCTGTAACAGACAAAAGTTCAATGACTTTTGCCTGATCACCTTGTCCTGCGAGATTTGCAAGAGCTTTAACAGCTGCAGCTTTTACAGGCTCATCAGAAGAGGAAGCAAAAGGAAGAATTACCGGGAAGTATTTACTGTCTTTATTCCATGCAAAAAGTTCAATAGCACTTTTCTTTGAAGCGACAGGTCCATCTTTAAGCAGAGGAAGCAGATATGACATTTTATCTGAACTCAGCACACTCATGAGAGCTGATTTGGCAGCCTCCTGATCTGGCGTTTCAGTGAACATAAGCAGATAATTGATCAGTGAACTCAGTATCTGGTTCTTTCCAATTTTTACTATTGCTTCAGAAGCCTCTTTTCTTACCTTAAAATCCTTATCTGATAATGAAGCAGTTACAAGTGACAAAGCTGTCTCATCTCCCCTGATTCCAAGAATAGTAATTATTGCAGGTTTAGCTGCCGGAATTGCTTTTGGGAAATAGTTGATCCAATTCTCAATTATTTCTGATCCCTCAATTTTGAGTGATATCAGAAGTGCTGCGTTCCTGTATTTATCGTTAAGACTGTAAACAGCTTTTCTGAGTTCAGGCATAGCACCTATGCCATGAATACTTACGTAAATATCAAGGGCTTCTGTCTTGTTTTGAATTGTAAGGTTATCATTGCATTTTTTCATGATCAGCTTACAAATCTTGTCCATAGTCTTTACATCACCATTCTGGCCAATAACCCGCGCATAATTAAGTAATGATTCTGTAGCAGCACTTGATTCCCATTTATATCCAGCAAGTTTGGCAGCATCAGACAAAACAGGATAGGCAAGCGTGCTTCCACTCTGAGCCAGGGCATTAAGAGCGGAAGCTTTGACATTAACGTCTGCATTCCCGGCCCATGAGATATACTCATTAACTGCAATCTGTGATTTCATCAGAGCAAGTGCATTCATAACCGCTGCAGCACATGGAAGATCTTTGTTCTTCAACGATTCAGCAAGTATAGTTTCCGAAAGTTTACCACCGACAGCAACAATGACTGCCAGGGCTGGCTCACATATCTCCTTATTAACCAGATATACCTTCATTGCCTCAGCAGACTGATTTCCGCCTATCTGCTGAAGTTGTTTCATGAAGAAATCTTTAACCATATTATCTTTCTGCCCTGTGGCGTAACTTATACAAATCTTTTCCCATGATGCTTTTTCTGAATCTTTTCCTGGTTGGGAGAGAAAACGGGTGAGGCTTTCCACGGCAAATCTTGGGCGTGTATCATCACCCGTTCCCGGAGGTACAATCTGATCGCATATCTGCTTTATACCAGTTTCGCCAAGAGATAGCATATCTCCCATAAGCTTGTTGACAAACTGAAGGTCATTAGCAGGAAGACGGGCAAGTAGGTCAGCAACTTTGGTTTCTGTAGTTCTTTTATCTTGTGAGTACGTTGCTAATGAGGCTAGCAAAAGGAAAAAAATAATAAAAAGTGTTTTACTGGTTTTCATATATTCAATTTTATATTTTCAAAGTAAACAAATCAGATTTTCCACGGACCTCTCATTGGTGGATTAATGAGCCTGTTGGCGCCATCATCGTCAATAAACTGCTGTTTAACAGGGTCATACTTAAGATTCCTTCCCAACCTGAGAGCTATAATGCCCAGATTAACAATAGTACACGATCTGTGTCCATTTGACTCATTAAGAGCAAATTTTTTCCGAGTCATTACCGATTCAGTAAAGGTTGTTATCTGAGGTTGAGGGTCTGGCAATGAATCAATAAGTTTCTCAAGATTCGGGATATCTGATCTGAAGCCTTTAAAAACTTTCCCGTGAGGACCTTCAATATATGCAGCATCTTTATCGCGGTTTTCTCCATCAAGTATTATCTGGCAGCCGTCTGCGTAAGTATAAGTTATCCTTCTCCATGATCCAACAGCATCGAAGTGTTGTTCCGGAGCATCAATTTCTATTGAAACAGGACCAGTATTATCTTTCCCGAGTAAGTATTGAACCGGATCGAGATAGTGCTGCCCCATATCGCCTAACCCTCCGCCATCATAATCCCAGTAACCACGGAATTTTGCATGAACCCGCTCAGGATTATATGGTTTATAAGGAGCAGGACCTAGCCAGAAGTTGTAATCCAATTCTGATGGAACAGGCATGGGCTGAAGATTATGAAGGCCGCTCCAATAGAATTTCCAGTCGTATCCGGTAATCCCGCTTACAGTAACTTTTAACGGCCAACCAAGTACACCGCTATCGACGAGTTTTTTAAGGGGTTTTACAGTAGTACCCAACCCATAAAACTGATCTTTAAATCTGAACCATGTATTGAGCCTGAACATACGACCATGCTTTTGGACTGCTTCAACAACTTTAATACCTTCACCAATAGTTCTGGTCATAGGTTTTTCGCACCAAATATCCTTACCCGCTTCAGCAGCAGTTTTGGCGATTATGCCATGCCAGTGGGGAGGAGTCGCAATGTGAACAATATCAATATCCTGACGTGCAATCAGTTCACGAAAATCATGATAAGCGGAAATTTTCCCACCAGCTGCTGCAACGGCCTGATCAAGATGTATTTTATCAACATCACAGACAGCCAGCAGACGGGTACCTTCATAGTCGAAATGTCCTCTTCCCATTCCTCCAACACCGATAATGCCTTTTGTAAGCTGATCGCTGGGAGCAGCATAACCCTGTCCTCCAAACACATGCCTTGGAATAATGGTTAATGCGACTGCAGCAGTACCTGTTTTCCTGAGAAAATCACGTCTGTTCAGATTGTTCTTTTTCATTGGTATATTGTTTTAAACGATGATTAATCCTTTTATTGATTGACGACAGGCGACAGTCGACAGATGACAGGTGACAGGAATCATGATTCCGTATTCTGACTTCTGTCTTCTAAGCCACCTGCAATTTGCAAGTTTTACTGTCAAAATACAAGAGGAAGAGATTCTATTTTTATCAACTTTTCATTTTATCAAGAAGGGAGTTAATTCTGTCACGTGAAATATCACACTTAAACTCGGTTCCGTTTTTCATCAGGATGCACTGCATTTGCTTTGTATTGATTTTTTTCAGGTAATTGAGATTTATTATAAAGGAACGGCTTATCCGGAAAAACTTTTCCACGCCAAGCTGGTCCTCAACCTTTCCAAGTAAAAATGTTACCATTTCAGTTCTGTTATTTGTGAGATGAAAAACTGAGTAATTTCCTTCTGCTTCTACATAAACTATCTCCTCAGGATCAATAAATACAATACCTGAAATGTTACGGAACTGTAATTTTCTGTAAGAGCTGAGTAATACATCTGTTTGCTGTAAAACTCCTGCTTTTCTTGAATCGATACACCGAAGTAAAGTCTCGCCCAGTCTGTGAAGATCTATTGGCTTTAGCAGATAATCAAATGCTGCATATTCAAAAGCTTTAATAGCATACTCATCATAAGCTGTAGTGAAAACCAGGTATGGATTAACGGATCTTATCTTCCGCAGGTCATCCAGAATTTCAAAACCGGTCCGTCCAGGCATTTTAATATCGAGGAATACAATATCGGGGTTTAATTTAACTATAAGGCCTATTGCATCAAACGGGTCAGTAGTTGACCCGGTAACTAACGCAAGTCCATTTGTCTCAATAAGGCTTTGCAACAATTGTATTGAATCTTCTTCATCCTCAATGATAACTGACTTAAGTTTTGTATTTCTCATAAATTTCCCAATATAAAATTTTCATTTTTACCCTTTTCAAACCCGAATCTATAATCATCAGGAATTGAAATTTTGACCTCAGTACCGGATGGTCTGCCATTCTCCTCAAGGTCAGTTATTTTTACAGATGAGATCTTTTTATTATTACTATTCATATAATCAAACAGACTTTTTACAATTTTCACTCCGTACCCGGTTCCTTTTGTTTTAAGCGCTTTTGCTGCAACTCTTCCAATGCCATCGTCCAAAATGATTATTACAAGTTTATTATTTTCATTTCTGATTACAATTTTTAGTTCCCCACCTTCCTTCCTGTTTTCAAAACCATGTTTTATTGAATTCTCAACAAAGGTCTGTATAATCATTTTAGGCACTTCTCTTTGCAAGTCAACATTTTCAGAAAGAGAAATACTGTAACTGAATCTTTCTTTAAATCGTAGTTTCTGAAGTTCACAATATTTTCGAACAAAATCAATCTCTTCAGACAAGGGTTTAATAACAACAGATCCATCGCTTAGTACTATCCTGAGCAGACCTGAGAGCTTGGTTATATATTCATATGCTGTTTCCTTTTTCCCTTTCATGATAAGTGATCCGACAGAAGATATAACGTTAAAAGTAAAATGAGGATCAAATTGTCTGAGAACAGAACTCATTTGAAGACGCGTCAGTTCAAAGGTTAAATGTTTAACATCCTCTATCTTACGCTGTCTTCTTTTCATAAAGATAAGGGTAAAAATTACTGTAATAATCAGGCTTAATACTAAAGCTGATATCTGGATCCATGTTCTTTGTAATAAAGAGGGCAATACCCTGAATTCCATCGACAATGGCTCATATGATTCAACTCCATCAGCATTAATTCCCATAAGCTGGAATGTATAGTCACCGGGAGGTAATTGTTCATATACAACAAATCTTTTAATTGATGGCTGCGACCAGTTATCATCAAATCCTATCAAACGATATTGCAGCAAAACTCTTTCCGGGTTTGTCGGTGAGATACCTGTAAACGTAATCTGGACTTTATTCTGGTTCCTCTTTAATCTGAGATTTTCTGGAATATTATAAAAAAAAACGGCTTTTTCTATTGGCTTCCATTCAAGGCTGTCGGTCTGATAATAAAACCCGGTGATAAGCGTTTTAGGAGGAGTCGGATTGTGTTTAAGTTTTTCAGGATCTAAAATCACTACCCTGTTTGATGTTAATATCCAGAATCTGTTTTGCCTGTCTCTGATGATGCCATTATCAAGACAATCGTTTCCATCAAATCCATCGGACTTGTCATATATTCTGAAATAATTTTTTTCATTTCTGTAAAAACTTATCAGGTCAATTATACAAATATCTGATACTCTGCCAACAAGAATATGTGTACTATCAATAATTGCAATGCTGTTAGCAGGTCTGTTAAATATTTCTGGCAAACCATTTATGAACTTTTCTGCATTTTTTCCTCTGAAAAACAAGCCCTCTTCTGAAGTAACCCATATCCCACCATGGCTGTCTTTTTCAATTGTGTAAGTATATCCATCAGCCAAAATATCCTCTCTGACAGGCACAGAATTTATTCCATCAAATCTTACGACACCCCGATGGCCTGACAGCCAGTAAACTCCGGAGTCGTCCTTTGTTACACCTTCAATAACACCAAGGTTACTGTCGATAAAATCAGTTAAGAGGTTTACTTTTCCATTTTTAATAATGAATAAACCCTTCTCAGTTCCAAGCATAACATCCTTGTTGTCAGGATCTTCATAAATATAACAAATTTGAGCTTTGCCAGGAATTTCTTTTAGTCTTGAAAACTTATACCCATCCCAGATAAGTACTCCTGTATTTGTCGAAAACCAGATATCCCCATTTAACATTTTTCTGCTTCCCTTATAAAAAGCAAAATCTTTGCCAAACAACTTTTTGAAGTCGTTTCTTTCCCTGAAATGATTTCCATCATATTCGATCAGAGTTCCATAAAGTGATCCGAAAAATATTTTTCCATATTTATCCTCTGCCAGAGCCCAAATATTTCTTGTGCCAATATCATCCTCATTGAATGAACAAAAGGCTGTCGACAATAAATGATATAGGTTTTTTTCCGAAGGATACCATATACCGTTCTCATTATCAAAACTAAAACCAATGCAATTAAAAGGGAGAGAAATATTTTGACTAAACCGTCCATCAAAGAATTCAATTTCAGATGTCTGAGGGCTCAATTTATTCATAGCTTCTGGTCTTCCAATAACTGAGTTAATCTTTAATACTTCGAGTTTTCTATCTGCATATTTATAGATGACATTATTTGATAGTGCAAGAATATTACCTCTGTCCTGATGAATATCCTTAATCTTTAAGGGAGATAGTACAGACAAAGTTGAATTTTTCCAGGAAAATAATTTATTATGATCATTCAGAAGCAACATTTCATTTGCCATATGATCAAATATGAACATGGCTATATTCATTGTATCAAGAGCAGAATATTGTTTTGAATAATCAGAGTAGGTACCGTTTTTAAAAATAATAAGTTTCCTTTTTGTATCATCCTTATCGAATCCCAGAATGAATAAATTATTATTGTCATCAACAGTTATGCCTAATATAAATTTCCATCCTTTTAGTTCGGGTGGTAGTGGTTTAAAGTCAAATCCGGAACCATTATATATGGATAGACCCTCATTACATAAGGCCCATATATTACCAGAATTATCTTCAAATATATTATCGACAGAATTAGAAGGAAGTCCGTTCTTTCGGAAATAATTGACAAATTCAATCCCGTCAAACCGCGATAATCCATTCCTTGTTGCAATCCAGAGGAATCCGTTACTCTCATGAAAAAACGAAGTTACCTGGCTCTGTGGCAAGCCATCAAGAACGCTGTACTCACGAAATGGAAAATTCTGACTTTGGAGGTTATTAGTAAATGACACTGAAATCAAAAAGGT
The DNA here is from genome assembly GCA_025350595.1 of Bacteroidota bacterium. Lineage (GTDB taxonomy): Bacteria > Bacteroidota > Bacteroidia > Bacteroidales > VadinHA17 > LD21. Next base: position 13,113 of record JANXXP010000170.1, read on the forward strand.
CAGGATATATCGTAGCCAATTCATTGGTTTACACCAGTTAATATGGTAGTTTATACTGAACAATTTTGACTTATAAGATATCAGAAGACTTTAACAGCAGTAAAGATAATTAAATTGGATTAATAAGAAAGTGGAAGCATAAAAGGAACCCCCCTCAGGTTATTGTAACTTTCTGTCAGAAAATCAGTCTAACTGAAGGGGGATATAAAGTTCCGAAGTATAAGGGAAAATTGGGAAAGGGGAACTCCGGAACAGTGGGAGATAAAACCTAAGACTACATAATTAAACTAGTTTTAATTCATAGAAATATTTAAACTGTCAATGGCATTTTTATTCAAAGTCGGATTCAAGTCTCCATTCTGGATCATTTTCGTAAAAAGACGGGCAACATTATCAGCATCTTTCTTCGAACCAAAGCCAGCGTTTGCATTATTAAGCGGAATTTTTTTTTGATGGATATAGGGTTTTGTATTGACGAATATTGTAAATCCCCAGGATGAATCAGCATTCTGAAAAGATCTGAAATTTACATTCGAAGGATAATCATCAGATATGATTAACTTATTAGTATTCCCCTCCAATTTGTTTTTACTATTATTCCCGGTAAAATTTCTATTGAGGTTTATGAATAGGAAAAAGACCGATAGTATCACTAATGAAACTAAAGAAAAGAGAACTACTTTATTTTTAAACCAATTTTGCATTGACTATCGGTTTTATAAACCAATGCTAAAGTAGTCCGATCTTATGGCATTTATAAGGATTATCAGAGATATTGTATAAACAGTTTGTTTCAGTGTATGTATCCCTTGATTTATTGGATGAGTTGTTTTTTAATTCAGGCAGTTTCAGTCAATTTATTTCTTCAAACTATAAATTGATACTGATAACAGGTAAACCATACACACAATCAGAATTGACATACCTGCCGCAACAGAACTTTTATCACTTACCCAGCCAATTAATAACGGGATGAATGCCCCTCCGGATATAGCCATCATCATAAGTCCTGAAATTTCATTGCTTCTCGTTGGATATCTCTCAACTGTAAGTGAAAATACTAGCGGAAATATGTTGGCAACTGCAAGACCAATCATAAAAACAAGTCCCCACGCAACAACAGGCGAAGGTATTAGGAGTATAGCAACCAGGGATATTATTCCGAGTACGGACGTCCACATAAAAAATTTCCGGGAAGAGATTTTAGTAAGCATAATTGCGCCAGCAAAAGTTCCAAGCATACGGCCAAAGAAATATACACTTCTTCCCGATTCGGCTGCAGTAGGATCAATACCAAACTGTTTTACAAGAAAATGTCCGGAATTTGAGTTGAATCCAACATCAATTCCTACAACCAGAAAGATTGAAAGTACCATCATGAGGACAAAACCAGTTCCAAGCAGCTTAAACGAAGATCCGAATGTGGCTTTGCTTTCAGTCTGTTTTGCTTCATCAATTTTCACGGAACCTAACCATATTGCTGAAAGGATGGACACTACCCCAAACACCAGGAATAAAAGTTTCCAATCACCAAACTGAGCTGCAAAAACCGCTGCAAGGGGAGCTCCTAACATTGAACCTATTGCCTTTACAAATTGAGAAAAGCTGAGGAAACTTGATGTCCTGTTTCCGGGTACGACATCAACCAAAAGAGGATTTGCTGAAACCTGCACAATTGTATTTCCAATACCAAGAAGCGCGAAACCTACGAGAACCATGCCGAAGGTGTAAAAGAAATATGGAACAAGTAGTCCCAGTGCAGTTACTCCAATACCTATATTCAGCATATTTCTTTTACCGAGCCTCGACTGCATAACTCCTACAGGAACAGATAGCAGAAGGAACCATAGGAACGCAGCAGAGGGGATAAGCTGAGCGAGAGTAGCACTAAGGTTCATGTCTTTGCTCACACGGTCAACGCCAATACCTACCAGGTCAACAAAGCTCATGACAAAAAATGCCATAAGCACAGGAAGTATTTTGTTAATGTTTACTTTTTCTGTGGTCATAATATATAGGTTTAAAGTTTATAGCTTAGGATTGCGAGTTTTGCACTGGCTTCCATAAATTTACATTAACGGTAAAGCATGCTGGACAGATTTCCAGAAATCATCATTAAGAAGATAAGCGCTCCCTAGAATTGCTGCATCCTCTTTAAGTTCAGAGATTGCTATTTCACAATTGCAGTTTCCATCTTTAAGTGTTCTTTCAAAAACATCACCAAAGAGATTATATGCATGAGAAATATTCCCACCAATAACCAGAATCTCAGCCTGAAATCTTTTAAGCCAGGGAGTAAGAAATAATGCAGCGCTTTGTCCGAAATCGGTAAAAAGATCCTGAACAATTTTCTCATTCGGAGCAAGTTCAGCAAGTTCCTTAACACCCTTTAACTCTATTCCAGTGGCAAGCTTATACCTTCCGAGTAATCCTCTTGTTGTAAAATAATCATCGGCAATTCCATCTCTGTAAGGAAGGTGATAGATACATCCCATTTTTGGAACTTCGTCGCCATCTACAATAGGTATACGATTGCTTATAAAAGCAGAACCAAAACCCGTTCCGAGTGTGATTGAAAGTGATCTGTTTGCTTTTGACGCGCTTCCTGCCCACGCTTCACCAACTGCAAACGCAGAAGCATCATTCATAAACCTGATTAGAAAATCTTCCGGAACGTCCAGACTGCTGGCTATAGCATCTGTGATATTAAATCCATAGAGATTTTCATATTTTGCAACTCCACGGATGTAGCATATTCCTTTTACATAATCAAACGGACCAGGCATGGCAAAGCCAATTCCTTTAACTTTTTCAAGGCTTACATTCTCTAAAACTGTTGAAAGAGCGTCGGCCCAGACAGAAATTATCTTAGTTGCCTGTGCCTGATTGTCCACTACTCTTTCAGTTAAAGTATCCTTGAGTATTTTTCCTGAAACAAGATCAACTGCGGCACAACTGATATGACTTCCTCCTATATCAGTGCCAATTGCGATAGATTTATTCATTTGATAGATTATATAAAAACAGGATAAAAATGATCTTAAAAACGACGTTGAAAATATTCAATTTTGTTGTCAATGCAAAATAAAATCCGATGATAAAAGTTTATTCATTATAATAAACTTATTTTCAATAATTTAAACTTGGAACAACTTTCTTTATTCATTACTTTATAACAAAGGAAGAACTTCACAAAGTAAAAATTAGATTTAGCTATTACATAGTATGACTTTTTTCATGATTATTCAGAGATTAAAGTTGTAACTTTGAATCGATTAACTAACGATAAACAGCCATGCATAAAGTAACAAAAGAAGACGCACTTTTATACCATAGCAGAGGACGTCGTGGTAAAATTGAGGTAATTCCAACAAAAGCTTATTGCAGTCAGTTCGATCTAAGTCTTGCCTATACTCCGGGGGTTGCTTATCCCTGTCTTGAAATTGAAAAAACTCCTGAGGATGTTTACAAGTATACTGCGAAAGGAAATCTGGTTGCAGTAATTTCAAATGGGACGGCTGTTCTCGGACTCGGTAATCTGGGTGCAATGGCAGGAAAACCCGTGATGGAAGGAAAAGGACTCCTGTTTAAAGTGTTTGCTGATATAGATGTATTTGATATTGAGGTTGATGAAACTGACCCTAAAAAACTGATTGAATTTTGCAGGCAGATAGCTCCTACTTTCGGAGGAATAAATCTGGAAGATATAAAATCACCGGAATGTTTTGAGGTAGAAACGGAGTTGAAAAAAATGCTCGACATTCCTGTTTTCCATGATGATCAGCATGGGACAGCTATTATCTCTGCTGCCGGACTATTGAATTCTCTTGAAATTACAGGAAAGAAAATTGAGAATTTAAGAATGGTTGTATGTGGAGCCGGAGCAGCTGCTATATCCTGTTCCAGGCTCTATGTCGCCCTTGGAGTCAGGAAAGAGAATTTAGTAATGGTTGATACTAAAGGAGTTATCAACAAAAAAAGAAAAGATCTCAATAAATACAAACAAGAGTTCATAACCGACAGAGATATTGATACATTAAGCCAGGCTGTTAAAAATGCAGATCTTTTCCTTGGGCTTTCGGCTGCAAATATGATGACCAAAGAGATGCTGGCATCGATGGCTAAAGATCCTGTTGTCTTTGCAATGGCTAATCCAAATCCTGAAATCTCTTTCGAGGATGCCATGTCGACCAGAAATGATCTGATTTTTGCAACAGGGAGGTCAGATTATCCCAACCAGATAAATAATGTACTGGGATTTCCTTTCATTTTCAGAGGTGCTCTCGATGTAAGAGCTTCTACTATAAATGAAGAGATGAAACTTGCAGCTTCTCAGGCGCTTGCTGCACTGGCCAAAGAACCTGTCCCTGATGCTATTGCGAAAGCTTATAATGTTGATAAACTGTCGTTTGGAAGGGATTATATCATCCCTAAACCAATAGATCCCAGGTTAATTTCGTGCGTTGCACCGGCTGTTGCAAAAGCTGCCATGAATTCAGGTGTGGCAAAATATCCTATCAAAGACTTTGATGCATATAAGAAAAGTCTGGATCTGAGGCTGAGTGACCATATCAGGAAGGTAGGGAACTGTAACGAAATATAAATCAAGACAAAAGACAAAAGACAAAAGACAAAAGTAAAAAGTAAAAAGTAAAAAGTAAAAAGTTGGGAAACGAAGTTTCGAAATCCCGCTTAAGCGGGGATAAAAGTATAATAACGGTTTAAACCTTTGTCTTGTTACCACGCCGAAGCGTGGTCTTCGCTTTCCTTCGACTTTTGTCTTTTATCTTACTTTAAAGAATAATTTTATTCTGTTTTCTCTCAGAAACCTGTCGGGATATCTTTTTCTCGTACATCGATGTAACAAGATCTGCGATTTCATTAATAGTGAAAGAACTGCGGTTTATAGTCGCATCGAACAGGTAATCAATATTTAACGGCTTCTTGTCAAGGAATGTCTGGATGAGAGTAAACCTTTTTTCATCAGTATCTACAACATACTCTTCTGCCTTTCCAATATCCATCTGTTTCTTTTTCATCACATTCTCTACCCTCCAATAAAATGGAGCAATCAATCGTACATGTAGTGAATCTTTAATGTCCTTGGCAATTGATACCCCTCCCCTCCCAACAAGGATAATATGGCCTTCCTTACACATCGAAAGGACAACATCCCTGATCGCTTTCTTCACTCTGAGATCGCTAACGAAACCGCCAGAGAATGCCATTATCATCTCAGAAATATTTGACAACTCAATACCTTTATAGAAATTTTCAACGCGCTCCTTATCTGTATTTAATTCCTTTGCAATTGCATATATAATGTCCTTATCGACCCACTTCCATTTTGTGGTACCATATTTGAGGTTCAGCTCATCTACCAAAATTGCTGCTAACTGGCGGGCGTCACAACCTGTCAACCTTGAAATAGTTATTACAGGGCCATCATCGGCAGATGGTTTTTTAAGTATTGACTCTCTGTGCCGACTATCGAAATAATCAAAAAACTTGTCCATTGGTAAGATTCCTTTCTGATGTTTAATTTAAGCGGCGAAATTACAAAGCGTGTTATTACCTGTAAATGTATCACTTATCCCGTATTACTGACGGATGAGAGATGACTGATCTTAGAGCAACCTCAGAGAATTATTAACGATATAAGTTACAAATAAAAAATGAATCAAAAAAAATATTTTTTATTAGAGATTCGATCTGATCAGAATATGATAATTTTGCGAAAGAATCATGTTGATTGCATTCATATAATACTATTTAAAAGTCACAGATTACCTTTTTTATTATGAAAGCATATTTCAAAAATATAATTCTGATAATTACTTTGGTTTTGATAATTGCAGGATGTAAAAAGAATTATGCAATCAGTGAAAAGCAGGCTATTCTTTTCCAGTTTGACTACATTAATTATGCCTGGGGATATCAGCACAATGGATTTTTAATTGACACAGCAGGCAATGTTCTGACTTATAATAATCCAAAAAGCTGGAACTTCTCTGATAAAGATTTCGGACTAAGTGAAGTCGAGATGAAGGAGAACATTGATAGTTGCCGACAATCAGATAAAAAAATTCCGCGAGAAGAACTGAAAAAATATTCGCACTACATTGACAATATAGCTCTCAGTAAAATAACTGCTTTAAAAAATGTCGCAGCTGATGCAGGAACATCAGAATTTATCTGCTACCATTTTTCAGATAATAATGGAATGTATAAGGGCTACCTCATTAAAAGAGAAGGTGATTTTACATGTGAAAACCTTAACTTTTTTTCCAAGAAGGTTGCAATATGGATGAGAGAAATTAATAAAGAAATAAAAAAGACCCAGTAATTTAATTTTTGAAATTTCAACTAATTTATTTGTATCTTTACTACTGTTCAAAATAATTTTCCAGGTTAATTTAAACTACATGTTATGATTGATACTATTTCTTCCAGACCAGAAATTTTCTGGTTTGTTCTTGGTTTGGGTATGTTTCTTCTCGAATTGGTAATGCCCGGATTTATCATATTTTTCTTTGGACTTGGAGCATGGATTACTGCCATGGTATGCCTGATTGCGCATCCCGGAATCAATCTACAGATTATCATTTTTGCTGTGACATCAGTTCTGTTACTCGTTCTACTTCGAAGAATGATTCAAAAGAAATTCTTTAACAAAAAGCTCCATTTATCAGATGCAGTTGAAGACGAGTTTACAGGAAAAGAGGCTCTGGCAACAACTGGTTTTGGCCGTGATAAGTACGGGAAAGTCGACTTCAAAGGAACTACCTGGAAAGCTGAATCTACTTCTGATATTAAAGAGGGACAAACAGTTATAATTACTGAAAAAATTAATTTCACCCTAATAGTTAAACCTAAAAATAATTAAAATGGAAGGATCCAGCACTACTTTTATTCTTGTCGGGGTAATCTTTCTGGGATTTATCCTGATTGCATCAATGATTAAAATTGTTCCTCAGAGAACAGCAATTATCGTTGAAAGACTTGGTAAATACAGAGCAACTTTTACCGCAGGTTTCCAGTTACTTATCCCATTTTTTGATAAAGTAAGATACAGACATACCCTTAAAGAACAGGCAATTGATGTCGCGCCTCAAATATGTATCACCCGCGATAATATTGCGGTAGAGGTTGACGGTATTCTGTACCTTCAGGTCCTTGATGCACAGAAAGCATCATATGGCATTGATAATTATAGATTTGCTTCAATACAGATTGCTCAAACAACCATGAGAAGTGTTATCGGGAAGCTTGAACTCGACAGAACATTCGAAGAACGCGAAACTATTAACGTATCAATTGTAGAAGCTGTTGACAAAGCAAGTGAACCATGGGGAGTAAAAGTAACCCGCTATGAAGTAAAAAATATTTCTCCTCCTCAGAGTATCAAAGATGCAATGGAAAAACAGATGAGGGCTGAAAGAGAGAAAAGAGCTGTGATTGCCGAATCGGAAGGGACCAAACAAGCTAAGATTAATAATGCTGAAGGTGACAAGCAGGAACTTATTAAAAAATCTGAAGGTGAGATGCAGAAGCGTATCAATGAGGCTGCCGGACGTGCATCAGAAATTGAACAGCTTGCCAAAGCCACTGCCAATGGGCTGAGAGCTATAGCATTGGCCATATCTGAGGAAAATGGACTTAATGCTGTTAACCTTAGAGTTGCAGAACAGTACCTGGTTGGATTTTCAAATATGGCAAAAACAAATAATACTATTATACTCCCTTCAAATCTTACTGATGTAGCAGGTATTGTCGCAACTGCAACATCGATGTTCAGCGAGATTAAGGATAAAAAAACGAAGTAATCGTATCAGAAAGGGAATTTAAGCCAAAGACAAAAGTCGAAGCAAAGACCACGCTTCGGCGTGGGAAAAAGACAAAGGTATAACCATTTCCAATCTTTTGTCTTGTGACTTTTGTCTTTTATCTTAAACTTCCTCATGCTCCGTCCTGTTGATAATCTCATTCTGAAGATCTTCACCAAGGTCATTAAAATAGTCACTATACCCTGCTACCCTTACAATCAGATCACGGTATAATTCAGGATGTTTTTGTGCGTCCTTTAGAGTTTCTGCATTTACGACATTAAATTGGATATGATGTCCATCAAGACTAAAATAACTTCTAATCAATGATGTAAGACAATCATAACTATCTTCATCTTCGAAAAACTGTGGTGAGAATTTCTGATTAAGTAAGGTACCGCCTGTGCGCAGATGATCGATTTTTGAGGCAGATTTAATGACTGATGTTGGTCCGTTTTTGTCGACTCCCTGACTCGGGGAAATTCCTTCAGATAATGGTTTGGAAGCATTTCGTCCGTCAGGTGTTGCGCCAATTACACTCCCGAAATAAACATGACACGTGGTCGGTAGCATATTTATCCTGTGTGATCCTCCACGCGAATTTGGACGGCCATTCACGGCATCATAATAAATTTCAAAGACTGAAACCGCCTGCTGATCAGCATAATCGTCATCATTTCCAAACTTTGGAGTGTTATAAATAAGTTCATATTGAACCTGCTCATACCCCTTAAAGTTTTCATCAAGGGCATTGTTTAACTTTTCCCAGCCAAAATTCTGTTTATCGTAAATATTATATCGGATAGAAGTCAGCATATCTGTTATGCTACCTAGTCCGACTCCCTGAATATAACTAGTATTGTACCTTGCACCACCACAATTATAATCCTTTCCATTTAAAATGCAATCTTCCACAAGAACCGAAAGAAAAGGTACAGGAAGCCAGTTTGCAAATGATTTCTCTATTACATTATTTCCTCTTATCTTAATATCAACAAAGTAAGAAACCTGCATCTTAAATGCCTCCATCAGAGCATCAAAACTCTTATAATCACTTGCAAAACCTGTCTCTAAACCAACAAGTGTTGCAGTTCTTTTGTCAAATCCGTTATTCAATGTCAGTTCTAAAACTTTTGGGAGGTTAAAATAACCGGTAAGCCAGTACGCTTCAGTGCCAAAAGCACCTGTTTCAACGCACCCGGACGCTCCTCCATTTCTGGCATCTACAATGCTTTTTCCCTGCCTAAGCAATTCCTGAATTATTGAATCGGTATTAAAACATGATGGCTGTCCGAATCCGGTCCTTATTATATCAAGAGCTTTGTGGATAAATCGGTCGGAACTTTTTTTACTGATCTGAACCATTGAACTTGGCTGGAGTATCCTCATCTCCTTAATTACATCAAGAAGAATATACGACATTTCATTGACAGCATCTGTCCCATCGGCTTTAACTCCTCCAAGATTAATCAGGCAGAAATCGGTGTATGTATTGCTTTCACTTGCAGTAACCCCCATTTTTGGTGGTGAAGGGTGGTTGTTAAACTTAACCCAGAAGCAACCCAGAAGATCAAACAATAAATCATCAGAAAGAGATCCTGCTTCCTTTTCACTTTTATAGACACGATAAAGATGCTGATCGAGCCTTCCCGGGTTGAAGGAGTCCCATGGATTCAGTTCAGTGATGACTCCCAGATGAATGAACCAGTAATGCTGCAGCATTTCATGCACTGTTTCAGGAGCATTTGCAGGTACTTTACGGCAGACAGCCGCCATCTTTAACAACTCACTCTTCCTTACAGAATTATTTTCCGTAGTTGCCAACATTTCAAGCTTATCTATATGACGGTTGGCATACATAATTATTGCATCACAGGCAAGATCCATTGCTTTCAGCTCTTCCAGTCTTTCAGAAGCCCGGGGGTCATTAAAAAAATCAAGAATTGAAATCGATTCACTAATTTCTTCTTTGATTTTAAGAAATCCTGTATTGAACATTTTATAACCTAATACAGTATGTCCGGGTGCACGCTGCTCCTGGAATTCAGTGAATAAACCGGCATTGTATGAATTATGCCATTCAGTGGTCATGAGACCCATTATCCTGTCGCGGTTGCTTTTCCCTTTCCAAAAAGGTATAATCTCATTCTTATAAGTATTTTTCACCTCATCGTCAACCCTGAAGAACACCTTTTCCCGTGTATTTAGAATGTCAAGATCCTGCATAGAATGAAGACTTATTTCAGGATAAGTAGGAGTCTCTTTTGGAGCAGGACCCCTCTCTCCCACAATCAGTTCGCCATCATTGATGCAAATCTTCTTATTTTTCAGAAGATATTCAAATGCTTTGGCCCTTTTCACTGGAGCTGACAATTCACGTGCCTCATCACTCTTGTAAAACTGAGTGATAAGCAATGCTCTTTCGGCACTTATTTTTTCAACTGCACTTAGACTCTGCTCACGCAATTTTTTGACTCTTTCTGATATTCTCATAACTTCAGATATATTTTATTCATAATAAATTAAATTTCACGTATTTATAGCCCCCAACCCCCTAAAAGGGGCTAATAAAACACCCAAAATTAAAAGTCCCCTTTAGGGGATTTAGGGGCAAAAGGTCATCCTCCGATTTTAACTTTAACTCCAACTTCGCAAAATATTTCTTTAAGCTGCAACATTCTTTCTTTTGAAGGAGGTTTCACATTCTCCATTCTGTTCGTAATATTAAATTTCTTATATTTTGATGTTCCTATTTTATGATATGGCAGCAGGTTTATTTTTTTCAGAGATTTTGTTTTTGCCGTCAGTAATAGTTGTTTCAGTTTTTCTATCTGAACTTCATCATCATTAAAACCAGGAATAACAGGAATTCTAACCATTATCTCCTTGCTGCATTCAAGAAGAAGTCTGAAATTCTCCTGAATCATTTTATTTGAAACACCAGTAAATTCCAAATGTTTATCGTCATCGAGATGTTTTATATCAAAGAGGAACAAGTCAGTATAAGGAATTATTGATTTATAGTTTTCTGTTAAGGAATATCCCGAAGTATCAACAGCAGTATTATATCCATTTGCTTTACAGGCTTTTAAAGCCTCGAGAAGAAAATCAAACTGCAGCAATGGCTCACCTCCTGAAAATGTAACCCCACCTTTTGACTGGTTCATGAAGACTTTTTCCTTATCAAGTATTTCCATAATATTTTCAACTGTATAAAATATACCAACCTCCTCTTTGGAAACAAATTCTTTTTCTCCCACTTTATTAGTCTGGTTCACAGTTTCCTGAAGAGGTGATATTCCTTCAGGGTTGTGGCACCATAAACAGCTGAGAGGACATCCTTTCATGAAGAATGTCACACGAATCCCGGGACCATCGTGGATTGAATATCGTTTAACGCTGAAAATGAGTCCTTTCATGTGAAGGAAATAAAATTTCGATTGAAAATCAATTTATTTACCCCAGCCCCAAGGGGAGTAAATTGATTTTCTTCGCTCCCCATGTAATCGGGGTAAACGAAAAAAATCAATACTTTGGTTTATGAATTAATAAGATTTATGACAGCTGTAAAACATCAGACAGCAATAGAGCCTTTTGCCCAGACGCTGCATCATAAAACGATATTTAAGATTTGCTATCATAAAAGTAAAATGATGCCGCAAGTTAGATAAAAAAAACTTATTATTATCAACTGTTAAAATCCAAAGAGAGGGACCATATTTTAACAAGTTTTTAGCCTCCCCAAAAGGCTAATAATGAGCTGATTGTTCGAAATGTCCGAAAATGTCCTGACTTTTTCTGTTGGAATGATATAATATTGGTCTACGGTCCCGGTAACCAGAGAATAAAGACTACTCTCAGTGACAGTACCGGTGTGATAAAAACAAAATACTTCTCGCTTAACTACGAGAAAGAGATTGTTGGTACAACCACACGGCATTTGAATTATATTTACAGTCCATATGGATTAGTAGCCGTGATTATTAAACAGGATAATGCCGATACACTTTATTACACCGAAACCGATCATCTGGGTTCAATAATTGCATTGGTAAACACCGATGGCACTAACGCAGAGAGGTATTCATACGATTCATGGGGGCGCAGGCGAAACCCTGATGATTGGAGTTATGAAAGCATACCTGAACACAGACTCACAGATAAGGGTTTTACAGGACATGAACACCTTGATGAGTTTGATCTGATTAACATGAACAGCAGACTCTATGATATTATTTTAACTTTGTTGTCAGCCTTGATTTTCGTAGTCGGAATATGTATTGGTACTACATTTTCAACATATTTAACATCAAGGTTTTATAATAATAATAGCGATATTGATATTAATAATATTTAAATAACACATTAACAATCTGTACATTAATGTTTTTATTGATGTACTAAACAAATTAACATAAAACCATGAAAAAACTTTTTACTTCTCTGATCCTTGTATTGATGTTTATTCAAGGAGTGAATTCTCAAACTTCCATACCTCTTCCTGAACATCCCCGTCCCGATTTTCAGAGGGAACAATGGGTGAACCTGAACGGTTACTGGGACTTCAAATTTGACAAGAAAGACATTGGGGAGACAGAAAAATGGTTTATATCACCATTGTTTGACAAAAAAATACTTGTTCCTTTTCCCTGGGGATCAAAACTTTCAGAGGTAACCAACGAGGCAGATATAGCATGGTACAGCCGTTCAATAGAAGTACCATCAGACTGGGATGGGAAGCGTATTTTTCTTGTTGTGGGAGCATCCGACTGGATTACCTCAGCATGGGTAAACGGTCAATTTGCCGGACAAACTATTTCAGATGTTCTGCAAAAATATTCTCAGCAAATAACCGGCAGAAAATACCAGCCGCCTTTCGAATTGCTAATAAAATTCATCGATGCCGCTGATGATTTAAGCGTTCAGGTTCATCCTGACGCTCAAACAATCCTTGGCCCGACTGGTTCTGGTGCCGCTCAAAGCACGCGCCGTCGGGCAAGA
>JANXXP010000200.1 GCA_025350595.1 Bacteroidota bacterium
CAACTCAGCTAAAACCACTTGAAAAGATTGGATTTGGTAAACCGATTCTTATAAAACCATAGTATCCAATAATGATGGTGCGTAACTGAAATTTCGAAGAATAAGACAAAAGACAAAAGTCACAAGACAAAAGTAAAGAGACTAATTGATGGATTGACTTCACTTTCATCTTATTACTTTTATCTTTTGTCTTTTATTTTCCGGTCATGTTTAGTGACCCCACATAGTACCCAGGATCAACCTTAATCTGAGCATTTTCGACATCAAGCTTAATAGTGTTAAAGAATGTTGAAGGGTTTAACCTGATCTCCTTTCCTGAGGCATAAATAGTCAAGGGCATATTAAATCCCGTAACACAGCTGTTCCACCTGAAAGAAAGGTCTTTTCCTTTCACAAAATACTCAAAAACAGGTATCCTGACATCCCTTAGGTACTGGTCAAAGACAGGTTTGAGATTCAACCCGGTCTTTTCACTCATATAATTTTCTATCTGAGAGCCTTTTACAACCTGATGATAAAAATCCTTGTTAAGTCCACGTAGCAAACTCCTGAATTTTTCATCATCATTAATAATCTTCCTGATGGTATAAAGCATGTTACCTCCTTTGTAATACATATCACCCGATCCTTCATTATTAACGTTATAAAAGCCAATGATAGGTTTATCGTTTCTGATATTAGCCCGTGTACCTAAAACGTACTCAGATCCGGCATCCTTACCAAAATAATACTCAACATAAAGGCTTTCAGAGTAATTGATGAAACTCTCATGAATCCACATATCTGCTGCATCTTCATAGGTGATACTGTTAGCAAACCACTCATGTCCCGATTCGTGGACAATAATAAAATCGAACTTGAGGCCCCATCCTGTGTGACTCAAATCTGTTCCCCTGTAACCATTCTTAAATCCATTACCATAGGTTACAGAACTCTGATGCTCCATTCCAAGGTAAGGCGCTTCAACAAGTTTATATCCATCTTCATAGAATGGATATGGTCCGAACCAATGTTCAAATGCGGCAAGCATTAATGGAGCCTGTTTAAACTGTACTTTAGCTTTTTCCAGGTTTTCTTTCAATACATAATAATCACAATCAAGCTTTCCCTTTTCCCCATTGAAAACTTCTGAAAAATGGGCATAATCAGCAATATTTATATTAACGCCGTAGTTGTTAATGGGATTTGCTACAAACCAGTTATATGTAGTCGTTTTGTTCTTCTGCTTAACTACACTTCTAAGCCTGCCGTTGGAAACATCCATAAGATTTTCAGGCACATTAACGCTAATCAGCATACTATCAGGCTCATCGTACATGTGGTCTTTGCAGGGCCACCATAAACTTGCCCCATCACCCTGGCATGAGGATGCAACAAACGGTAGGCCATCAGAGTCCTTTGACCATGTGATCCCCCCCTCCCAAGGGGGTCTTTTGGAGACTTTTGGTTTACCGCCATAAGTCAGTTCAACAGAATAGATCCTTCCTGGTTCCTGCTTATCGATAATATTTATCCAGTAAACATTTCCCTCACGTTTGAATTTTAGTGATTTTCCGTTCTGAACTGCTTTTGTCAGATTAAGAGGAGGCTGAAGATCAATCTGCATTATGCGCGCCGGTGTAAGAACTTTGTAAGTTACAGTGTTAATCCCGTAAATTGAACTGTCTGCAGGATTTACAGCAATGTTAAGATGATAGTATTTCAGATCCCACCATGCTCTCTCAGGGGTTATGGATCCCCGCAATGTATCCTGATGTGTGTAGCTTTTCGGATTTGGAGAAATGAATTGACCTTTAACCGGTGAAAAAAGAAAAAGACAGACTAATATTGTCAGGTAGAAGAGATAGAATTTATTCATATTGAAAGATTATAATTTAAAAGACAAAAGACAAATGTAAAAAGATAAAAGAGAAAAGCCAGAAGACTGAAGACAGAACCCACGGTTATTCAGATTGTGCCACTTAGAGGCACTATTTATGCAGAAATCCAACACAACGGTAGTAATTGATGATTACGGATTACGGTTTGCGGATTGCGGTCTTCTGGCTTCCAACTTTTTATTCTACTTTTACCTTCAGCAAAAAAAACACTTTATGAAAGTATATGCAACATTTCTAATCATGATCTTACCAGCCATGCTGTCACAGTCCCATTTATACTGCCAGCCAACGACTTACAGAGCGCCGGCAATTTCAATTCCAGCTGCAGGAAACAGCTGGGTATTAAATGACACATCACTTGCCAATGAGGCTGTTACAAATACGGGTATAACCAAATGGACCGACAGATCATCGAAAATAAGAACCTACTTTCGTGTTGAACAAACAGGAATACTCAACTTATCAATTCGATTAAAGGTGGAAAATGGAAATTCAGTAATAAAGGTAACTGTCGGAGAGGAGAAAAAGAATATGATACTATCCAATTCAACTTTTGACACAATCAAAATCGGAAGCTTTAAAATTGACAAGCCCGGATATCAATGGGTGGAATTTCAGGGAATTAGCAAAACAGGATCTTCATTTGCAGAAGTTTCAAATCTTGTAATATCAGGATCGGCTACTGAAGGTAGAGTATATTATGTTAAGGATGATTTTTACTTTGGACGACGAGGTCCATCGGTGCATCTGAAATATGAAATTCCCACAGAAGCCTCAAACATAGTCTGGTTTTACAATGAAATAACAATTCCGGAAGGCAATGACGTTATAGGATCATATTTTATGGCTAATGGATTTACAGACGGATATTTTGGCATACAGGTCAACTCCCAAACTGAACGGCGCATATTGTTTTCTGTATGGAGCCCTTATAAAACTGATAATCCGGGAGAGATCCCTGATGAGTATAAGATCATCCTGCTAAAAAAGGGTAAGGAGGTGAAAACGCATGAATTCGGAAATGAAGGCTCAGGAGGACAGAGCTACAAAAAATATTTCTGGAAAACAGGAAATAATTATCGCTTCTTATTAAAAGGACAACCTTCTGAAAATAATTCCACAGATTATACTGCTTATTTCTTTGCTCCTGAATTAAACAGATGGGAACTGATAGCCAGCTTTAGGAGACCAAAAACTAACAACTACCTCAAAAACCTTTATTCTTTTCTCGAAAACTTTATGCCTGAAACAGGAACCATTACCAGAAAAGGTTATTATTCAAATCAGTGGATTCTTGATTCAAATAACAAATGGTATGAACTTACAAATGCTAAGTTTACAGCGGATGCAACAGCAAGAAAAGAATCGCGGCTTGATTATTCAGGAGGTGTCGAAAACGGAGTATTTTTTCTCAAAAACTGTGGCTTTTTCAATGATAAAACTCAAATTGATCAGTTTTTCTCAAGACCAAAATCTAACATTCCCCCTGAGATTGGATTCTCCGGATTGAAATAAAATCAATAAATTTATTCTCCTGCTTTAAAGTCCTTGCTTTAATTTTTAACTACTTTAGAAAAATAATTCTAACTAATAAAAATATGAAAAGAATATCAATTACAACTCTGATCATGATCGTGATAACTATGTGCATAAGTGGAACTTTACTGTCACAGGAGTCACCACGATCACGTGAATCATTTAACCAGGGATGGAAATTCGTAAAATTTTTTAATGCTTCTGACGAATCAGCTTCCAGCGATAAAGAACCAGCCGATCTTCAGCTTCCATCTGTAAATGATAACTACTGGCGATCTGTAGATCTGCCTCACGACTGGGCCATTGAGGGTCCGTTCAGCGACACACTTGAAAATAATACAGGTTTACTTCCATGGAAAGGGATTGGCTGGTACAGGAAACATTTTGTTATCAGTCCCAATGATAAAGATAAACGAATCTATGTTGATTTTGATGGTGCAATGGCAAACGCAAAAGTATGGATGAATGGAAAATTTGTCGGTGAATGGCCTTATGGTTACACCTCATTTCAGCTCGATCTTACACCATATATTATTGATGGAAAAGAAAATATCATTTCAGTACGCCTCGATACAAAAAACTGGGATTCAAGATGGTATCCAGGGGCAGGACTCTACAGAAATGTCTGGCTCGAAAAAACTTCGCAAATTCAGATTGCATATAATGGAGTCTTCTGCACTACTCCTGAAATTAAAAAAGAAAGAGGTATTCTCAGTGTAAACGCTGAAGTTGAAAACCATGTTAATGTACCGGTTCCTGTTACAGTGAAAGCATCAGTTTATAAACTAAATGAAAAGTTTGAACCGTCAGGAACACCTGTTGCAGAGTCAGCGATTGTGACGGCTACAGTTCAGGGGATGAAAAATCATGATTTCAGACTTGATATTCCCGTTAAAGATCCGGTTCTCTGGGATGTCTATAAACCTGAACTCTACAGAGTTGTTGTAAATGTCTTACAGGGGACAACACTTACTGATAAATACGAAGCCAATTTCGGTTTCAGAACTTTGAATTTCACACCACGTGACGGTTTTTTGCTGAATGGAAAAAGAGTTGAAATAAATGGAGTTTGTAACCACCACGATCTTGGAGCATTGGGCGCTGCATTTAATACCCGCGCAGCAGAAAGGCAACTGGAATTATTGAAAGAGATGGGATGCAACGCCATCAGGACAAGCCATAACCCTCCTGCTCCGGAACTTGTTGATTTGTGCGACAAAATGGGCTTCCTCATCATGGTTGAAGCATTTGACACATGGAGAATAGGGAAAAAACCAAAAGATTACAACCTCATATTCAATGGTTGGCATGAAGAAGATATAAAAGCAATGGTTCGTCGTGACAGAAATCACCCTTCAGTATTTATATGGAGTATTGGCAATGAGGTTCCGGATCAGAGGAATGCTTACCTTTCCAGATCTCTGAATGCAATTGTTAAATCGGAGGACAATACCCGTCCGGTAACATCTGGCTGCAATGACGCCAACTCAGGTACCAATGGCTTTCAAAAAACACTCGATTTATTCGGTATCAACTACCATCTCAATGATTACCAAAGGTTTTTTGATCTGAAAGACAATGCAAATATTGGAATGGTCTCAACCGAATCAGCTTCTACAATCAGTTCAAGAGGTGAGTACTTTTATCCGCTTGCTCAGGGTGATTTGTATAATAACCTCCCAGGGAAAGGAATATTCCAGATCTCATCTTACGATCTGGCATATCCGTCGTGGGCTACAACAGCCGATCAGCAATGGACAATATTAGATAAATTCCCCGCTGTTATGGGTGAATTTGTCTGGACAGGATTTGACTATATCGGAGAACCTACTCCATATTCCGAAGATATGACCGGGCTTAAACCAAATTCATGGGGATATAAGGAAACTTTGAAAATGCTGGAGAAGCAAGGTGTTAAAGAAGTACCGTCTCGTAGCAGCTACTTTGGAATATTTGATCTGGCTGGATTTAAAAAAGATCGTTTTTATCTTTATCAATCGCGCTGGAGAGCTGAATTACCAATGGCGCATATTCTTCCTCACTGGAACTGGCCTGATAGAAAAGGATTGCTTACTCCTGTTCATGTTTATACTTCAGGAGATGAAGCGGAGTTGTTTCTGAACGGCAAGTCACTCGGAAAAAAGAAAAAAGGCGAATTTGAATACCGGCTTAGATGGGATGATGTTGTATACCAGCCGGGAGAATTAAAAGTGATTGCTTATAAAAACGGAGTCAAATGGGCTGAAGATGTGATGAGAACAACCGAAAAACCATCTGCCCTTTCAATGACTGCTGACAGACAAGCTGTACGTCCCGATGGCAGAGATCTTATCTTCATTACAGTGAGAATAGAAGACAAAAATAAACTTTTAGTTCCTGGAAGTTCCAACCAGCTGAATTTCAGTATCGAAGGTCCGGGCAAAATTATTGCTTCAGATAATGGTGATGCTACGAGTCATGAATCATTCCAGGCAAAATCGAAGAAAGCTTACAATGGAATGTGTCTGATAATTGTTGCAGCTGAAAAAGGAGCCACCGGGTCATTTACCGTAAAAGCTGAATCAAAAGGGTTAAAAGGATCTGTAGTTGCGATTAACATAAGTAAATAAAACGATAATAATTTTAAACTGCAGAGTCCCGATAGCTAAATAGGAATTAATAACCCCTAACCCAACCACAGCCGAAGCGGGGGTTGGGTTAGGGGTTATCAGGGTAGAAAAAAAGGTTGCTGAGTCT
>JANXXP010000242.1 GCA_025350595.1 Bacteroidota bacterium
GACTAAGAAGGTTGTTTCTATCCTCGAAGGGACTTAAAAAGAAGCAGATTATGAAGATCGGAGTTGTAGTTGATAATGAACTGAATAACGATAAACGGGTTCTCAGGGAGTTACAAATCCTAAAGGAATCAGGATATGAGATCTTCGTTTTATGCTTTGGTTTTGGTAAAATTTATTCCGATCCTATCTCAGGGATTACAATAGAAAGGATCAATCTGCACAAAAAACTTAAAGATATTCTTTTCCTTTTTTTAAACACAGTTCCCGCCTATGAATGGCTTTGGAGTTCATGGATTAATAGATTCATACGCCGATATGGAATTGACTTCCTTCATGTACACGATCTTTATATGTCGAAAGCTGCAAATGAGGGAATTAAGAAAGCAAACAAAGACATTCCTCTGATACTTGATCTTCATGAGAATTACCCATTTGCTGTCACTACGTATAATTGGACAAAAGGCTTCTTCCGTAGAATGATTTCAAGACCTCAGGACTGGGTGAAAAAAGAAAAGGAATATCTTGGATTTGCCGACAGGATTATTGTTCTAAGCAATGATTTCAGAGATCTGCTGATTTCCAGGCATCCTGAATTATCAATTAATTCTTTTACTGCTCTTCCCAATGTTCCCGATTTGTCGCAAAGAGGAATTAAAGGAAAAGTATCAGTTAAAGATTTGTTTAAAAACGATTTCCCGGTGCTTTTTTATTATGGAGTAATTGCTGAACGAAGAGGTGTTTTTGATGCTTTGAATGTCTTAACCGACCTGGTAAATGAGAACGTCAAGATTAATTTTCTTCTTATCGGTCCGGTCGATAAAAAAGATAAAATCCGGTTTACCGCTATGATAAATGAAGACACTATTGCTTACCATGTTCATTATATCCCCTGGATTGAGTCAGATCAACTTGCTGCTTACCTCGAAATAAGTGATATCTGCATAGCTCCGTTTCATAAAAATCCTCAGCACGAATCGGGAGTTGCCAATAAAATTTATGATTATATGCTTGGTGCTAAACCCATTATTGCATCAGACTGCATTCCGCAGCAAAAATTAATTGAAAAACACAAGTGTGGTTTGGTTTTCGAAAACATGAAGGAATTGCATGATTCAATTATCAGACTTGCCGGTGACGATGACTTAATGAGAGCTATGGGGAAAAACGGATATGACGCTATACTAAAGGAATACAATATTGATCGGGTAAAAGAAAATCTTGTATCTATGTATATGGCAATAACTAATTAAAAACCTGTTGACCGGTCAGCAAAATAATTATATCAATAAATCATATTTTCGTGGCTGTCAGCTTAACAGAAAATTTCTTGTTTGGTACAGTTGGAAATTTTGTGAAGCTGGTTTTGAAGTTTCTGTTTTCTATATAAACAGCACAAAGCGTGTTTGAAACATGGTACAAATTTTTATGAAATTCACTGGGAACACCATTCAGAATTGCAGCTAAGACCGAATTTCTTACTTTTTCCGTAGAGTTCCCATAATCATGCCATACTATAATTGAATTCTGGTCTTTTCTGACTTCAAAAGATTTTTTTGTATCAATAAGAACACCTTCATAGGAGTGATCTCCATCAATAAAAATCAAGTCAAATTTTTTATTAAGCTCAGAAAAATCAAATGTTTGCGAATTGTGCTTAATGGTTTTAAGGTTTTCTAAATTATTAGAGAAAATTCCATGAACTTTAATAAAATCTTCACTGATTTTCATCTTCCTCATTTCATCTTCCGATAACGTTATAGAGGTGCAATCTTTTGTCACTTCATAAACATTTGCAATACTTTCCCCTCTCCAGCTTCCAATCTCCAGATATGCACAGCTATTAAAGCTTTTTGCCAGGGACTTCAATAACATGATATCAGGAACAAGTGAAGTCCCGTCCAGAAAAGTGTAATTATCTATACTTTCACTAAAATCAGGGAAAAGATCGCACAGGTCGATCGTTGGTAATTGTTCAATATTGAATCTTTGTATGGTTTCATTCCGGTAGAACTCTTCTTTATATGTATTTAATCCACAATTAATTATCTGCCAGGGTTTCGTGAGGAGCAATTTCAGTTTTTCACTTTTTTTCATTGGAGGCCGTTTTTATTATATTATTTTTACATCCTTAATAAAACCCAGACAAGCTTATTGAAGTCTGATTGTCAAAGATAATTTATAGAGCTTTAGTTTTTATTATATAACCAATAGATTTAAACAAACAATAAGTTTTGTAAGAGTTACAATGAGTACTTTGATTTTTATAACCTCCCGTTTCCCTTTTGAACCAGGGGAGCCATTTATTGAAGCAGAATTTCCGTTTCTGCATTCCAACTTCGACAGGGTAATAATTATAACACGGAATGTTACAGCTAAAAAGTTGCGGACAATCCCCGATGATGTAAAAGTCTTCAGGTACAATCCAACATCAACTTTGACGGGCTATTTGACCTTCCCATTTCTTATTTTCCGATATTTTACGAAAATTGCCGGAATATATAAGGACGAAATCAGTTTCAGAAAGGAGATAAACCGACCTGTTTCATTCAAACTAAAGCTCTTCCTCCTGAAAAAAACAATTAAGGCATTGCAGCTTAAAATTTTCATTGAGAGCATTATAGAAAATGAGAAAATAGAAGGGAAAATTACCTTCTATTCATACTGGATGAATAACGGAGCCCATGCGATTAGTATGCTTGATAAAGCAGATAAAATAAAAATTGCACGTGCTCACCGTATTGATTTATATGAAGAGGAAACGGAATCGAACTATCTCCCATTGCTGAAGTACACCTATAATAACCTCGATGGAATTTTCTTTATCTCAGCACACGGAAAAGAATATTTTGAAAACAGGCTCAGGGTAATTAACCCTAAAATACAGATTTCACGGCTTGGAGTATTAAACCCTTTCAAAAGTGAAATACAAAAAACAAATTTAGGATCCTTCAGAATAGTTTCCTGTTCAAGTTTGATTAAAGTAAAAAGAGTTGATCTTATAATCTCAGCTCTGGAGAATCTGAAAACCGACAGAAGAATAGTATGGAATCATTTCGGAGAAGGGCCTCTTCAGGTAGAGCTTTATGATCTTGCAATGCTGAAACTTGGAAAACTAAAGAATATTGATTTCCAGTTCATGGGGCAGATTCAAAATTCTGAATTATTGAAGTTTTATGCCAATAACCATATCGGTCTGTTTATAAATACCAGTTCCTCTGAAGGTATTCCGGTGAGTATTATGGAAGCTCAAAGCTTTGGTATTCCGGTAATTGCTACCTATGTTGGTGGGGTAAAAGAGGTGGTTATTGAAGGAACAGGTGTCCTTCTTCCTGTTGATCTCATGGCTGAAGACCTTACTAAAATGATTCAGCTGTATGCAAATATGAATGAAGAAGAAATCAATAAAATCAGGATTAAAGCATTCAAAAACTGGGACTTAAATTTTAATGCAGCTGTCAACTATCCCGATTTTATAGCAAAGGTAAATAGTATCTTTGCATCCGTTAAAGATTGAACCAAAAGTAAATTATGAAAATAGAACCGGCTGTTTTAAAATATCTTAAAGGAGACTCCTTTCAGAATAGCCTTAATGTTGATATCGAAAAAACAAAACATAGAATTATTTCACGCGAATCTGCGATAACTGAAATAATTAAGAATAAAGATGTAATTCATATTGGCTGCTCAGATCACATCCAGATAATAGATGAAAAAATAAAGAATAATAAATGGCTGCATAAGCTGATCAGCGATAATGCAAAGAGCTGTATCGGAATCGACATTGACAAAGAGAGTATTGAGTTTATTAAGAATAAGTTAGGATATACAAATGTCTTTCATGGAGATATTTTAAATGATGACTTTGAAAACATAGCATCAAAGAACTGGGACTATGTTGTACTTGGTGAGATTGTTGAACATCTCGACAACCCGGTAAATTTCCTGAAAGTATTAAAAACGAAATACGGGAAAAACATAAGCAAATTTATTATTACAGTTCCAAACATTTATAATAAGCGCCAGTTCATTAATATGATGAATTACAGGGAAGTAATTAACTCTGACCACAGGTTTTGGTTTACTCCTTATACAATTACCAAAATTCTGGTTTCAGCCGGATATACTCCTGAGTTAATAAGTTACGCAAACCTTCAAAGCCTCAATACCAGGGAACTTATTTCCAGGAAAATCAAACGTCTTGCAGGAATGGAAGTTAAATATCCTTTCTACTATTTTAATACCATCATCATAACAGGGAATATCTCCTGATAATGCTTTTTGAGTTATTCTTCTATGCTGAAGTCTATCAAAATATCAATTAAAGATACTGTCGTTTACGGACTCGGGAATATCGCTGTAAAGATTGTCGGCTTTCTTCTTATCCCGATTTATACCGATAGAAAGTATTTATCAATTGATGATTTCGGGGTGCTTGGAATACTTGAGATCTCCGCGCTTGTTTTAGCGGCTTCAATGGCATCAGGACTTCCGCAGAGTCTCACAAGATGGTTCTGGGATAAAGAACACAAAAAGAACCAGAAAGGTATTTTTTTCATGTCCCTTTCAACTCAAACAGTCGTGGCAATATTGTTTTGCCTGCTACTGGTGCCTCTTTCCGGAACTCTGTCTGAACTGATCTTTTCAAAACCTGACTTCTCCAGGGTGTTAACTCTGGTTATTCTGGCATCCGGTATTCAGGCAATAAATAATATTGTCAACACCCTTATGCGACTTCAGTCGAGATCTGTTTTGTATACCATAACAAATCTTTTTAAACTTATCCTGGTTTTATCTCTCACTTTATTTTTTATTGTATTCAAAAAAATGGGGCTTGAAGGAATTTTCCTGGCCCAGGTTATTGGAAATTCGCTTATTGTTCTGCTTCTGCTTGGGTACACAATTAAAAATTCCAGATTATTCTTCGATAAGAGTATTTTCAGATCAATGAATGTTTATGGATTTCCCCTCCTCCTGGCTAATATTTCGGCTGTAGCTCTTAATGTCATTGACAGATTCTCTCTGAATTCCCTTGCTCTCCTCAAGTTTGTTGCTCTATATACATTTGCATTCAAGATAACAAGTGTCTTAAAACTGGTAATTGTCGATTCAATCAGACTTGCACTCGGACCAATGATGATAAAACGAATTGACACACCCGACAGTAAACGGTTCTATTCAAAGGTTCTGCTGTATTCATCATATGTCATGATGTTTGCGATTGCAGGCGTTTCTTTGTTTGCTTTTGAAATAACCAAGGTAATAGCAGGGGATAAAGAGTTCTGGAATGCGGTGGTTATTATACCGATTTTATCTATGTCAATCTTCTTTGTGAATATGAAAGAAGTTACCGTTTACGGCTTACATATTGCAAAAAAAACAAAGATAATTGGCATAATTGTCATTGGTGCCACAATAATAAGTTTTGCTCTTAATATGTTACTAATACCCATTTGGAGTATAACAGGTTCTGCAATAGCTACGCTTCTATCTCAATTTATATATTGGTTTGCCTGCTACTATTATTCCCAGAAGGTATTTTACATTCCCTATGAGATCAGGAAAATAACCACTTTGTTTTTTTGCGGGGTTGTTCTCTCTTTTTCCAGTCTCTTAATAAATGGGATGGATCTTCTTCCACGTATGATTATTAAAACAACTGAGCTTATAAGCTTCCCATTTATTCTTTATCTTTTCCACTTCTACGAACCTGTTGAATTACAGGCCATCAGAGGATTTTATGTGAAATGGTCGAGAATAAAAAACTTCAGTGCCAATCTGAAATCACTAAAAGGTATAAGTGATGATTTATAAAAACGAAATCCATTAACCGCAAAGTTCGCTAAGTCCAGATTGCGGGAAGCGCAAAGTTCGCCAGGAACAGAAAAAAAGACTTTGAAAAATTAAGTATTAATAATTTAGAGTTAATTACATATTTTTGTCTTTCTTTCTGAACAGGAACTTTAAATAAATCGAAATGGATATTAAAAATAAACTCAAACCCCTTTTGCCACATCTGATTGCGGTAATAATTTTTACTGTTGTCGCATTTGTATATTTTTACCCGGTACTTGAGGGGAAAGTGCTAAAAGCAAATGATTCAACCGTATACAAAATTAATTCCAAAGAAATACAGGATTTCAGGGCAAAAACCGGAAAAGAACCATTATGGACCAATTCAATATTCGGAGGAATGCCTGCATATCTTATTTCTACTTTGTATCCGGGGAATCTGATTAAACATGTTGACAATAAAATCAGAACATTTCCAATGCCTGTTTCAGTATTATTCCTTTTCATGACAGGATTTTACCTGTTGCTGCTACTTTTCGGCTTTGATCCGTGGCTTGCTATTGCAGGAGCATTGGCATATGGCCTCTCATCGTTCTTCTTCCAGATTCTTGCAGCTGGTCACAACACTCAGGCAATTGCATTGGCATATGTGCCTCCTATGATTGGAGGAATATATTACGCATATAAACGGGATGCACTTAAAGGAGCATTGATGACCGCTTTTTTCCTAGCCCTTGAGATTCAGTCAAATCACCCCCAGGTAACCTATTACGCACTGATAAGCCTCCTTATATTCGCGATAGTAGAATTTATCTATGCCTATAAAGACAAATCTGTAATTAAGTTTCTTAAAACTTCTGCTATCCTGATCATCCCTTTTATTATTGCTATCGGAATTAATTTTGCAAGCCTTTATACTACATATGAATATGGAAAATTTTCTATCAGAGGGAAATCTGATCTGACGTTTAAAAATAAAGTCAGTACATCCGGTCTTGATAAAGAATATATTACTGCCTGGAGTTATGGAGTTGATGAGACGTTTAACCTTCTTATTCCTAATTTTAAAGGAGGCTCCAGCCATCCATTCGATCGTCAGTCGGAAACATATAAAGTTCTTGCAGGAAATAAGCATCCTGAAGCCATTGATCAGTTTCGTAAATATTGGGGAACTCAAAATAGTACAGAAGGCCCTCACTATGTAGGATCAATTGTTTTATTCCTTTTCATTCTTGGGTTGATGCTGGTAAAAGGTCCGGAAAAATGGTGGCTCCTGGTAGCAACAATACTTTCAATAATGCTGGCATGGGGGAAAAATTTCATGCCTTTAACAGATCTTTTCATAAATTATTTCCCCGGATATAACAAGTTCAGGGCAGTTACCATGACGCTTGTAATTGCCGAGTTTTGTATTCCTCTTTTAGGCTTCCTTGCTTTAAGAGATATTTTCAACGGGACAACTTCAAAAAAAGAAATTATAAAAGGACTGAAAATTGCAGCCGGGGTAACAGGAGGTTTTCTTCTATTAGCCTTGATTATACCCGGAATAGCAGGTTCTTTTCTCAGTCAATATGAAGCAGATTTACCTCCATGGCTTAAAACGGCTTTGGTTACCGATAGAAAAAATCTACTGAGGATTGATGCATTCAGGTCGCTTCTTTTCATTTTACTCTCTGCCGGAGTGATCATTGGATTTCTATTTGAGAAACTCAAAAAAAAGCCTGCAATATTGATACTCACTTTGTTAATTGTTATTGATTTGTGGACAGTCGACAAAAGATATCTCGACGCTGACCGTTTTGAGAGACCTTCAATTATTCAGAAAGCTTATAATCCATCAGCAGCCGATGCTCTGATTCTTAAGGACCTATCAGATTTCAGGGTCCTTAACTTTACAGCTTCTACATTTAATGACAACTCACCAACTTCTTATTTTCATAAATCAATTGGTGGTTATCATGGCGCTAAAATGGAGAGATACCAGGAGCTTATCGACACAGCTTTAACCCGTAATATGGAACTAATTCAGGCAGTTGGTGGCAATGCAAAGACTATGGAAGAATTTCAGTCTGCATTTAAAGGCACTTCTGCGCTTAATATGCTAAACACCAAATATTTAATTTACAACGCAGATGCTCCGCCACTAGCAAACCCATATGCACTTTGAAATGCATGGTTTGTTGAGAAGCCTGTGATTGTTGATAATGCAAATAAAGAGATTTCTCTTATTAATACTTCGGATCCGTCAAAAGAGGCAATTGTCGATAAAATTTTTCAAAATCAGATCGTGAAATCTGCTTATCCTGTTCTGGAAAATGAAAAGATTGCTCTCGTATCATACCAGCCCGATGAGTTGATTTATAAATCCTCAGCGAAGGAAGAGAAACTGGCTGTTTTCTCTGAAATATATTATCCTGCAGGATGGAAGAGCTATATCGACGGAAAAGAGAGTAAATATTTCCGTACAAATTATGTACTAAGAGGTATGATTGTTCCTGCCGGAGATCATGAAATTAAATTTACTTTCAAGCCCGCTTCTTATATAATCGGAAACAAGATTTCAATGGGAAGTTCTCTGTTATTGATCCTTCTGACAGCAGGATTTTTTCTGTATAAATTTAAGATGAAACCAAAGGCTGTATAATCATGGTGCATAACAATGCGTGCCCACTGTGCTCATCTGAAAAAATAGATCTGCATTTCAGATGCACCGATTATTTTGTAAGTAAAGAATCATTTGAAGTATATATATGTTCATCCTGTGGTTTTGAATTTACACAGGATTGTCCTGAGGAAACTGAAATAGCACGTTATTACGAATCGGAAGATTATATTTCGCACAGCAATACTTCCAAAGGTATTGCCAATAAGATTTATCGTCTGGTCAGAAACATTATGCTGATCAGAAAGAAAGAACTTATTAATAGTCTTACAGGCAGAAAGACAGGCTTCCTGCTTGATGTTGGCAGCGGAACCGGTCATTTTGCCAATACAATGAAATTAGCTGGATGGAATGTGCAGGGAATAGAAATAAATGAGAAAGCCCGTGAATTCTCAATATCACAGTTTGGCTTGGGAATAATTGATCCGGCGAAAATATCCAACCTTGAAGATCATAGTTTTGACTGTATAACACTCTGGCACGTTCTTGAACATTTTCACAACCCGATTAAATATGCATCTGAGATCCTTCGTCTTTTAAAGCCAAACGGGGTCTGTCTGGTAGCTTTGCCCAACAGCAATTCTTATGATGCAAAACATTATGGCACTTTCTGGGCCGCCTATGATGTCCCCAGACACTTATGGCATTACAATCCAACTACCTTCAGGCTCTTCTCCGAAAAAGCCGGATTTACTTTGGAAAAACTCAGGAATCTTCCACTCGATGTATTTTATATTTCTGTAATGAGTGAAAAGTACAAGTGTTCCGTACTACCCTTTCTGAAAGGTATCGTGAGGGCATTCCCGTTTGCTTTTCTTTCTCTTTTCAATATTAAAAAGAGCAGCTCGGTAATCTATATTCTTCGAAAAAATAAAAATAAATAAGGCCACTAAAGCTCTAAGATACAAAGGTCACAAAGAGCTTTTCACTAATAAATCATCCTTGGTGCTACTCATTGTATTTGTGCCTTTGTGGCAAGAAAATTATTAATACCTGTCAAGCCAGCGATATCTTCTTGAATTGTCACCAAACTTAAGAGCAATTGTAATTTCATGGGTCCCGTAAGTGATTCTTTGAATTTCCTGCATTGAGAAATCAATTGCGTAACCAATAAAAATATTCTGGTATTTTACTCCAATGTTTGTTATAACTGCTCCGCTGGTACGATAGGCCAGACCGGCCCAAAAATCATTATTATAAATGTATGTAACCCCTATATCAGCCTGAGGTTTAAATTGCTGCGACATCAGCAACAAAAAGGAAGGCTGAAAAATTGCATCCCTCCCACTACTGAAATCGTATGATCCGAAAAGGTAATACTGCCTGCTCATTTTGAAATTTCTGTAAGCTATATTCCCGATTTTAGCAGCGCTCTGCAATAACTGATCGGCAGAAAACCCAAGGCTGTACTTCGCATTAAGCAGGTAAGCCCCAAAAGCAAAATCAGGGACAAATATCCCCCGCCGCAGATTATTGTTGAGCCATGGTTCATTCGGGTCCTCGAAGTTTATCAATTTCTCATTGATTTTATAATAATAACCAGTAGCAGAAAGGCCAAAGGAAAGTTGAGTGCTGTTCAGTAACCACATATGATATGCGTATGAGAGTTGAAATCCAGTCCTTTGAACTAACCCGTTAACATCGCTGAATACATACCCTCCCAAACCTACTTTCCCATCGGATTTAGGTCTGAAAATATCCTTTTTTACTTTTGTTTCCCTGAGTATATAGCTCTTTTTCATCATTCGCGTCTGATAGCTGAATGAAAAGGTTCGTGGAGCGCCGTAATAACCTACCCACTGTTCCCTGGCTGTCAGGCTGACGCTTGTATATCCGTCGCTTCCTGCTACAGCCGGATTTATCAGAAATTTATTATAGAGGTACTGGCTATATAATGGCAACTGCTGTCCGATAGCGTAATTCCCGATCAGAAATATAAATAATATGAAAGCCGTTTTTCTCACAAGCTCTAAAAATATTAAATATTATCGTACAATAGTCACATTGCCAACAAGAGGCTTGGTCCCATTATGCAAATCAATAATATAATGGTAAGAATCAATAGGAAGATTTGCTCCATTGCTCTTTCCATCCCATGGTTTCGGATATCCCTTTTCAGATTTCCATATAGATTCACCCCATCTGTTGAATATCTTCACTTCCATCAAAGGATATAATTCAATCTCATCAATATTCCATACATCATTTATCAGGTCTCCGTTAGGTGATATTGCATTTGGAATAACTAAACAGGTTTCATTTAACGGATCAACAATAACTGAATCTTTTATTGAACAGCCGTTCATGTCTTTGACGGAAACTTTATAAAATCCCTTTGGAATATTTGAAAGAGTATTACCAGTTGAATTATCAGACCATTTATAGAAATAGTCAGTTCCAATGACTCCGCCGGTTAACTTCAATCTTATTTCTCCATTAGGTTTGTCAGGACAGAATGGCTGGGAAATGTCGAACTTCAGTTTTAAAGAATCAGGTTCTGTCAGTTCAATCGTTGAAGCTGCATAACAGCTATTTGCATCGGTAATGACAATACTATATTTGCCTGCCGGAAGATTTGTACGTGATCTTCCAAAGATCCCATCCGACCAGAGATAATTAACTGTTTTAACCTGATTAACAGGTTCAATACCAATTACCCCGGTGCTATCGCCTGCACAATTAACATTATACGATCCTGCAGTGCTATGTGACAAACTTAAAATCATGCCAAGCTTACCCGGTTCCGAAATATTGATTATTTCCGTTGCAGAACAGAAATTATTATCAACGATTGTTAGTTTATATTGCCCTGCTTTCAGGTTAGAAATATCCTGGGTTTTTGCGGTGAATCCATTAGAACTGGTCCAGGTATAATCATACGGAGCCAACCCGCTCAACGGTGTAATGTTAATATAACCATTTGCCATACTATTGCAGCTTACACCGTATCCATTGTAATCTGACTTCGCTACAGAATCCCTCAACACCGGAGGAAGATTTATTCTTGCTGAATCTTTCGCAACACAACTACCATTATAAGTAACTGTTACGCTATACATTCCCTGATAAAGGCCAAAAATATCTTC
>JANXXP010000247.1 GCA_025350595.1 Bacteroidota bacterium
CTTCACCCAGTGCTGAAATCATTGCAATATGCGTTGTCGACATACAGATAATCTTTTGAAGTGGGGTAAAAATTACTTCTGAAGAATCCACTCCTACCGGTAAAGCTGAACCCCTTTTTACCAGATAGTAAATCTGGGTTACACCGGTAGCACCCTGCCACGGATCAATTATTTTAACCTCAGTCCACCCATTCTTTTGTAACAGAGTGAATCTTTCTGCTCTTTCAATACTATTTCCAGCTACAATGAATTTAACCAGTCCTTTTTTTTCTGCTCTCCCGCAACTTGCAAAAGTTAAGCATAGAATGATCAATATGGATTTAAATGTATTCATCTATTACTGAATCATTATAACTATAGGATCGTTTAGTTAGATTAAGAATTTATCCTTAATTTAAAGCACATTGATCCCGGGATTATACCGGCTTTCATTTTTGAAATAAATGTCCCTTTAGGGGTATATATTGATAAATAGCCTTGTTGGGCAAAATCAACGGCATCCGTAACAAAAACATCGCTGTTAATAGGGTTAATTCCAATTTTGTAAAAATATTCGCCCGGTTTCTGTTCAATAAGATGAGTTAATGGAAGTACGTCTGAGCCAATATCCATCTCCCTGACTCCGTTATCAAGAAAATAGAGTGTCTGGCCAATACCATCAATACTAAGACAGGAAGGTGAAGCGTCTTTTGTTGGAAATACTAATGTTTTTTCAATAGAATTTGTAGAGGGATTAATTTCAATCAGTTCAGCGTAATTCTGTCTTGCCCAGCCACCATTGCATAGTACCCAAAGCTTGCCAAACCTGTCAAGAACCATACTTTCAGGTTCTATTCCTACTTTTATTGAATCAACTACCTTATCGTTAATGGTACTTATAACCATAATTTCTTTACCACCTGCCCAGTTTGAAATAAATACTTTTCCGCCAGCAACAGCAATCGCTTCGGATGTTCTCCGAAGGTTTATATAACCGGAAATGGAAAAGTCAGTGAGATTAAGAATTGCAACAGAGTCTGAATAAAGACTTGATACATAAGCTTTATGATCACTAATAATTCCTATATTCCGAGGCGATATTAGTCCACTTATTGTTGCTCTCGATTCTAATGATGCTTTATCAATAACTTCGATTTTTCCTGAATTATTTATTACAATATATGCTTTATCTTCTTTTATGACTATTGAATTCGGAACATCACCCAAAGATCTTCCATTGACATTATAGAAAAGATCATTAAAGATTTTTGACGAATCATAGGAATAAAAAGAAAGAGAACCATTTCCACCTCTGAAGTTTCCTTCATTAAGTATTAAAACACCACCTCCAAAGGAATAATGCAAATTTGAGAAGTCAGGTGTTTTTGCACAGGAAAAAACAATCAATAACAGAACAGTTATTTTTACTAAATTTTTCATTGTATATCTATTTAACAAATTGAACTAAAACCTTTATATTGTATGATCTCCCGGGTAGCGGATAATATGCAATTGACTGATAATTTATATTAAAAAGATTATCTATATTAAAATTTAAATCGATTGAAGAACGTTTCAATTGTAATTTAATTCCTGTTTTTATGCTATTAATTAAGTAACCTGACAGGTATTTTGAATTATCTACAGTTATATATCTTTTACCGATAAAGTTAGCTGCCCATGATGAATATAAATTCTTATAACCAAATCTAAGTGAAGTGTTGAATTGATTTTCAGGTATATACATAAGCTGCTTACCAACTGAAACATCATTTTCAATTTTCGATCCACCTCCCATTGCTCTGGTGAATGAGTAACCTGCTTTCAGACTTGAATTAAAATGATTACGTGCAAAATCCACTGATATTGATGATTCTAGTCCTGATGAGCTCGCACTTTGAATATTATCAGCAGTCCAGTATGAAAATTCCCCCGGATGCCACAGTATCATATCTTTTATCGAATAATGGAAAACAGACAGATCATATTTTAAATGTAAGGATTTTGAAATTTTCTGATTCATCTCATACGAGATCTCATACGACAAAGAGTATTCATTTTTTAGGTCAGGATTACCTCCCGGCACCCAAAACAAATCATTCATTGTTGGTATTTTTGAATTCCTCGAGAAATTCGCTTTTAGAAAATACTCCTTCTCATCAATTACTCTGAATTGAAGTCCTATAGAAAAATCCGGAATCAGAAAAGTTTGCCTGTCTGATATCTCACGAACAAGTATAGTTGTTCCAAACCTCTCTTTTTCTCTTACAAGTGATGCAGTCAGAGTAGTTGTACTTCGGGTTATCTTATGATTATAATTATTTGTTTTTATAATGACTGATAGTTCATCTAAAACAATTTTAAGTTTTGTAAATTCTCCAAGAGGATTTTCAAACCCGGCTTTTAATGTAAGGCTCTCCGAAAGATTTCTTGAGTCAATCGATGCAAGACGATTAAAATAATTCAGTCTGTTCAAGATCCATGCTCCGGTAAAAGAAAAATTACTATTCCCTCTAATGGTATTATAATTTAGCATCGTCCGCAGTGATTCGTCAAACTGCCTTTCACCCGAATTTGGCGAAGTCAGCATGGAAGCGGGAAGATTTCTGTCGGCAGACTGGTACCATAACCTGGCAGATGTAATATTTTTTCCTCTCCGTAAATATAATTCCTGGCTGAAACCCCGTTGACGAACCTGATTATTAGTTCTGGTTTGCCAAACGGGTTCTATCCCGATTTCATTATTCAGGTACCTGAAATTATTCTCAGCATATTGATAAAAACCTTTTGTAACTGTCTGTATCCTGAAGTTTCCGGTTTTTACTTTTATGAACTCTGAATATCTGCCAAAATTTCCAATTACGCTATTCAGTGAAATCAGGGTTTCCTTATTCCATACCGGTTTCGTCTCAAGGTTGATCGTTCCTCCTATTCCTCCACTATTCAATGACATTGAAGCGCCTCCAAAGTAAATTTGAATATCATCGATGAACCCTATGGGGATAAGTGAAAGATCTGACTGACCTA
>JANXXP010000276.1 GCA_025350595.1 Bacteroidota bacterium
CTGACCAAATGCTTAAGGTCTGATTGAAGTTAAATCTATTCCAAAAAAATATTAATATTGTATAGTACTAATTGGTAATCTAACTCTTTATCAAAATGAATAAGAAATTGATTTATATCACAGTTTTAGTTGCTTTTTGTCCACTTTTTCTGTCATGCAATAATGCTAATCAAAGAAATGATAATAAGGTAGTTAATCCCTCTAAAGCAAAACAGGAATGGGCAATTGTTATTCATGGTGGTGCAGGGGTGATAACCAGAGAAAAAATGACTCCAGAATTGGATAAGCAGTACAGAGAGTCCCTTACAGAGGCAATGAATGTCGGAAAAAAAATTCTCAGCGAAGGGGGATCAGCCCTGGATGCAGTTGAAAAGACTATAAATATGATGGAGGACAATCCCCTGTTCAATGCCGGGAAAGGTGCGGTTTTTACTCATGATGGAAAGAATGAGCTTGATGCTGCGATTATGGATGGATCTAATCTGGCTGCCGGAGCTGTCGCAGGAGTTACTGATATTAAAAACCCTATTACAGCTGCAAGATGTGTAATGACGAAATCAGTGCATGTTATGCTTTCAGGTTCAGGAGCTTCGCAGTTTGCAAAGGAGCAGGGACTGGAAATAGTAACTCCATCGTATTTCTATACTAAAAGACGATTCAATGAGCTTCAGGAAATATTGAAAAAGGAAAAAATGGGAACAGTTGGCTGCTGTGCACTTGATAAAAATGGAAATCTGGCAGCAGGAACCTCAACCGGAGGTATGCCAAATAAAAAATATAACAGGATAGGTGACGCTCCGATTATTGGAGCCGGTACTTATGCAAACAATGCGACATGTGCAATTTCAGGAACAGGACATGGGGAGTATTTTATAAGATGGACCGTAGCTCATGATATTTCCGCTCTGATGGAATACAAGGGCCTTTCACTTAAGGATGCTTCTGAACTTGTAGTTAACGGGAAATTGGTAAAAGCAGGTGGGAGCGGAGGAGTAATCTGCGTAGATAAATCAGGTAATATTTCCATGCCGTTTAATTCCGAAGGTATGTTCAGGGGATTTGCAACGGCTGATGGTAATGGCGGCGTATTTATCTACAAGGACGAAAAATAACGTATACAAAACGAATATCAATACAAAATAAAAATGTAGAGACGATATGGCGCGTCTCTACATTTTCATTTTCGATTATGTTGTTGTAATTTTTTGAATATTTTTTAATTCAATCTAACCGATCCATACGAGGCAACAACCCGGACGGTTGCTGAGGGAGATTCTTCTTTTCCGACAACCCCTTGAATTTCTTTGGAATTATTCTCGATATTCCGTCTCTGATTCTTAAAATTATCTTCATCATAATTTAGTCCACCGTAAGATACCCTTACGTCGAGTTTATAATCTGCAGACCCTGCAATTCCGAGTTTTACCCCCATATAGTGTGTTTCCACATCGACTGATTCAAATCCTTCAGGGATATCATCAATAGTAAATGAACCGTAACTTCCGTTATACTTCAGCTTTTTGCTCAGGGTACCTATGTTTACCGTAGTATATCCGTTTTCGAGAACCAGGTTATTTATTTTGTCGATTCTGATATTGTCGTATTTGCAATCACCTACCATTGAGCTGGTTTCGCCAAGTGAGAGTTTTGAATATCTGCTGTCGACAAGGAGAGCTTTACTGTTGGTAATATCCATATTCCCAACATACCTCAGATTAATGTCGAACCAGCCTGCTTCCTCAATTGATCCCTTTCCGTATGCCAGGTTAAGACTGTTGAGAGGTTTTACATTTCCTCTTGTCAGTTTTCCGGCAGTAAGGTCCCCATATTTGATATCGAGATCAACCAATCCGCTGAGATTGTCAATATCGGTATTACCATACCTGTTGACAAGTTCCAAAGCAGCTGCGGCAGGCATTTTAATGTTGTAATCGATACTGAATTTCTTTGAATTAAATCCCCAGCCGGTAAAGTTGAATTTGTCATCGATAATAGTCTTTGCAGAAATCCTGTTATCACCTTCATTGAACTGTACATCTATATAACCCAGTAGTTTTTCAGCCTTTTCTTTATTTGGCATCTCAACTGTCACTTTGACATCGATAACAATCTGGTCCTTATCCCAGCTTTGTATCACAATATCACCGTACTTATTATTGATTTCAAGCGTAGTATTTGCTCCTGCAGTGTATTCCTTGTGGAATTCCTTTGTAACCTCCTGTGCTGATAATGTAATACTTACACATATCAGTGTCAGGAAGAGAAGCATTCCTGTTCTATAAATTGACTTTTTCATTTTCCTTTTTGTTTTTGTTATCATTCCTGATCGTTTTAAGCTGATTCACGATATAACCCATGATCTCAACTTTTGTCTGGTAATGCTCAATCATAGCATTAATTATTCTTTCGTCATTTGGATTTGCCTTTAGCTCTTTCTGAAGAGAAACATATACAGAATCCATGCTCTTCATCTCATTCATAAGTTCTGCTTTCTGTTCAGGATTATTGTTAAGATCAACATTTACTATTTCGCCTTCCATCAGGTTAACCTGGTGAACATAGTAGTTCTCCACCTCTTTATATTGAGGTGAGACCTGGCCGAGGGTCATTCTTGTGTTTTCAGGACGAATGAAATGATCCCATGTCCATAATGATGAAAGAGTTACAAGCAGGGTAACAACAGCTGCTCTTAACAGGTATGGTACGATGCTTCTTTTAGGTGCACTTACCTGAAACCTTATTTCAAGTTTTCTGTTAAATCTTTCAAAGTGACCATTCGAAGGCTCTGCCTCTTCGAAAAAGTCTTTATTGTTCCTGATTATCTCCTCTATGTCTTTCATAACCTTGATTTTTTCACATTCCTTTTAATTCCCCGATGAGTTTTTGTTTTGCCCTTGAAAGTTGAGATCGTGATGTACTGCTGTTAATAGAAAGTATTTCTGCAATCTCATCGTGATCATAACCTTCCAGAAGGTAAAGAGAAAGTATTACCCTGTATCCGTCAGGCAGTCTTTCAATTGCCTCTTTTACCTCCTCAACTCTTGCGTCCAGTTCCTGATATCTTTCTGTATCATCACCAGTATCGTCTCTTATTCCGGTGTGGGCTTCAATATCTTCAAAGATCGCTTTCCTTTTATTCAGGGCATCAAGTGAACGGTTTACCACTATTTTTTTGAGCCAGGCACCGAAACTTACTGTTCCTGAATAGGTATCTATTTTTTCAAAGGCCGACAGGAAAGATTCCTGCATAATGTCTTCAGCTTCCATTGTGTCGTTCACAATTCTCAGACTTGTATTGTACATTGCTTTGTAATACAGCTTATAAATCTGGAACTGTGCTTTCTGGTCGCCAACTTTACACCCATCTAATAGATCCTGGTGCAGGTTTTTGAATGCCGCTTCTACATTTGCCATCTTTATGTAAAGACTTGTATTTATATGTGTTGCTGCACCCACTTTCTATTAACTTTTAATCAATAGACGTGGTACAAATTTAAATGCTGCACGGAAAGTAAGAAATTTTTGGCAAAATTTCAGAAAAAGTTCAGAATAATTCCCTGGGTAACCTGTCCGGTGGTAATATTTAACTCTGAACCGAATAAACTGTGAGGTATAGAGAATACCAGGAGCAGAATTACTGCAGCCAGTATGGTATAGAATGGTCGTGCTTTTTTAAGGTTCATAGTAACAGCCAGAACCCAGAATACTAATGCTATAAGCGTTTTATTATCAGTAAGATCCCATCCAAATGGTATCCCTGTCCATAATTCTCCGAAAGCATAGTTTTGCACAATTGGACCAAGGATGAAGCCTCCGGCAACAAACAGTATGAGTGTCCATAAGGCATATTTTTTGTACAATGGGAATTTTACTGCAGCCATAAGTCCTGCCAGGGTCGAGAAGAGCATGGCAATAAACATGCAGAGTATATGAGGAATAAGAATATAAGCCGGCACTCCTCCTTTGAATCTGATGACAACCGGATTTTCTTTCAGATATGTCTTAGTATCCTTGGAATCGGATATTTCAACATAGTATTGAAGTTTGCCTGCAGCAGGCTGTTGTGGTACTACAGCAGAATATCCCTCCTTTTTAGGTTCAGCTGTATAAACAAAGTCAGCAACCTGGTATTCATCATTCGATCTGAAACGTTTGAAGTAGATTTTTGCCTTAATTGAAGGATCGGAAATTTTAAGTTTTACTTCTGAATTTTCATCAAGTGCCAGACTTCTTACCAGTTTCAGTTTGTATTGTTTGTCGTTTACAGTAATATCCAATCTTTTAGGATATGTCGGGCCGGTATACTTCTGATAAACTGCGGCTGAAAGTGTAATCACAAATGCCAAAACCCACAAGCTGAATTTTTTCATTTTTTGAATTTTATTAAATAATATTTTTGTCCCTTCGTTTATAAGTCTTCCTTAACTTAGCCCCGTGCCCCGTGCCCCGCGCCCTGTGCCTAAAGCTGAATAAGCAGAACCACAACCTTATCATTCCTCATTACTTCCACGCTGATTGTCTCGCCCCGCTTTAACTGCCCCATTCTGAACATATAATCCTGGATATTGTTTACGGTTTTGCCATTGATGGAAGTGATAATATCTCCCTTTTTCATTCCTCCAAGTGCGCCTGGTTTTCCAGGGGTTACAAAATCTGCTCTTAACCCATTCTTTATAACCCCGGCAAAATCTGGCATGATGCCAAGGGTTGCACCTTTACCTCTTCCGTAGCTTACTGCCTGTGCTTTTGGTCCGGCTTCTTTATACACTAATCTTGAATCCTCAGAGGCAAGATCTTGTGCAACGTTATAAATAAGCCCATAGATCTCAGTCATTCCTTTAAAATTAACTTTATCCCATGTATCTTTTGGGGTGTGATAATCCATATGAGCTCCTGTAAAATAGAACAATACAGGAATATTCTTTCCATAGAACGAGGAGTGATCTGACGGTCCGTATCCCTCAGGTGAAAGGGTTAATTTGATAAAAGAAGTATCGGTTTTTGCATATACAATTTCTTTTAATCCTGTTGCTGTACCAACTCCTCCGATCTGCAGATTATGAGTTTCGTTTAATCTGCCAACCATATCAATATTTATCATCACGTTCACTCTGGAAAGATTAATGCCGGGATCATCAACAAAATGTTTTGAACCTAGCAACCCTTCTTCTTCTCCACTAAAGGCCAGACAAACAATGCTTCTTTTATGGCTTCCTTTTGTTTCGGCGAATTTTTTAGCAAGTTCGAGCATCATAGCTACTCCCGATGCGTTATCGTCAGCGCCATGATGAATCCCGATTGTGTCTAATGCCCTGCTTCCTGAACCTGGTCCACCCATTCCAAGATGATCAAAATGTCCGCCAATAATTATATATTCATCTTTCAGTTTTGGGTCCTGACCAGGAAGTAACATAACTACATTTCTTGTATTAACCAGTTCCCTTACAATTTCAGCTTTTCCATCCACCTTAATATTTGAAATAAAGGAAAATGGTTTTTTAGTTTCATTAAGTTTCTTCTCAAGAGATGCAATGTTGGTTCCTGATTTAGATAACATGTTATCAGCAAGCTCTTTTTTAATTCTGAAAACAGGTATGTCAACAGAATAGCCTTCTGAATTCATAGTTTCAAATGTATCCTGCGGATCGAACACCGGTCCTGAAACAAACAGAACTCCTGCTGCTCCCAGGTCCTTCACCAGTAATGCTTTATCCCTGTCTGCGCTAAATTGTATAAACCGGCTTTTATTATTTTCAGGTTCAGGATCCCCACGGAGAAGCATTACCCATTTACCTTTTACATCAATACCACTATAATCATTCCATTTGAGGCTGTCTTCATTAATATTGAATCCATATCCCGCAAAAATAACATCTGACTCTAAAGCTGCATTTGAACTGAAAGAAACAGGCACAAAATCTTTCTCACAGGTGTAGCTGACTCCGTTTATCGAAAGCGAATTCGATTTTCCAGCCAGAACCCTTTTTGTAACTTTAAATCTCTGTAGTCCATCTCCCGAGAGAGGCTTAAGACCATAGGAGATAAGCTTCTTTTTAATAAATTCTGCAGCCAGGCTATCTCCTTCGCTTCCTGTCAGTCTGCCTTTAAGTTCGTCTGATGACAGATATTTAATTTCATTTTGAAGATTTTTAACTGAGACCTGAGAATTTAACTGCGGTGATGATAAAATTGCGATTGAAATAACAGGTATTAACTTTAGAATGTATGATAATGCATTTTGATTGTTCATAATGAGAATTTGATTCGTATCTACAATAAATGAAAATAGTAAGGTTATTGATGTTAACGCAATATACTATTCAAATAGTTTAAATGTTTCTTTAATTAATCCGATAGCTTCCTTTAATTGTTTTTCAGTAATAATAAGGGGAGGAGCAAAGCGGATTATATGATCATGTGTAGGTTTCGCGATAACCCCATTCTCTTTCATAGCCAGACAAACATCCCAGGCTTGCTTGCCATTTTTTGGTCTGATTACCACAGCATTTAATAGCCCTTTTCCACGAACCAGTTCTATCATATCTGATTTGATATTTCTTAACTCCTCACGGAAAATTTTCCCAAGTCGGTCAGCGTTTTCGGCAAGTTTTTCATTTTTAACAACTTCCAGCGCTGCAATAGCAACCTTCGCAGCCAATGGATTGCCTCCGAAAGTTGATCCGTGTTCACCTGGTTTTATGGTAAGCATAATTTCATTATCAGCTAGAACGGCGGATACC
Organism: Bacteroidota bacterium; assembly: GCA_025350595.1. Lineage (GTDB taxonomy): Bacteria > Bacteroidota > Bacteroidia > Bacteroidales > VadinHA17 > LD21. Next base: position 6,741 of record JANXXP010000276.1, read on the forward strand.
GGCAATACACCTCCTGAAAGAGCTTTCCCAAGGATAAGAATATCCGGACGAACTCCTTCATGGTCGCAGGCAAGCAATTTGCCGGTTCGGGCAATACCTGTCTGGACTTCATCTGCAATAAACAGTACATTCTTTGATTTGCACAAATCATATGCTTTTTTCAGATAACCATCATCGGGAACGAACACTCCGGCTTCGCCCTGAATAGGTTCAACAAGAAAACCAGCTATGTCAGGATCTTTAAGTGCATTCTCGAGAGCATTTAAATCATTGTAAGGAATCATAATGAATCCGGGAGTAAACGGACCATAATCGTTTCTGGCATCAGGATCGGTAGACATTGATATGATGCTTATGGTTCTGCCATGGAAGTTGCCCTCACATGCTATGATCTTTGCATTATTCTCCCTGACACCTTTTTTCTTATATGCCCATTTCCTGCAGAGCTTCATTGCTGTTTCATCAGCTTCTGCACCTGAATTCATTGGAAGAACCTTATCATATCCGAAATATTTTGTCACATATTCTTCATACTCGCCAAGAACAGAATTATAAAATGCCCTGGAAGTTAAGGTAAGTTTTGTTGCCTGGTCAGTCAGCGCTTTAATGATTTTTGGATGACAATGTCCCTGATTAACAGCTGAATAAGCGGAAAGAAAATCAAAATATCTTTTCCCTTCCACATCCCATACAAACGGACCTTCACCTCTTTCAAGAACTACAGGAAGCGGATGGTAGTTATGTGCACCAAATTTATCTTCCCGGTTTATATAATCCTGAATGTTCATGTTGTTGATTATTAAGTAGTTAATAAACAGATAATTATGAGTACAATCTTACGAAAGCTTTTTATATTTTCAAAATGTATAATCTCCCATTCTCCCCGTCTCTAAGTCTCTATGTCCTCTTCCAACAACCCAGGTCTTAGCCTCATCGTCCTTTCTTCCGATTGTTCCTGTCGCCATTTATCAATCTCGCCAGTGTTTCCAGATAAAAGTATGTCAGGCACTTTCCATCCCCTGAAATCTGATGGTCTGGTAAATACAGGAGGGGCCAGAAGGTCATCCTGAAAAGAATCGGAGAGGGCAGACTGTTCATCGGATATAGCGCCTGGGATGAGTCTGACTATCGCATCGGTTATAATAGCAGCAGGTAATTCTCCACCTGATAACACATAGTCGCCGATCGAAATTTCCCGTGTTACAAGATAATCCCTTATTCTCTGGTCGACGCCTTTATAATGTCCTGCAAGTATTATTATATTATTAAGCATTGAAAGCTGGTTTGCCATTTTCTGGCCGAAGACTTCTCCATCGGGAGATGTATAGATTATTTCATCATAATTTCTTTCGCTTTTAAGCTTCTCAATTGCCTTATAAACAGGTTCAATCATCATCACCATTCCGGCACCTCCGCCAAATGCGTAATCATCAACGCTTTTATATTTATCTGTAGTAAAATCGCGGAGATTAATAATATTTATCTCAACCAGCCCTTTTTCCTTTGCTCTTTTTACTATTGAATGGTTTAAAGGGCTTTCAAGAAGTTCAGGAAGAACAGTGATTATGTCAATTCGCATTTAATCAGTTTTATGCAAAAATACAAAAAATCCCAACAGCACAATACCGAATGTACTGATGCAGGGAACGGTCGCGACCGTTCCCTGCACAAGAAATAATTTTATTTATATTTGTGCATGGAATGTCGGGAACATTGTGCCGCCTGTTGTATTGCCTTATCAATTTCTTCACCTATACCGGGTATGCCTGAAGGAAAACAGGCGGGGGTGAGGTGCATTCATCTGCTGGATGATTATAGATGTGATATTTATGACACTGGGACTAAACCAAAAGTGTGCGATGATTTTAAGGCTGAGAAGGAGTTTTGTGGGTCAACCCAGGATGAGGCGCTGAGAATATTGTTTTCTCTCTCTACTGACCTGATTCATAAACCACCTTTCCACCGGAAATAGTATAATCCACCTTTGTTCTCATAATTTCATTCTCAGGAATCGAAAGCAGATCCTTATTGGTAATGACGATATCAGCCAGATAGCCGGGTTTTATCATTCCTTTTCTTCCCTCCATGAATTGTGCATATGCTGAACCAAGGGTATAGTATTTTATTGCATTTATCATTGTAATTTTCTGCTCCGGATGCCATCCTTCTCCCTCTTCTCCAAGCCTGTCTTTCCTTGTAACAGCTGCATATAAACCTTCCATCGGATTTAACGGTTCAACCTGATAATCAGTTCCGAAAGCGAGCATTGCGCCTGCATCTGCAAGACTCTTCCATGCATAAGCACCTTTGGCTCTTTCAGGACCTATACGTTTTTCACAGAATTTCTTATCGGAGATACAGTGTGTCGGCTGCATAGATGGGATTACGCCGAGCTGAGCAAATCGCGGAATATCAGTAGGTATCAGATTCTGAGTATGTTCATCACGGTGACGGCTGTCGCGTTTTCCATTTACCTTCCGTGCTTTTTCATACGCGTTGAGTGTCCAGTTATTTCCTTTATCGCCAATTGAATGAACACCAATCTGAAATCCATATTTATCGGCGGTAATCACCATATTTTCAAATTCATTGTATGGCATCATTGCCAGACCTGATGTTCCCGGATTATCGGAGAATGGTTCAAACATTAACGCAGTGCCCGATCCTATTGTTCCGTCAATGAATGCTTTAAGATATCCGAATCTGATCCAGTTTCCTTCTTTTGGATATTTTTTTGCGATATCGCTGTAACTTTTTAAGATAATGGTATCACCTGTCAATGATTTTCCAATATCAATCCTGCTGGTCAGTAATCCATCTTTTTGAAGTTTTTCGTAAGCAGCAAAATCTGCACTTCCCGGAACCTGAACGCTTGTAACTCCAAGTTCACGGGCTTCCTTCATTGCAAGCAAATAGCCCTGCCATAATCTTGCGTTGTTCTCTTCTGTGGTTCTGTTAGTTTTTACTTCTCCGGTTTTTATTAAACCTTCAGCATTTTCTTTTAATATACCAGTCGGTTCACCTGTTAACGGATCTTTTTGAATTTCCCCGCCAAAAGGATCAGGGGTATTTTTTGTGATACCAGATGCTTTGAGCACATAAGAATTCACGAGAACAGAATGTCCGTCAGCCCGGCTAAGCATTACAGGATTGTTTGGAGATTCTTTATCTATCAGTTCTTTTGTTGGCCATTGTCTGTTAGTGAACATCTCGTGCTCCCAATGTCCGCCATTTATAAGTTCTCCGGGTTTTGACTTTATTACCTGTGCTTTGACTTTTTCTGTAATAATAGCCGGGTCAGTTGTATAGCGCAATTCAATATAATCAGGGTCAAGTGGTCCAAAATGAACATGAGCATCATTGAATCCGGGTAATACAAGTTTCCCGCCGGCATTTATCACTTTAGTGGTTTTTTGATCAATATAGGCTGAAATTTCTTCTGTTGTACCAACCGCAATAATTGTCTCTCCCTTCATTGCAATAGCCTGTGCAGTTGGATTTTTTTCATCAATTGTCAGAACCTTTCCGTTAATAATAACGAGGTCCGCCTTTTCTCTCTGGACACATGAAACAGATAGTATCATGATTGTTATTGATAATGTGATGATTAGTTTTTTCATATCTTAGTTTTCAAGGAGGAAATATATGAAAATTTACTGAAGAGAATAAATTGATGATTATATAATTTTGTTCATAATACTGTACTTCTATTGTTAAAATGAGCTAATTATCAAGTAATGAGATTACTTTGAATCATGTTTTAAGCAAGGACAGTAAAGAAATTAAGAGTTCTTTAAGATTTTAACATAATATTTTGCCAAATGTTAAGAAGAATCAGCTCAATAATTGAAATACTTTAACACCTCTTTAATAATTTTCTTGATTTTTAGTGTTGTATGCAATATCAAAAGGGGTAAATTCGCAAAAACGATTTTATATGAACATTGCATTAATTGGTTATGGAAGAATGGGCCACGAAATTGAGGCCATTGCTCTGAAAAGGGGTCATGTTATCAAACTTATAGTAGATGAGAATAATACAGCTGATCTTAACAAGACTAACCTGAGCAAGATTGATGTTGCAATTGAGTTTTCATTCCCGGGAGCAGCTTTTACAAACATTACCAAATGTCTTGAATCGAAAGTCCCGGTTGTCTCAGGTACCACAGGTTGGCTGGAGGATTATGATAAAGCATGTGAAATCTGTAAATTTAACAATTCCGCTTTTATTCACTCTTCCAATTACAGTATTGGAGTTAATCTTTTTTTCAGGCTCAATAGTGAACTCGCAAAAAAGATGGCACAGTATAATGACTACCGTGTTTCAATTGAAGAGATTCATCATACAAAAAAGCTTGATGCACCCAGTGGTACAGCTATAACCCTTGCAAATGGTATAATTAAAGAACATTCAGGCTATAAAGACTGGTGTTTTGAAAAAGATCAGGCAAGTCACAATGTTCCAATACGATCTGTTCGTGAAGGTTTAGTGCCTGGTACACATACAATCACCTGGGACTCAGACATTGATACCATAAGCATGAAGCATGAAGCCAAAAACAGGAAAGGATTAGCGCTTGGCGCTGTCGTTGCCGCTGAGTTTATACATTCCAGACATGGAATCTTCACTATGAATGATGTAATGGGATTCTGATTATTATTTTTACTTTTACCGATTCAAAAAAAACTTTTATCATGAATGAATTCTTTTCAAAAAAATACACTAAGGTTGGAATAGTTGCCTTCCTCTATATCCTTGTTGTTATATGGATAGGTAATTATTGGCTGTTACTCGGGTTAGGAGTAATTTATGATTTATATATATCACAAAAAGTAAACTGGACATTCTGGAAAAAACGTCATGGGAAGAACAATGCGTTTGTTGAATGGCTTGATGCTTTGATTTTTGCAGTGATTGCTGTTTCGCTTATCAATATTTTCTTTTTTCAGAATTACAGGATTCCAACACCTTCGATGGAAAAATCTCTTCTGGTTGGCGATCATCTGTTTGTTAGCAAACTTGCGTATGGACCAAGAATGCCTAATACTCCGATTGCATTCCCATTCACTCAGCATACTATGCCACTTACAAATGGAAAATCATGGTCAAATCTTATTTTATGGCCTTATAAGCGGCTGGCAGGTGCAGGAAAAGTTAAGAATAACGATCCAATAGTATTTAATTTTCCTGCCGGAGATACTGTATGTGTTGAAGAGCAGACAAACAGTTATTACCAGATTGTCAGAAGTACTGCCAGGGAAATGAAGATGAACGATATTTATACACATTCTGAAGTTAAGCCTGATAGTTATTATAATCAAAAGGCCCGGAAGGATGTCTGGTCAAGATACACTGTAATATATCGTCCGGTTGACAGAAGAGATAATTACGTAAAGAGGTGCATTGGTATTCCGGGAGATAGTGTTACGATCAAAGCAGGAATTCTTTATGTGAATGGGAAAATTGTTCCTGACAACAGCACGCAACAGACCACTTATGTTGTTGCAACGAATGGAACAACCATCAATCCGAAAGCATTTGAACGACTTGGGATAAATAAATCAGACCAGTCGATGATTTCTGGGTCTGCTTATCTTCTTCCTTTAACAAAACCAAATGCTGAGGCTATATCCAAATTTTCAAATATCACGGATGTTTCAACAATTATGGCAAAAAAAGAGGCTTTTGCTCCTCATATTTTCCCCTATAATCCTGTTTACGGATGGAACGAAGATAATTATGGCCCTATCTGGATTCCTGTTAAGGGAGCTACTGTTAAGCTCGATACTGCAAATCTCTGCCTATATGAGAGGATAATCGACGTTTATGAAGCAAATGATCTCAGAGTTGACGGAAGTACAATTTATATCAATAATGCTCCTGCAACCAGCTATACTTTTAAAATGAACTATTACTGGATGATGGGAGACAACCGTCATAATTCAGCTGATTCAAGATATTGGGGCTTTGTACCTGAAGATCATGTGGTTGGTACTCCAAAATTCATCTGGTTATCTCTTGATAAAGAAGCCAAAGGTCTGAAGAGTATCAGGTGGAGCAGGATGTTCATGAAGGCGAGATAGATATTTTGGAAGCCAGGTGAAGTTTAAAACTTCACCTGGCATAGCAAGAAATAAAAAAGCTGAATCTTTTGATCCAGCTTTGTTTATGTTGAAATATTCTCTATTTCACTTTTTCCACGATTGCCTTGAAAGCTTCCGGGTGATTCATTGCAAGATCGGCAAGTGTTTTTCTGTTAAGGGTAATTCCCATCTTTGCCACTTTTCCGATAAATTCTGAATAACTCATATCGTACTGACGTACACCTGCATTTATTCTTTGAATCCATAAAGCCCTGAAAAGACCTTTTTTCTTCTTTCTGTCGCGATATGCATACCCCATTCCTTTGTCGAGGGTATTCTTTGCAACAGTTATTACGTTTCTTCTTGAACCGAAGTTCCCTTTTGTCTGCTTAAGAACCTTTTTTCTCCTGGCTCTTGAGGCGACAGCATTTACTGATCTTGGCATAACTCATTTTTTTTGAATGTCAGCGGTCTGTTAAAAGACTCTTATTTGCTGAACAATCTGTTAATACTATAATTTTTTCAATACGTCAAACAACTATCTCATTGCAAGCATCAGCTTGACATTCTTGAGGTCGGTTTTGTGTACCTCGCCAGCATAGGTAAGATTTCTCTTACGTTTTGTTGATTTTTTCGTCAGGATGTGGCTTTTAAATGCATGTTTACGTTTGATCTTTCCTGTACCGGTCAAAGAAAATCTTTTCTTTGCGCCAGCATTCGTCTTCATTTTTGGCATTTCTCTCTATCGAATATATTAATAAACTACTTTTTCTTTTTGGGTGAAAATGATACGATCATCCTCTTTCCTTCAAGTCGTGGAAGTTGCTCAACTTTGCCAAATTCTTCAAGGTCGTTGGCAAAACGTAACAATAACACCTCACCTTGTTCCTTGAATAATATTGATCTTCCTTTAAAGAACACATAAGCTCTGACTTTAGCTCCTTCTTCGAGAAACCTCATTGCATGTTTCAGCTTAAAGTTATAATCATGGTCATCAGTGTTAGGACCAAATCTTATCTCCTTAACAACAACTTTTGAGGTTTTAGCTTTGATTTCTCTTTGTTTCTTCTTCTGTTGATAAAGAAATTTCTGATAATCAACGATTCTGCAAACCGGAGGATCCGCATTCGGGGATATTTCAACAAGATCAAGTTCCAGATTGTCAGCCAGTTTAAGAGCATCCTGGATACTCATAACTTCTGCTTCTACTTCTTCTCCGACAACTCTGACCACTTTTGACGTGATCCTTTGATTAATTTTGTGAGCCGGCTGGGTAACCCTTGCCGGGCTTCGCCTTATTGGTAAAGCTATAGCTCTTTCCTCCCTGGTTTTTGTTAATACTAAAACTACTTATGTTGCTTTAAAATGCAATTTCCTTTTTGATCTCAGAGGCAATAAAATCAGCAAATTCTTCAATTTTCATACTCCCTTTATCTCCTTCACCCTGCTTTCTGACAGCAATTGTTCCGCTCTCAACCTCTTTTTCACCTACGATAAGCAGATATGGAATCTTCTTTAATTCATTATCCCTGATCTTCTTACCTATTTTTTCGTCTCTGTCGTCAATAAGTGTGCAAATATCGGAATTATTTAGAATTTCCAAAACTTTTCCTGCATAATCGTTGAATTTTTCACTTATTGGTAATATTATTGCTTTTTCCGGCGCCAGCCAGAGTGGAAATTTTCCGGAGGTATTCTCAATAAGAACAGCAACGAATCTTTCCAACGAACCAAAAATTGTCCGGTGAATCATTACCGGTCTGTGTTTTTGATTATCACTGCCATTATATGTCAGTTCAAATCGTTCCGGCAGATTGTAATCTACCTGAATAGTACCAAGCTGCCATTTTCTTCCGATGGCGTCTTTAACCATAAAATCGAGTTTTGGGCCATAGAAAGCTGCCTCACCCAATACTACAGTGGTCTTGAGATTTTTTTCAGCTGCAGCCTCGATTATGTCTCGTTCAGCTCTTTCCCAGTTTTCATCTGATCCGATATACTTCTGTTTATTATTTGGGTCGCGTAATGAAACCTGTGCAGTAAAATCGTCAAAATTAAGGATCCTGTAAATATATTGTATAAGGTCAATGATGCTTTTAAACTCATCTCTCAGCTGGTCTTGTCTGCAAAAATGATGAGCGTCATCCTGGGTAAAACTTCTTACCCTGGTAAGTCCGTGTAATTCACCGCTCTGCTCGTAACGGTATACTGTGCCGAATTCCGCCATTCTGAGTGGTAGATCTTTGTAGGAGTGTGGAGTTGCATTGTAAATTTCACAGTGATGGGGGCAATTCATCGGTTTAAGCATGAATTGTTCACCTTCCTGTGGTGTCGAGATAGGCTGAAAGGAATCGGCTCCGTATTTTTCAAAATGACCTGAAGTCTTATATAAATTGACATTCCCGATATGAGGTGTAGTAACAATCTTATAAGCTCTTTTACGAAGAACACCTGTCAGAAAAGTGATAAGGTTTTGTCTTATATCAGACCCTTTTGGAAGCCATAATGGCAGACCCATTCCTACTTTTGGCGAAAAGGTAAACAGTTCAAGCTCTTTTCCTATTCTGCGGTGATCTCTTTTCTTTGCTTCTTCGAGAAAAATAAGATAATCATCCAGTAGCTTTTGTTTTGGGAATGTTATACCATAAATTCTGGTCAGCATCCTGCGTTTCTCATTGCCACGCCAGTATGCTCCTGCAACACTTAAAAGTTTGATCGCTTTTAATGGTTCTGTTGAAGGGAGATGAGGACCTCTGCAGAGATCAGTAAAGTTACCCTGTGTGTATAAAGTTATAGTTCCGTCGGTAAGTTCGCTTATAAGTTCTGTCTTATATTCATCACCTTTTTTTGTAAACAGATCAAGAGCATCCTTTTTACTAACATCTTTTCTGTTGTAAGTTAGATTTTTTGCAGCCAACTCTTTCATCCTGTTCTCTATGGTGATTAAGTCGGCTTCTGTTATTGACCTATCTTCACCAGGATCAACATCATAATAGAAACCATTTTCAATCGCCGGACCAATGCCAAATTTCATCCCCGGATAAAGAGATTCCAAAGCTTCTGCCATCAGGTGAGCTGAAGAGTGCCAGAAAGCATGTTTCCCGGCTTCATCTTCCCATTTATGAAGTTTAAGAGTAGCATCAGTTTCAATAGATCTTGTAAGATCCCAAACTTCTCCGTTTACAGTAGCTGAATAAACCTCTTTTGCCAGCCGGGGGCTGATCTGTTCTGCTATTTCGAGACTATTGGTTCCTTTTTTATATTCTCTTGCAGAACCGTCGGGGAAAGTTATTTTGATCATTTTCAAGTATTCTTTTTATTGGTGTGCAAAGATAAATATAATTTTTTAATTTTGACGGTCATAAAGGGGACCCGGAGTTTGCATCCAAAAAGAATAAAACTTGTCTTTTAAAAACCTGGAGCATATTTTGGGATTGAAAATTTATCATATAAATAAAAATTTAATGAAAAGGATACTCTATTTGTTTCTGGCTATGCCGCTTTTTCTTATTTCCTGTCAAAAAACTCCTCAGGCTTCTTTTTCTGCCGATACGGCGAATCCTGAGGTTGGACAAAGTGTTTATTTTAATAATAGTTCGAGGGATGCAGTGAGATTTGAATGGGATTTTGGAGATGGAACTACTTCAAGCGCTAAAAATCCAACCCATATCTTTACAGGTACTGGTCCGGTCGTGGTCAAGTTATCAGCCTTCTCGAAAAACCATATTGAGGATAAAGCAACTTTAAGTCTCAATATTCTAATACCTACTCTTCTGGAAGTAGAGGTTCTGGAGTACTACAAATTAACCACAGTTCCGAATGCCAGTGTTTATCTTTATCCGACCATTACTGATTGGGATGCTCAGACAAATGTTGAAGCCCAGGGATATACCGATGCTGATGGAATAGTTGTATTCTCTAATCCGGGTGCTTTTGTATTCTATGTTGATGTTTTTGAAAAAAACTATGATAATTATACTTTGAGAAAGGAAGATCCAGGCTTTGTCACTACTTCTACAGTATTACCAAATAAGATCAACAGATTTGTAGCTTATGTTGATTATGTTTCTCAGCGCAAGGGTGATGGCAGAGTAGTTCGTGAAGCCGTAATCAGGAGACTAGAACGAAAAGTTTCCGACAGACCTCAAACTGTAACAGACCAGGGTACAGAAGGATGGCAGGAATTATACAAGAGGAGTGTAAAGTTTTAATTAATCGTATTTACGGTTACTGAGATTTAGCCTCTTCTGACAATGGCCGTTATCTCTACATATAAAAACGGTAGCTGAGCCAGATGTTCGGGAGAGAACAATATCCACCTGTCTCAGAAGTGCGGTTCAGGAATTTTTGGTAATATGTCGGGTTCTATATCGCCCGCTGCGGGGCTTAAAAGACTTTTTTATCCTCATAAGCAGGGCGTTGCCCTGCTCTATGTCATGCAAGGCCTACGGCCTTTATTAATATTTCATTTATGATTTTAGTAGCATTTTAGGAATCTTCAGGGAGTATTTTAGTAGATTTCAAGAGTC
>JANXXP010000286.1 GCA_025350595.1 Bacteroidota bacterium
TGGAGCCAATGCATTTGGCGAACTGGCGTATTATAATAGCAATTGGTGAAATTTCCTCAGCCCTTTTATTTTTATTTCCCAGAACCAATATCTATGGAACTCTGCTGTTAAGTGCATATATGGGAGGAGCGATTATCCTTCACATGACCAATAGTTTAAGTATTGTTATGCCTTCAGTTATTCTGATTCTTATCTGGACTGTCGGATTCCTGAGAAATCCGGAACTACTAAAAAAATAATATGAAACCAGTGAAGCAATTTGGAGAAAATGTTGAAGGATATAACATTCCGGTCTTAAATGAACGCGAAATAAGGGCTGCGGCAGGGATATTGTTTCTGTTTGTCCTAATATCTTTAATGCTGATTCTGCTAAAACAGAATTTCGTTCTGATAAAGTATGTTATTACTGCATTCCTGACAGATTTTATAGTTCGTGTCTTTATTAGTCCAAGGTATTCCCCAACTTTAATAGTCGGACGACTGATTGTAAGCAGACAGAATCCGGAATATGTGGGAGCCGCGCAAAAAAAGGTTGCCTGGATAATTGGCATCATTCTATCAGGGCTAATGTTCATACTAATGCCGATATTAAATTCATACAGTATAATAACCGGATTAGTCTGTCTGATATGTTTGATATTTCTATTTTTTGAAACTGCATTTGGGATATGCCTTGGATGTTTGTTTTATCGCTGGGTTTACAAAGAAAAAGCACAGTACTGTCCCGGAGAAGTATGCGATATAAAAACGAAACATGATATCCAGAAAGTAACCCTTTTACAAATAGTTATCGTGCTGGCTTTCATTGCCATGATCATCCTGATAGCTCATTTTTTTAATAATGCATTTAGTGAGAAACCCAGTAGTTTATGGGTGATACTAAAAATTAAGTCTTGAGGGGCTAAAAAGCTTAACACCCCTTCTTTTGCCTGCAACAGAAGGGGGCCGTGGGTCTATTCAAACGGATTCTCCCTTCGAAAATCCGGTCTGTAATTCACATTGCTATCCATATCCTGAACCCACCCGTTTCTGAATCCAAGTTTATTCATCTCCTCTACAACAGCCTCATATTCTTCTTTATATAATGTCCTGTTCAAAACGGGATGAGCATTCACAAGATAGGTTGGATGATATTGCGACATGAGCGAAAGATGAACCCCCGGAGACAACTCCTCAGCTATCAGTCTTAAAACGAGTTTACTTTCTTCAGCATGTCCGGGCAGAACCAGGTGCCTTATGAGCATCCCGTTTTCAGCCACTCCGTTTTCATCAGTCCTGAGAGTTGATCCCTTCTGATAGTACATTTCCTTAATTGCTTTAAATGCAACTGATGGATAGTCTTCAGCATCAGAATATTCCAATGCAAGTTCCCTGGTAACATATTTATAATCGGGCAGATATACATCGATTAGCCCATCAAGTGACCTGATAGTTTCAACCTTATCGTAACTATTTGTATTATATATCGTTACCGGCTTAATATTGCGTGAATGAAGTCCGTTGATTATAACCTTGACCAGAGGTACGACATGTGAAGGAGAAACGAAACCCACAGCATTAATTCCATAGTAAAGAATCTCCTCAATTTTATCGAGAACTGTTACCAAATCCTTTCCGGTATTTGTAATCCCTGATAATGGTCTGCTTATCTCATGATTCTGGCAAAAAAGACAACGAAGATTACATCCCGAAAAAAATATATTACAGATCCCATTGTTCCCGCTAATAACTGGCTCCTCTCCTTTATGGACACATACCGATGCTATATTCAAGCCTGAATCAATACCACAATAACCAAACCCTCCATCGAATCTGTTTACATGACATTCTCGCGGACATAAAGTACAGTCCTCAAGAAGTGCTTTGTCAATCTTATCGTATAAATCTGTTTGTTTCAAAAATCTGTCTTTAATTTACTAACATGTTCTCTGCCTGTTTAAACTCAATAGCAAATATCGAAATGTTTGCTGATTTTCAAGCTACATCTTTGAACCACAAGCATAATACTTCAATATTAATCCTAATAATTTTGGTAATATAATATAAATATTTACCTTTGCATCCGAATTGAGGGGTATGTGTGACCTAGGGGACCAGAGTCCCCTATTTTGTTACCGGTTTATAGAAAATGATTGAGAAACAGAACATACAGGCATTGGTTGAGGAGTTTATAAAAGAGACCGGACTCTTTATTGTAGCTGTGAAAGTAAGCAGTGCGAACCGCATTACTGTTCTGGCTGACAAGAATGAAGGGATCACAATTGAAGAATGTGCAGCAATACACAGGCACATTGAAATGAACCTCGACCGCGAAACAGAGGATTTTGAATTACAGGTATCCTCTCCGGGTCTTGATTTGCCTTTCGGAGTGATTGAACAGTATTTTAAGAATGTGGGCAGGAAAGTTGAAGTTATTGAAAATGAAGGAACAAAGCTTACCGGAATTCTTAAAAATGTTACAGAAGGCGGATTTGAACTTGAGACTGAAGTAAAAGTTAAAGGAAAATCGAAAGAATTGAAAGATGTTTCTTTCAATTTTGAACAGATAAAATCGACAAGAGTTATTTTAACAATTAAGTAATAAAAGAGGTTTACACCAAATGGAAAATGTTAATTTAATCGACACTTTTTCGGAATTTAAGGAGCTGAAAAATATTGACCGTCCTACCATGATGAGTGTTCTGGAAGATGTTTTCAGAAGTATGCTTGCGAAAAAGTACGGATCGGCAGAAAATTTCGACATTATTGTCAATATCGACAAAGGAGACTTTGAAATATGGAGAAACAGGGTAGTTGTTGACGACAGCGAGTTAACCGACCCGGTTATCCAGATCCCCCTTTCAAAAGCCAAAGAAATAGACGGAGATTATGAAGTTGGCGAAGAGGTATCTGATGAGGTCAAATTCCTCGACTTCGGAAGAAGGGCAATATTATCTTTAAGACAAAATCTTACCGCACGTATTCTCGATCTTGAAAAGAATAATATCTACATCAAGTATAAAGACAGGATCGGTGAAATAGTTACCGGTGAAGTTTACCAGGTATGGAAAAGAGAGATCCTGGTCCTTGATGATGACAGTAATGAGCTAATACTGCCAAAGAGCGAACAGATCCCTTCTGATCATTTCCGGAAAGGTGATTCAATAAGAGCGGTTGTTATAAAGGTAGAAATGAGGAACAATACTCCTTTTATCATTTTGAGCCGCACATCACCTGTCTTCCTTGAGAGGTTATTTGAACTCGAGGTTCCTGAAATTTTTGATGGTCTTATTACCATCAAGAATATAGTAAGGGTCCCCGGAGAACGTGCCAAGGTTGCCGTTGAATCTTACGACGAGAGAATCGATCCGGTTGGTGCATGCGTTGGTATGAAAGGTTCCAGGATACACGGTATTGTAAGGGAATTACGTAATGAGAACATCGATGTGATAAATTTCACCTCCAATAATCAGCTTTTCATTCAGAGGGCTCTTAGTCCGGCAAAAATAACTTCTATCAAACTTGTAGAGGAAACCAAGAGGGCTCAGATCTACCTGAAACCAAATGAAGTCTCACTCGCAATTGGTAAAGGAGGTCTTAACATTAAACTTGCAAGCCAGTTAACAGGCTATGAGATTGATGTTTACAGGGAACCAGGAGGAGAAGATGAAGAAGATGTTAATCTTTCAGAATTCTCCGATGAAATTGAAGACTGGATCATCGAAGAACTGAACGCTATTGGTTGCGACACCGCAAGAAGTGTACTAAACCTTTCAATCAGCGATCTTGTTAAAAGAACTGATCTTGAAGAGGAAACTGTTAAAGAGGTTGTTAACATCCTCAGAGCCGAATTTGAATAAAATAATAATATTAAATATTCACCATCAAATTACTTTTTGAAATTTAAATAAAGGCAAGGCATATTTATGACAGAGGATATTAAGGTTACAAGATTAAGCAAAGCAGCCCGCGAATTTAATGTAGGGATATCCACTATTGTGGAATACCTGCATAAAAAAGGGTTCGATCTTGATCCAAACCCAAATACAAAACTTCCGCATGAAGCATATATTCTTCTTGTAAAGGAATATAGCACCGACATCAGTGTTAAGAAAGAATCCGAAAAACTTATTCTTAAAGATCTGCACAGGAAAAAAGAATCTGTTTCTATTGATGACTTTTCAGAGAAAACCGGGTCAGAAGAATCTGAGAAAGATGATGATGTACTTGTCAAAGATTCCTCAGGAATCATGACAACCGTAGATATTAAGACCGAGACTAAAAAGCCTGATATAAAACTTGTTGGTAAAATTGATCTTGAACAGACTTTAAAACCAAAAATTGAAAAACCTCTTCCTCCTAAGGTAGAACCTAAACAAAAACCTCATGAGGTACCTGCTGAACCTGAAAAACCCAAAACAGAAAACCCGGTTGCTGAAAAGAAACCTGTTTTTGCCAGGGAAGAGGCTGAAGTAGAAAAACCCAAATCAAATATTGATCTCAAGATTGTAGGCAAAATTGACCTTGGAACAATTTCAAAAGACTCCAAACCAGCCAAAAAAGAGGAACCGAAAGAAAAATATAGGGCTAAGACAAAAGAATCACCCAAAGAGAAAATTAAAGAAAAAGAAGTCCCAAAACAGGAAGAACCAAAGCCGGTTGAAAAAACAGAACCTGTCGTAAAAGCTGAGATTATTCCTGAACCTGTTATAGATGAATTACCTATTGACGATATAATTGACACAATTCCGATACTTGAACCTGAAGAAGAAATTATTGCCCTTTACAAGACTGATTTTAAGAAACTTGTGGGTCCACGGGTTGTAGGCAGAATTGATTTGCCAGTTGAAGAGAAAAAGAAAACTACTCCATTCCAGCCTGTACGACAAGGCGGCGATTCAGATTTTCGCAGAAAGAAGAGAAGAAAGAGAATCCTCAAAGAAAAAGAAGGCGCACCTGTTGTTAATAAACCGATTGCAACTGATAGTAAAAAGGATAAAACTGTTGCAAAAAAGGTTGTAAAGAAAAGACCTTTGAGGGTTCAGGTAAATGAGGAAGAAGTTTCGAAGCAGATTAAAGAAACTCTGGCCCGGCTTACTACTAAAGGTAAATCGAAAGGATCGAGATACAGAAGAGATAAAAGAGAAGCTGTAAGTCAGAAACATAAAGAGGTTGTTGACAAAATTGAACTTGAAAAGAATATTCTTAAAGTAACAGAATTCGTATCAGTTAATGAACTGGCATCGATGATGAATGTAGCTGTTACCGAGATTATTTCGACCTGTATGAGTCTCGGACTTTTTGTTTCGATAAATCAGCGTCTTGATGCTGAAACAATGGCTATACTCGCCGATGAATTTGGCTTTACTGTGGAATTTGTAAGCGCAGAATTACAGGAAGCAGTAAAAGAAGTGGAGGATGAAGAGGCTGATCTGGTTCATAGACCACCAATCGTTACAGTAATGGGTCACGTTGACCATGGAAAAACAAAATTACTCGATTATATAAGGAATACAAACGTTATCGCTGGAGAAGCCGGAGGTATAACCCAGCATATTGGCGCCTATGGCGTTATTCTTCAGGACGGACGTCAGATAACCTTCCTCGATACTCCAGGGCATGAAGCATTTACAGCTATGCGTGCCCGTGGTGCCCAGATAACAGATATTGCTATTATTGTTGTAGCAGCTGACGATGGCGTAATGCCTCAGACCCGTGAAGCCATCAATCATGCTTCAGCAGCAGGCGTACCAATAATATTTGCCATCAATAAAATTGATAAGCCAACAGCCAATCCCGAAAAGATTAAAGAGGCTCTGGCAGCAATGAATTACCTCGTTGAAGATTGGGGAGGCAAGTATCAGTCACAGGAAATTTCAGCAAAGAGCGGACTCAATATAGATGTTCTTCTTGATAAAATCCTTCTTGAAGCTGAGATGCTCGATCTTAAAGCAAATCCTAACAAACCGGCAATCGGAACTGTTATTGAGTCCTCTCTCGATAAAGGAAGAGGATTTACAGCTACTGTTCTTGTAAAAGCAGGTACCCTGAAGATTGGGGATATCGTGCTCGCAGGAAGCTGTTTTGGTCATATAAAGGCCATGTACAATGAAAGAGGTCACAGGGTTGAAGTGGTTGGTCCTGCAACACCTACACTTATATTAGGATTAAACGGGGCACCTCAGGCAGGTGACAAGTTTAATGTGATGGACAACGACCGTGAAGCAAAAGATATAGCAACAAAGAGGGCTCAGCTCCAGAGAGAACAGGGTCTGCGTACTCAGAAGCATATTACTCTTGATGAAATAGGCCGAAGAATAGCTATTGGTAACTTCCAGGAACTTAATATTATTGTAAAAGGTGACGTTGACGGTTCAATTGAAGCATTAAGCGATTCGCTTATCAAGCTTTCAACTCCTGAGATTCAGCTTAACATAATTCATAAGGCTGTGGGACAGATTTCCGAATCGGATGTTCTCCTTGCAGCAGCATCGAACGCTATTATAGTCGGATTCCAGGTTAGACCATCTGTAAGTGCTCGTAGACTCGCTGAAAAAGAAGAGATTGATGTACGCTTATATTCAATCATTTACAACGCAATTGAGGAGATACGATCTGCAATGGAAGGTATGCTTATGCCTGAAGTAAGAGAGGAGATTGTTGCAACACTTGAAATCCGCGAAGTATTCAAAGTAACCAAAGTAGGTACCGTTGCCGGTTGTTATGTCAAAGAAGGCAAGATTACCAGAAATACAAAGGTGAGGATCATACGTGATGGTATTGTAATATACACAGGCGATCTGGGATCACTCAAACGCTTCAAGGATGATGTGAAAGAAGTTGTAGGTGGTTACGAATGCGGTCTTAACATTCATAATTTCAACGATATAAAAGAAGGTGATGTAGTTGAAGGATACCAGGAATTCGAAGTTAAGAAGACCCTATAATAAAACTAAACAAAGTTGCATTGAAGATTGCGGATTTAAAACAATCCGCAATCTCAAATCCGCAATCCGCAATCTATTTCAAATAAGATCACAATTAAGTACTGCTATAAAATCGCCTTGTATTTATCCGGAGAAAGTAGCCCGGCAAGCTCAGAAGGATTGGTGATTTTGATTTTTACCATCCACCCCTTGCCATAAGGATCTTTGTTTACGACTGCCGGGTTCGCATCAAGTTCAGGATTAACCTCCAGGATCTCACCGCTTACCGGCATAAACATATCTGACACAGTCTTAACAGCTTCAATGGTCCCGAATACTTCTTCTTTATTAAGGGTCTCTCCCGCTGTTTCAATTTCAATGAATACGATATCGCCTAATTCGCCCTGAGCAAAATCAGTAACGCCGATGTAAGCAAAATTTTCTTCAACGCGAAGCCACTCATGGTCTTTTGTGTACAATAAACTTTCAGGAACATTCATATCTGGAATGGTTTAAATAATATTAAGAACTCAATTCTGCTCTTCTTAGAGCATGTCAAAAGTAAAGATTTTTTTATTTAATTACTTAGACATTTATCATATTTTAGAATAATAGGTTAAACTGAAAGAACTTATTCTAAGATATAATCTTTGACAGTAGACCCCTTAATCAGCAACTCTGTTTTTATTACTATTGTCTGAGATGGAGTATTTGTCTTTCCTTCAATCCGATCTATTAGCAATCTCACAGCTTCTCTTCCTATTAAATGACCATTTTGCTTTACGGAGGTAAGGGTCGGACTCGTAAGATCAGAATTTAAACCGCTAGTAAATCCTACTATTGCGACATCTTCAGGAACACGGTATCCATGTATCAAAACTTGTTTCATTGATCCAGTTGCCGTAAGATCATTTACTGCAAAAATCCCATCAGGTCTGACTTTTCTTTCTAATAATCCCGGAACAATATGCGAAGCATCTTCCCCGGTATCACACTTAATTATATTATTTTCATCAATAGTAAAATTAAACTCCCGCAAAGCTCTTAAATATCCTGCCAGACGGTTCTTACCAATCTGCAGATTCGGCGGACCGGATAGGTGAACAATGTTTTTACAGCCAATAGTAATCAGGTGCTTTACAGCTTCATATGCCCCTTCCTCATCATCAACTATTACCCTGTCAGTATCAATATCGCTGCATATTCTGTCAAAAAAGACAAGAGGAACATCGTTTTCAATGATTTTCAGGAAGTGGTTATAATCATAAGTCATCTTTGAAACAGATACCAGGATTCCATCAACGCGGCAGGAAAGAAGGGTCTTGACAGCTTTTACTTCCCTGTCATATGATTCGCTCGACTGGCAGAACATAACATGATAACCTGATTCATATGCACGGTCTTCTATTCCGCCTATAACCGTTGAGAAAAAATAGTGTGCAATTTCAGGGACTATAACTCCTATCGTTCTGCTCATCCCTCCTTGTAAGCTAAGCGCCAAAGGATTAGGTTTATAATTCCATTTTTCAACAAGTTCCTCTACTGCTTTTTTTGTGGAAGCGCTTATATCACGATGTCCTTTGAGAGCTTTTGATACTGTTGAAGGAGATATTCCCAGCTCTTTGGCTATGTCTTTTATTGTTACTTGCCCTTTGTTCATTTATCCGGAGTTTCCCAACTCTGCTAAATATACTTCAAATTTATTGATTTTATTGGCGGCTATACCCAAAATCATTTTTTTAAAGTATTTTAGTCATTGTTTTGCACATATTTTTCTTACACCCTATTGACATGATAAGAAAATACTACCTGGTAGTCTTTATTTTTCTGATATTTTTTGCCATCTCTTTTCTGACAAATATTCTTGGCTCAATTAATCCAAATGTAAGTGACAGTTTTGCTCTGAACGGAACTATGACAGGCCTTCTACCGTTCTCCTTTTTTATTGCCTATGCTTTAATGTCAATTCCTTCCGGAATGATTATCCAGAAATATGACGAAAAGAAAAGTCTTGTATTTGCCTGGGCTCTTTCATTTTCCGGTGCACTGATCTTTTCACTTTTTCCAGTTTTTCCTGTCTTTTTGTTTTCACTTTTCCTGATTGGCTGCGGCATGGCCTTATTGCAGGTGGCATTATATCCATTGCTTAGGGTTACAGGAGGAGAAGAACATTTTGCATTTAATTCGGTTATTGCCCAGCTGGTATTTGGTGCTGCTTCGTTTCTAAGTCCTTTTGTCTATTCATACCTAGTTACCCATCTGGCTGATCAAAAGTCACCTGGCGATCTATTTATAGGGCTTATGTCATACCTTACACCTACCCATCTCCCATGGGTTTCTATTTACTGGATCTTTGCCGTTATCAGTTTTGTTCTGATGGCTCTCATCCTGTTTATGACCTTCCCAAAAGTAGTTCGCAAAGAGGACGAAATAGTAGGCGCATGGGATACACACATTGAGCTATTCAGGCAAAAACCCGTCATATTATTTTTCATAGGAATCTTTGCATACGTTGGTCTTGAACAAGGTATCTCAAACTGGATCTCCGAATTTCTCAGAACTTATCATGGCTTAAAACCTGAAGTTGAGGGTGCAGCTACGGTTGGATTATTCTGGGGACTCATGACAGTTGGCTGTGTACTGGGATTAGTTTTATTAAAAATAATGGACAGTAAAATTGTTCTCCGGATATTCACTCTGGCAGGATTAATTGTATTGACTTTTACCCTTTTCGGAAGTGCTGAATTTGCATTGATTGGATTTCCTGCTCTGGGTTTTTGTCTTTCAGTGATGTATGCCATAATCTTCTCACTTGCTTTAAACAGTGTTACAAAATATCATGGTTCATTTGCAGGAATATTATGCACAGCCATCGCAGGGGGAGCAATATTTTCACTGCTCATAGGAAAACTGAAAGACATGATCGGGTTACAAGCGGGGATGATGATTTTGTATTTACCTTTAGCTTATATACTTAGTCTCAGTTATTGGGCCAAGCCTATAATTCAGAATGCTACAATGAAAAAGAAGACCAATACTTAACGACAAAATCTAAAACCCATGAAAGAAACAGGAAAAAAAGGAAAAAGAATTCTCTCTGCTAATGCGAGTTTTCTATTGGATCTGTCAGTATTTATGCTGTTTATTCTTATTACGGCATCTTGTGTTTCTGAAACAAGTCAATGGAGACAGTTATTCAATGGGAAAGACCTCACAGGCTGGAAACAGGTAGGTCCGGGGAGCCATTATGTTGAAAATGGACTGATAAAGTCAAAAGGTGGAATGGGATTACTTGTCTGGGAAGGAGAGAAATTCCAGGATTGTACGATCCGGGTCGTGTTTGCAATGCGTGACTCGAACAGTAATTCCGGCGTTTTTATACGTATCCCAACCATGCCGACAGAAGAATGGATGCCAGTGAACAAGGGCTACGAAGTTCAGATTGACAACGCTCCCGAAAAATCAAATGAAGATGAGTATCATTACACAGGAATGCTATATTCTCTGACAAAACCGCTGGCAAAAACAGGAAAACCCGGACCTCAATGGAATACAATGGAGATTACTCTTGATGGCCCGGAAACAATCGTCTTCCTGAACGACGTTAAAGTAACTGATTTCAAAGAAGGCGACCCGGTACCTGCTAAGAAATTTGACTTTGAACCTGACCG
>JANXXP010000301.1 GCA_025350595.1 Bacteroidota bacterium
TATCTCGATAATCCGTCAGAACTGATCTTTGACGACTTTGAAGAGCTTATCTTCTCAAACCAGCCAATAGGCCGTAATATACTCGGAACACCAGAATCGGTAAAGTCATTTTCGCAAAAGATGATTTATGATTTTATTTCAAATAATTACGATACCAGCCAGATGGTATTCTGTTCGGTAGGGAATATCTCAGATGAAAAAATACTGTCTCTGTTTAAGACAAATTTTGGAAACATTGTGACTGAAAAACAGGCAACCAGAATTAACAAACCGTGGTTATATAGGCCCGCATCGGTTACAAAAAAAATGGATACATATCAGAATCATTGTATCATGGGAAATCTCGCGTATGATCTTAAAGACAAACGAAGGATGGGAATGTTCCTGCTGAATAATATCCTCGGCGGGCAAGGGTTAAATTCAAGACTGAACTTATCGCTCCGTGAAAAAAACGGACTTGCTTATAATGTCGAATCGAGCTATAATCCTTATTATGATATTGGGATCTTTTCAATATATTTCGGAACGGACAGTCAGTTTCTTAACAAAAGTATTTCTATAGCAATGGCTGAGCTCAGGAAACTTCGCACTTCAAAACTGGGTACCATACAGTTAAGCAAAGCCAAAAGCCAGATAAAAGGTTATCTTGTACGAGGATATGAAAATCATGAGAGCCTTATGTTAAGTCTGGGAAAAAGCCTCCTTATCTTTAATAAAATTGACAGTATCGAAGAGCTGTGCAAGAAAATAGACGCGGTAACTGCATCTGAATTACTCGAGACTGCAAATGATATTTTTGAACCTTCGAAAATTTCGACTCTTATATATAAATAGGGTAATCATTAAAAACATCAATATAAAAATGAGCTTGAAAATCAATTTATTTAAAATCAATAAATAGTTAAATATATTCGCAATTATTCTAAAAAATGAGCAAAAAACTCGAAAAATACCTGGAAGATTTTTCAACACCTGAAGATCCGGTTCTGGAAGATCTTTACAGACAGACACATATCAGGTTCATAAATCCGAATATGATTTCTGGCCATCTTCAGGGAAAATTTCTTGAATTTATCTCTTTCATGATCAAACCTGAGAATATACTCGAGATTGGAACTTTCACAGGTTACTCTGCTATATGTCTTTCTAATGGACTCAGACCAGGTGGCAAATTGATTACAATAGAATTAAATGATGAATTGACTACTTTCGCTCATTCATACTTTTGCCGTGCCGGCGTGGAATCAAAGATAACCCAGTTAACAGGAAAGGCACAGGATCTTATTCCGGGTCTGGATCTTATGTTTGATCTTGTATTTCTTGATGGAGACAAAAGGGAATATGTAGAATATTTTAAACTTATTATTGATAAAGTGAATCCTGGAGGAATTATTCTTGCCGATAATGTCCTTTGGGGTGGAAAAGTACTGGAAGATGAAACAACTGATCCGCAGACCAGAGGAATAATCAATTTTAATACGATGATCAGGAATGAAAATAGAATTGAGGATGTTATTATACCAATTCGTGACGGATTGATGCTGATCCGTAAAAAAGAAAAATAAACGGTACAATTTTTGCGTTAACTGAAAAAACACTATATGAAAAGAATATTTTTTATTACCCTCCTGCTGATTAGCGCTATTGCGCTTAACGGACAGACAAACAAAACAACAGCTACATTGAAGAAATCAAGCCGTTTGTTTGCATCCAAAGATGATCTTACCTCAGTAATTCTTATCATTCCGGCTGACTCTGTAGTTACGGTCCTGGATGCAGACAGCACTTATCTTCATGTTGTTTTTGAAGAAAATGAAGGATTTATTTTCAATCGTCATGCAGTTTTACATAAAATTCCGGTTAATACCCGACAAACTTTCCAGTCGCAATCTCAGGTACAGCAAACGCAGCCAGTACAGGAACAAGAGCAAAGCAGATTTTCTTATCTTGAGAATAAATATGGCTCGAATATGGCAGCAAGAATCATTTCAGGGAAGATATGGAAAGGAATGAATTCAGAAATGGTAAAAGACAGCTGGGGCATATCTGATAAGATCAACAGGATCGTCAGTGGAAATATTATTAAGGAAGAATGGATATACAGAAACACCTGGCTCTATTTTGAAAATAATTCGCTGGTTGAGTGGGGGGCGATTAAAAAATAGATTTCCACTGTTTTAAGAAATGTCGTGTTATTTTTGCTGCTCCTCTTTGCAGATAAAAAAAAATTATTATTTTTGCGCGTGCAATTGCGGGAGTAGCTCAGTTGGTAGAGCACGACCTTGCCAAGGTCGGGGTCGCGAGTTCGAGTCTCGTCTCCCGCTCAGAACAGAGGCTGTTTTCGCAGCCTCTGTTTTTTTTGTTACAATACCATCAGGTAAGTACACATTAATATATCCAACTTAAGGTAAATTATTTTACCTTACACAACTTTGCTTTATTTTTTTGAACTTACCCTTAATCAATTAACCATGAAACAACCTTTAGCATTGGTCATTATGTTTATGACAATTGGCCTATTCTCATTTAAACCTCAGAACAAAGTGAC
>JANXXP010000306.1 GCA_025350595.1 Bacteroidota bacterium
CCTCCGTGAGGAAACAGCTTTACAATCTGGTTGTAACTGGAACTAATAATAAAAATTGTAAAAACGGTACCGAGAGCTACGAAAATTGCTAAACTCGGATGGCCCTGTAAATTACGAAAGGCCTCTTCAGGGCCATAACAGGATGATGAGATACCATCAGCGCCAAGTCCAATCCAGGCGAAGAATGCTACTAATGTTAATTTATGAAAGATTGCTTTGTCCTCAACATCTTTGGCTTTACCAATAAATGTATTCTTTAATCTCTCGTTAAACGAAAAAACTTCAATTCTACCCGGCATTCCTTCTCTATTGATCTTACAAAAGTACCGTATGTTTTATAAAGGAGGTATAAAGAAAGCTTAATGAGATATAAAGATTTTATAAAGACAGGAACGAATAATTCTTCCCGTAATACATCATCTGGCCCAGGTAATCATTTACATATTCAACTTGAATGTCAATTATTAATCCATTCTCGCCATAAACAGGGATCAGCATAGGATTTACAAATCCGGTATAGGGAGCAAGGTTAAGTTTAGCATATCGTTCAAGAATTTCGTGGTGCAAAATAGGGTCAACCTTTACCCCATAATCTTCAATGAGTTTCTTCCCTGCTTCAAAGTCTCCTTCAGACTTGATTCTCTGAACTTCTCTGAGCAAGTCGCCAAAAAGAGACTGTAACTTTCTGTAATCGTTTATCTTTACAAAAGTCTTATTATCGCGTTTGATAATTTCAACTACCTTATGCACTTTCCCTTTTTCGAAAACCCAGTGAGAAATTGCCGATCTGTTTCTCATGTGTGCCTCTTCTATTTCTTTTCCTGGTTTGACTCTTACTATCTGAGTCAGGAGTCCATTCCTGAGAAAAGTATCATACGATGCCATTGCTGCTTCTTCATTCGGAAGTAAACCGAGCTCAATTATTTTTCTGTCCAACATAAAATAGAGTGCAAACAGATCTGCCCTTGCTTCTTCAAGTGCTGAAGCATAGTTTTTCAGAGCATTCGGATCGGTTCCTTCTGCAAGTTTTCCACTGGCATGTCCAACACACTCATGAAGGTCGGTATGTAATGCATCAGCAGAGGATTCGTATTTTCGTACCCGGCTTATTTCAGATTTATCCGCTGCGAACTCTTCAAGAAACCCGTTTCCCTGAGAAGTTATATCGTGGGCTTTCGTGATATTGGCTAAAGTAACTGATTTTGACCCAATTTCTTTTCTTATCCAGTTCGCATTGGGAAGATTTATTCCCAGCGGAGATGCAGGATAGCAATCACCTCCAAGCATCGCAACATTTATTACTTTAGCTGCTACTCCTGTTACTTTGTCTTTCTTGTATTCTGATTGAACAGGTGAATTATCCTCAAACCACTGCGCATTAGCAGTTATTATTTTGGTTCGTCTGGTTGCTTCTATATCAGTATATTCCACAACGGATTCCCATGTCGCTTTCATACCCAATGGATCTTCATAGTGCTCTATAAAACCGTTAATATAATCCACCATTGTGCCGGTATTCCTTACCCATGCTATATTGTATTCATCCCAAACCTTCAGATCACCTGATTTGTAAAACTCTATAAGCAGATTAAGTTCAGTCTTTTGATTTTCAGTTTCAGCAACCATAATAGCCTTCTCAAGCCAAAAAACTATTTTATCAATAGCAGCTCCATACATTCCTCCTGACTTATAAACATCTTCGGCGACAGCACCATTAATTTTCAGAACCTGCGAATTTAATCCATGTGAAACTGGCTTCTGATCATCAGCGATAATTTTGGATGCATAAAACTTTTCTACCTCTTTTTGGGTAACACCTGAATAGAAGTTTGATGCTGATTCAGTTATCAGATCCACACCTGCTTTCAGCTCAACTTTTTTCGCATAAAGTTTCTCATCAAAGAGAACAGGAACCAAAACTGATATCAGATTTTCAACTGATTGTCCAGCCAATAATGGCAGATTCTCAGAGGGGACAGCTTTCACAAGAGAAACAAAGTATTCTTTTGCAACACCAGGTTTAAGTTTATCGCTGGAATAATGATGGTGAATACCGTTCACAAAAAACATCCGTTTTGCCCAGGTGATAAAAGATTTATATTCTGC
>JANXXP010000348.1 GCA_025350595.1 Bacteroidota bacterium
CGGAGCACGGGGCACTGGGAAGTGCAGTATAAAAAGTAATCGGTAATCAGTAATCAGTAATCGGTAATCAGTAATCGGTAATCAGTAATCGGTAATCAGTAATCAGTAATCAGTAATCAGTAATCAGTAATCGGTAATCGGTAATCAGTGAACAGGTATCGATCAGCAATAATGAACCTTGAACCTTGAACTTTGAACTTTGAACTTTAAACTTTAAAAATGGGACCAATATCATCACTTATAGCAATGCCGGAATGGCTCGACCTCTTGATCGCCTTATTGATTGGAATAGGTTTTGGCTTTGCGCTTGAGCAGGCTGGATTCTCATCGAGCAGAAAACTTGCAGGTATGTTTTATGGGTACGATACCACTGTAATAAAAGTATTCTTTACAGCAGCAATTGTTGCTCTTATCGGATCGCAACTACTAAGCTTTTTCGGTCTGCTAAATCTCAATCTGGTATTCGTAAATGAGTTTTATGTAAATGCTTCAATTGTTGGAGGAGTTATAATGGGTGCCGGGTTTATAATGGGGGGCTTTTGTCCTGGTACCGGATTAAGCGCGCTATCAATAGGAAAGATTGATGCTATGGTCTTCTTTCTCGGAGGATTAACAGGTGCTTTCCTTTTTGCAGAAACCTACCCCTTCATTCAGAACCTGGCTAATGGTTCATATAAAGGGCCGGTAAAAATAAATGAAGTTTTGGGTATTTCACCGGGACTGTTTATTTTCTTTCTTATAATCGCAGCAGCGGGTATGTTCTGGATTGCAGAACTTGCTGAAAAAAGATTTGCCAGACCTGATATCACAAACGAAATTTAACTACATATCCGATGAATACCAGAGAGAAATTTTCAATTGTACTTTTATGTTTTGGCTTGCTACTGGCAATCTTACCTCTTTCGTCAGGAAGATCTTTCATTGTCAAACCTCAAAAACTGCTACCTGAACTACTTTCTGAAGATACCTGGTTATCTGTGGATCAGGTTGCAAGATTTGTAGTATCGGAGGACAATACAGTTCAGATAATCGATCTCAGATCTCCTGAAGAATTCAGGATCATGAATATACCCGGCTCAGTAAATGTGCCATATTCAGAACTGCTCAACAGCGATCCTGGTACCTATCTGAAGGTAGGAGCTAACTTTAATATTTTTTACTCAAACGGAGATATGAACTCAAATTCTGCTCTTGCTATTTCAAAAGGGCTCAATTATAAAAACACTTTCGTAATGAAAGGTGGACTGAATGAATGGTTCAATACGGTTATGAACAGCAGCTTCAGGGGGGATAAAATTTCCGCACGGGAAAACTCCCTCTTTGAAACAAGGACAAGAGCAAAAAATATGTTTATAGAAATGAATAGTATGCCCGATAGTCTTAAACTCAAATTCATTGAAGCAAAGCATCTGGCAAGGAAGAAGCTGGATGGGGGATGTGAGTAAGAAGGCACAGGGCACAGGGCACAGGGCACAGAGCACAGAGCACAGGGCACAGAGCACAGGGCACAGGGCAGGGATCAGAGTTTGGGGCATGAGGTAGAGTAATCGGTAATCAGTAATAAATTGTTAATAATCAATATGCAAGGGTAAACATTAAACATAAAAGAGATGGATTTGGTAAAAAAATTCAGAGCAGTGATAATAGTAGTACTTCCGGTTTTAATTCTGGTACTCATCAGATTATTCAGCACAAATCAATTTAGAAACGACGCAAAAAAATGGGCAGAACCATCTGTAATACAGTCAAATATCATAACTCATGAGAAATACGGATCACTTTCGGGTAACATTCTAATTATCCATCTTGATGCAGAAAAAAATGGAATTAGCGGAATTAAAGGAAATGAGGTAGAGATTCTTCCTGATGCAATTCTTCAAAGTGAAAATCTGAAACAAATTAAGAAGAACAATGGCCCGGTTCTTCTGTTCTCAGCCGATCCTGCAATATCTTCCAGAATATGGATGGTTCTTAGTCAGTTGGGATGCAAGAATATATTTATCCTGACAAAAGAAGCTGATAATGAGGTATTAAAATACAAATTACAAAATGATTCAACGAAAAAATAATTGGAAGGATCCCGGATTATTAGTCTAAAACCTTTGTGACCTTTGTGAATACCCTTACGTCACTTTGTGGTTATTTTTTCACCACAAATGAACACTAAGTCATTCACTAAGGAACACAAAGGTTTATAGATTTAAAGTATCTACTTAACAACTTCAAAATTATTTACATCAGCTGTTGTAAAAGGAAGCCATGACAAAGCAGTTCTTTCTTTAACCATTTTGTCGTACATAAAGCTGTTATTTCCCATCCTGAGAGTCCTGGCATCATATCCGAACAGACGAAGGTAAGCTGTAGCAAACCCTGAATTATGTCCGGTTCCGCAGTAAACTACAACGGTTTTATCTGTTGGAATGGAAGCCATTTCTTCAACATAACTAAGGGTTGCCTCAGGTTTATATCTTACTGCACCAGGTATATGACCGTCATCATATTTATCCTTTCTTTCCAGGTTAATAATAAAATATTTCTTAGGATTTGCGAATACCTGAGCTGCAGTAATAAAAACGCTATCAGTCCCCTCTTTGAAAATTTTACGGAATCTGGCATTACCTATCTCCGCTCCTGTCGACTTTCCTGTATTTAGTTCAGGCATCCCTTTTGGAACGGGTCTTTCGTTAACTGTCATTTCAAGATTTGATTCATACTTTCCGGAAACATTTTTAAGCCATCCTGCTTCAGCATATTTATTGTTCCAGGCACTCATCCCCCATCTCATTGAATAAACATTACCATAACCCATAAGCCTCAATAATGAAGTAGTATAACTAGATTGCTGTCCACCGTTACATACCATTATTATCTTATCATAAGTAAATGGTTTAATACCTTTTTCAAAGTGATCCGGAAGTTCTTCAAATTTTTTATTTACTGCGCCTTTAATATGACCTTCAGCGAAAAGTTTTGGTGATCTGATGTCAATAACAAGGATATTTTTCCCCAAACTTTCATTTACCATAGATGCTTTGATCAAAGAAGGATACTCCTTACTATTAACATAATTGCCATTCTCCTTAAGATCTTTTAAAAGCAATGCTGTCTCATTCCCTATAACGACTGGAGTTTGTACCGTAGCTTTAACATCGTCCGTTGCAGTTTTTGCAGAATTTCCGGGGGCCATTGCTTCCTGCTTCTTTTCTGTTTTATTTCCAGAACATCCGGCTATCAGAAAGAAGCCAATAAATGAAATTAGAAATAGTGAATAAAATGATTTTTTCATATCAGTAATATTTCAGACCTCTTATATTTTTACTGCAACATGATCTTTATCAAACTTTAACGTTTCGGTGCGATTGCCCTTATCATCGTATTTGTATTCTGTGATAGCAACACCATTATCGGGACTATTAATAAGGTTTCGGGTTTTATCCATGCTTTTTGTCTCTATTAAAGCCCCGTGACTGTCGTAAGTATTCACAGTTACCGGAACAAGTTTCCCGCTTACATATTCGTTATCCTGATCGAAAACAACAACTTCAAGTGAATAGCCATTCTCATCATATTTAGTAACCCGTTTTGACCAGCCCCAATAAAGATTTGACATTTGTCCGATTACATTAAATACTGCAAATGTCTCAACATCACCTTTTTCATTTGGCGTGAAAGCAAAATACGAAACACCAATGTCACCGCAGTTTTCAGCAGTACAGTTATAAAGAGTGTCGGCTTTATAGTTTGCCATTCTTGTCATATAACCTTTTTCGTTATAGGTAAACCTAAGTTCGTAGAATGGACAGAATGGATTCATAACAACTTCCGAGTCAGCAAGATTATATCTCAATTCCCTTACTTTACCATCAGGAAGAATGCTCCATTTCCATGAATGAATTTTATTTCTGTTCTCAATCATAGAACCATCCTTACCCAGGAACATAAGTCCGGTACGGTTACCTTTTGCATCGAGAGAGTATTCATTGGCAAATACACCACCTGATTCAATTGGTTGGTTATCCTTATTGAAAAAATGTTTAACCTGCATATTGGTTGTATAATCATATGTAATTTTTGCTGCGCCCTGCATTGATGAATAATCAAGAAGAAGGTTATTCCTGACAAATTCAACGGAAAGAAGGCGTCCTTCTTTATCGTAAGTAAATTTATAGCTATTAATTGTTTTAGCCTCTTCAGCTGTAAGAGGATGAGTTCCTTTTTCAATATCATAAGGAGTCTCACTGAATTGCAGATTTCTGTAATATTCTACACCATTATGAGCATTCTTTTGTGTGGCATTACCGGTACAGGATATTATACCAATCCCAAGAATTAATGCCAGGATCACCGGAAGAGTAAGTCTGTTCAATTTCATATTATTATCTGTTTTGAGTTTAATTAATTATCAAAAATATTACTAATGTTTCGATTTTACTAATTAACAATCAAATTTGGGAAATGTTTAAAATCAAAGCTCAGGGCTCAGGGCTCAGGGCTCAGGGTAAGACATACCGAGCCCCGTGCTCCATGCCCTGCTCTTACTTCAAATAGTACCTGAATCCTATCTTGACTCCGAACGAACTGGCAGTAGCCTTTGTGCTTCCTTCCATCATGCTTTTCATCTCGGTAGGAATTGAAGATAGTACGAAAGATTCTGTTGATTTATAGGCTGATATATCTGACAACAGTCTGGAATAGAAAAATCCGAGTGAGATTTGCATCTTATTCTTAAAACTCATCTGAACACCTACTGATGAAATAAATTCCGTGCTAAATGATTTGATCTTTAATTCGCCCTGATCAGCATTTAAAGTATCCTTCTGCAATCTTTCCCAGGGAACTCCGGTTATATATACATTATATGCCTGGTAGTAACCTTTATATGTGAAGGTGCCTTTGCTGGAATAGGTATTCTTTACAGGTATCGAAAAGTTGACACCTGTCTGAAGATAAAATCCAAATTTGTCATTAACCGGCAACTGCAGGTATAATATCAAAGGTATCTTCATGTAAGAAATATTTTGTACTTCGGTAATGTTACTGCCAATAATGTAGCGTACATAATTTTCCGCAGGAGTATCATGATCAGTGGTTTCA
>JANXXP010000367.1 GCA_025350595.1 Bacteroidota bacterium
CAACAGTTTTTAAATGCCGGACTTGTTGACGAGTTTTTCATTCACATTGCACCTGTTTTTTTAGGGAGCGGTATCAGACTGTTTGACGGCATTGACAAAGACAAATATGACTTACAAATTACAGAAGTTATACCAGCCGACTTAACAACACATTTGAGATACAAACTGACGAAGAAATAAAACAACTACCGCTAACAGCGGTTTGGCAAAAGTGGCGGTTCAGTGCTCCGCAGACATTTTTGTGGTTAATCAAAGTTCGGTTCTCCGCATCAACATTTGTGGTGAAATCGCCACCTTCGCCAAGCCGCAAACCGTTATAGGCAAGCTATTGAGTTCCACGACAGTACCTGCTTGATGACAAAAAATATTCTGATCCTAAGACAACATAATCATGACCTGACAATTTTCTGCTTTCTATCGGGACTTTGCCTTCGCACAAAAAAATTAAAATTCATACTTTCTAATTGCACACATTTGCAAACCCACTCTAGCCAGCCCTTAAAACCAATGGTTTGCAAAAGAGTGCAATCGAAAGATTCATCTCTTGTAAAAAAAATATTGGATAAACTTGACTTACTTAAAATAATACCTTAAATTTGCTTATTGTTATATGATAATAATTCTCCTTTGAAAATTATTAGTAATGAAAGTAACTGAAATAAGAAATAAAATAATAGAAAAAGGACTAAAAGTGACTCCTCAAAGGATTGCTATTTTGGAGGCTATTATTAAACTCAATAATCATCCTACTGCTGAAAACATTTTAGATTATATCAGAGATAACCACCCAAACATTGCAACAGCAACAGTTTATAAAGTTCTTGATGCTTTGGCTTCTAATAAATTAATAAAAAAAGTAAAAACGGAAAGGGATGTTATGAGATATGATGCTGTAATGGAAAGCCATCATCATTTATATTGTTCAGAGTCTGACAGGATCGAGGATTACAAAGACAATGAACTTAATGAATTGCTTGAAAAGTATTTTGAAACTAAGGGAATACCCGATTTTCAGATTGAAGATATAAAACTTCAGATAATAGGTAAGTTCATGACAAATAGATAACCATTTATAAACTAATACGTATTAAAAATGGAAAATAGTTCTGAAAAAATCAATAAATGCCCCGTAACTGGAGCCGTAAGCAAGCATAATGCCGGAACTGGTGGTACAAAAAACATCAACTGGTGGCCAAATCAGTTAAAACTAAACATATTACGTCAACATTCTTCATTATCCAATCCAATGGGAGAAGAATTTGACTACGCAAAAGAATTTAAATCTCTCGATTTGCAGGCCATCAAAAAAGACCTTCACAAACTAATGACCGATTCACAAGATTGGTGGCCGGCAGATTTCGGACATTACGGCCCATTTTTCATTCGTATGGCGTGGCATAGTGCAGGTACATATCGTACTGGCGATGGACGTGGTGGTGCAGGAAGCGGACAACAACGTTTTGCCCCGCTTAATAGTTGGCCAGACAATGTTAATCTTGATAAGGCACGCCGACTGCTGTGGCCAATAAAGCAAAAATACGGTAAAAAAATTTCATGGGCTGATCTTATGATACTTACCGGTAATGTAGCTTTAGAATCAATGGGGTTCAAAACTTTTGGGTTTGCCGGAGGCCGAGAAGATGTATGGGAACCGGAAGAAGATGTGTATTGGGGTTCTGAAAGCAAATGGTTAGATAATGACGAGCGTAAATTGGATAAAACTGAAGTAGATAATCCGCTTGCAGCAATTCAAATGGGACTTATCTATGTCAATCCTGAAGGTCCAAACGGGAATCATGACCCGCTTTCTGCTGCAACAGATATACGTAACACGTTCGCCCGAATGGCCATGGACGATGAAGAAACGGTTGCCCTTATAGCTGGTGGTCATACCTTTGGCAAAACTCATGGTGCAGGTGATGTATCAAATGTTGGCTCCGAACCCGAGGCAGCCTCGATTGAAGAGCAAGGATTTGGCTGGAAAAATAAGTTTGGCACAGGTAATGGAGCCGACACCATTTCCAGTGGACTCGAAGTTACATGGACACAAACACCAGCCAAGTGGAGTTATTATTTCTTCGAAAATCTCTTCAAATACGATTGGGAACTAACAAAAAGCCCTGCCGGAGCATATCAGTGGATAGCAAAAAATGCAGGAGAAGTCATTCCCGATGCACATGATGCATCTAAAAAGCATGCTCCGACCATGCTTACCACTGACCTCTCCTTGTGTTTCGACCCAGCATACGAGAAAATCTCTAGACGTTTCTATGAACATCCTCTTGAGTTTGCCGATGCCTTTGCCCGTGCATGGTTCAAATTAACGCATAGGGACATGGGGCCAATCACACGGTATTTAGGATCCGAAGTACCAAAAGAGGAACTTCTCTGGCAAGATCCAATTCCTGCGGTTAATCATCCCCTGATTGATGATAAAGATATTACCGAATTAAAAGCAAAAGTATTAAAATCAGGACTCTCTGTTTCACAATTGGTATCAACCGCATGGGCTTCGGCTTCAACATTTCGTGGTTCTGATAAACGCGGTGGCGCTAACGGTGCCCGCATTCGCCTTTCTCCGCAGAAAGATTGGATTATAAACAATCCAACTCAATTAGCAAAGGTTTTAGAAAAGCTAGAAGCTATTCAAAAGGAATTCAACAATAGCCTGTCAGGCAGGAAAAAGGTCTCACTTGCCGACCTGATTGTACTTGCCGGCTGTGCAGGTGTTGAGAAAGCTGCAATAGACGCTGGTAGTAGTATAATCGTTCCTTTTATTCCAGGACGTATGGATGCTTCACAAGAACAAACCGACGTTGAATCCTTCAAAGTATTAGAACCTGTTGCAGATGGCTTCCGCAATTATTTGAAAACAAAATACAAAGTATCAACTGAAGAGTTGTTGATTGACAAAGCACAATTGCTAACATTAACCGCTCCTGAAATGACAGTGCTTATTGGTGGTATGCGTGTATTGAACACAAACTTTGACAATTCAAAACATAGTGTTTTCACCAAACATCCCGAAGTTCTTACCAACGATTTCTTTGTGAACCTGCTCGATATGAATACGGCATGGATGCCTGCATCTGAAGACAAAGAGAAATTTGATGGACGTGACCGGAAAACAGGAGAGGTAAAATGGACAGCTACACGTGCCGACCTTATCTTTGGTTCAAATTCAGAACTAAGGGCCCTTGCGGAGGTGTATGGAAGTTCAGATACTCAGCAAAAATTTGTAAACGACTTTGTGGCAGTATGGGACAAAATAATGAATCTAGACCGCTTTGATTTGAAATAATGTAATTTATTAATTGTTACACACAAAAATATGAAAGAAAAAAGCATAGAATTATTAAACAAGGCTATATCTGATGAATTAAGTGCCGTTCACCAGTATATGTATTTCCATTTTCATTGCGATGACTTGGGTTACGATTTACTATCAAACCTATTCAAACGTACAGCTATCGAGGAAATGTTGCATGTCGAAAAACTCGCCGAACGTATATTGTTCCTTAAAGGCGAAGTTGAAATGAAGGCTTCTCATGAAGTTCAGAAAATCCATGATGTTAAAAAGATGCTTGAAATGGCTGCCGGAATGGAAACAGGAAGTGTTAAGGATTACAACGAATGGGCTAACGATTGTTCAAAAAATGCCGACTCGGCCTCTAAAAAGATTTTTGAAGCTTTGGTTGATGATGAAGAATGGCATTATGACCAATACGATCAGGAAATGGAAAACCTCGTAAAATTTGGTGATAATTATCTGGCACTTCAATCAATAGAGAGAAGCAAGAGTATTGGAGCAGGAAAACCGACGGAATAAATAAATAGCAGGCTCAACAAAATCCTTTATTCAAGCATAAGAGTAAACCTTCATTTGGTTGTAGCCTTAGTTTCACCCATATAAACAATAGTATTTCTGTATTTTTGCAAGCACATTGCCAAGCTGACACAAACCAAATAACTGATAAAAAAAGGCTTGGCAAAGAGCTTGCAAAAAAATGAATTTTAATCTTTTTCTCCCTCCCACCTAAGCAAGGAGAATCCCTGCAACTGGACAAATATCTTAATGAGGTTTGTTAAAAAAACACACATATAACAAGACAATTAACTGGTACCGAGACAGTAATAAAAGCCAGCCTATAACACGGACAATATGGGTAAATTGTTTGTCACGGTTTTTGCTTTTGCTCCTGCACCCAAGACAAAGTCAATAGGGTTGCGGGCCAACGCGCTGTTGTCAGCGTTTTTTGCTCTCCGTCTATAAAATTTACCTTGACAAGTAGAATCCGTTTTCATTACCGGGACTCATACGTAATCGACACTTACCGTGACAAGACAACTTCGCGCCATCTACCGGGTCCCGATAGCTATCGGGAGGCAAAAAACTCGCTAACCCTGACACAGACGGCACCTAATCAAACCGCCGAACCGTTATGGTGCATTCTCAACAACGCGCCAGACCCTAAATTCATCTGGACAAACAGACTATAACTTTGGTTCAATTTTTGTAAGACAAATTCCTGAAAACCCAACTACCATGAAAGCAATAAAATTTCTTTCTCTAGCGCTAATTCCAATTTTGATTACTAGCTGTGAACCTCCTTTAACCTCTACTTTCACTTGTGAGGAAGGTGATTTTGTTTCTGATAAAACTGACTCAAAAATATTATTCATTTCACGGAGAATAGAGAACAGTGCTGATTGGAATTTATTTTCAATGAATGTTGATGGGTCTAATCAATTTAAAATTACCGATTTAACAGTACAATGTGAGAAAGTTGTTGTTTCGCACTCTGGAAAAACAGTTTTATTCGTTCATAATTCTGATGATTATTTTTATGAGCTCTATACAATAGATATTGATGGAACCAATTTAAAGTTGATTGATAGGGCGAGAAGATATTGTGGTTCACCTGATTGGTCTATGGATGATTCAAAAATTATTTATTCAAAAAGCAGAAATGAAACAACTGATGATAAAGATTTAATCCTATTTGATGTTGCGACTAACGCTAAACAAACCTTAACTGATTCAGACAATAATTTTTCGGCAAAATTTTCTCCTGAAAATAATATCGTATTTTGTAGACAAACTAATACCACTAATGATATTCTCCTAATGAACCCAGATGGTTCAAGTAAGCATGTAATTATATCTGATGCATGTTGTCCTGTGTTGTCGCCTAAAGGCAAGAGAATTGCATATATGTCAAATGGGGATTTAAATAGCCCTCAAATATTTCTTGCATGTTCTGATGGAAGTAATTCTAAGCAGTTAACAGCGACTTATCTCAAATCCTGGGATTCTGGTTTTCCAAATTTTGGCAATAGTAATCCACAGTGGACACCAGACGGTAAAAAGATAGTTTATGAATCAGAATCTGATGATGGTCTACCTGAGGTATATATAATGAACAGCGATGGTACAAATCAGACTAGACTTACAAATACGGAAAGAAGAAATGAACAACCGATTATTTCAGGAGACGGTAACTTTATAATATTTGTATCAAACCGGGACTTAATTTACAACTTTGACATCTTTGTAATGGGAATTGATGGTAAAAATCAAAATCCCTTATCGAAATATGCTGGGTTCGACGCGTCACCTGTTCTTGTTGCTAAATAACCACGAGGTTATGTTATCGTAATTCTCTATCCAGAGACAAATTAACTCATAACGCACTATAACACGGACAATGCTATGAAAAGCAATCACCCAGGGTTAACAAAGGTAAATAATATTCTTCTCCTAAAAACTTCTTCAAAAATTCTATAAAATCACACTGCTATCTGTGGTCAGCTTAATATCTCTGCCTCAATCACTTCTTTTATACGGCATACGGCACACGGCGCAGGGCATGAAGGAATAGAAATGAGATGTGAGGCATGAGGAAAGAGGCAGGTAAAATCCGAATTTTTAAGGAAGTATTTTCCCTGGAGTTTTTGCCGTTGAAAGAAATCCGCCTTTCCCTCAGAACTACTTAAAACTATCAGGAATATGCAGAATAAAAAGGTTTCTAGGCAACCTGTCCCGCTTCGGCGGGAAACTGCCGTTAGATACAATTGATAGCCAGCTGCTCAGAAGATAACACTGAAAATCCGTTGAATTTTATAACTTTGTGGCCAATGACAACAAAGGACCAAATATTAAGCTTCATTGCTCAAAATAAGAATATGTTTCGGGACAAATTTCACATTACCCGAATTGGTCTGTTTGGTTCATATGCAAGAGGTGAGCAAAGGGAAAGTAGTGATATAGATCTTATCGTAGAATTTGAAGAAAATACTCAGGATCTGTATGATCTTAAGCTACAGGTAAAGGAATATTTCAGAAATAAGTTTGGAGTTGAGACAGATATTTGCAGGGAGAAATATATTAAGCCCAGAATTAGAAAATCAATTCTAAAAGAGACTGTCTATGCTTAGTAAGGACTCATTTTGTTTGGAGACAATCATTGAATCAATAGACAGGATAACTGAGTATACATCAGGGTTTACTTCTGCGGATGAATTCAACAATGACTATAGGAATTTTGATGCCACAATGATGAATTTTATGGTCATAGGAGAAATGGTGGAAAAACTATCCGAGGACTTCAAAAGAAAACATAATCATATTGAATGGACAAAGATCAAGGGATTTCGGAATATAGTTGCACATGATTACTTTGGTATCGATGCCGAAGAGGTATGGCAAATAATAAAGAACAAAATTCCGGATCTCAAGACAGAAATTGAAAAGCTTAATTTTTAAAAACAACTGTACATAATAAAGAGGACTTCATGTGGCATGCAATGCCGAGCATGAAGTCTCACGTGTGCGCCTTGAATGGTGAATATAGACAAATTCATAGAATTGCAAAGATTCTACTGAAAGTCCATAGGGTGTAAGTCCCTTATACGCAGGGGTTATGCCTTGAAGTATTAGCAAGTGGCAAGGTGGTTTGGGGCGACCCAAGCACTGAAGTAAGCCAAACCGGTTGTGTTTATTGAATTGTTAGGTTTCATAGCCGTTTGAACCGACAGGTTATCTGCCTTTTAGAAAATTAACTGTGACACAAAAAATTCGTCCATTTATCGGGACTCAACCATCTACCAATTTTGTTTGACTAGACCGGCTTGCCCCTCGCTCCTTGCATATGATAATTCACGGTTTTGAATTTTAAATTTTTCAAAACCAGCTCATGAGCATCATCTGCAAATTTGCCCGACGCATAGCAAGCCTGGTTCACACCCATTTACCAGGACTTTTAAAACGGCAACAGAAACCTAACGGCATTTATGATATTTCCTTCACAGACTTAGGTTTTATTATTAATCAATTAAAATCATTTCACTCATCGCATTTATATTCCAAAATATCACCAGGCTGACAATCTAAAACATTACATATTGTATTTAGAGTAGAAATTTTGATTGCTTTTGCTTTACCTTGTTTTAGAATTGACAGATTTGATTGTGTAATGCCAACTCTTTCAGATAATTCATTTAGTCTCATTTTTCTCCTTGCGAGCATAACATCAAGATTTATTATTATAGCCATCTTTCAAAGTTTAAATAGTTAATGAGGATTCTTCTTTAAGGTTATTCCCAAATTTATAGACAATTGAAAGCATATATATTATTATAGAAACTATCAACATCTTCAGATCAAATCCAAATAGTCCGAAGTGACCACCATGACTAAATGAGTTAAGCCCTACGCTTGAAGAAATAAAATAATCTGGAATTATAATCTGAGGAATGAATCTTAAGGCATAATCAGCGATTACCCAAATAAAAATAATTATCGCAATTCTCTTAATCCTTCCCGGATTCGATTGATCAAAAAAACCATCGTGACTAAAGGATTTAAAGATAGATCTCAATTGAAAAGTTATTAAGATTAGTGCTATTAACAACAGAAATCCGTAAAGTAGAATAAACATATGAAACCGATAGCTAATAAACTCAATATGTTCTCCAAGATTTGGGTTTTGAAGTGCAATCATAACATTCCCGATTCCAGAAGACATAGTTGCAAAATGTGAGTCATTATTGGTAACAATGCCTGACTGACCTTTAGTTAAAAGTCCGATAATGGTTACTACTCCAAAAATTAGCCCAATAAATTGAAGAACCAGTGCAAAATCTATTGCGTACCTGAGAACTTTAATGATAGATTCTTTACCAATTTTTTTCATACTGTTAGTTTTTTAATTAATAAAAGTACTCAAAGATAATATATATTTTATTATATAGCAAATATTATTTATCGTATTACAATATATATATATTATTCGTCAATATAAAACCAATACTTTCAAATGACATAAAATTGCTACGAAAACCTAACACGGACAATAAATGCAGAGTTAGTAAATCTCACGACTTCAAATAGTGATTTTAAAGAGCAGGATATTGAGAATAGGAATCGGAAAATAATTGATGGATTTATCTTATTTCTTAAAGAGAATGTAAATTTCAATTCAATTATATACCACCATTTCAGTTAAATAATATATCACTCGGTAAAGATAAAAGGAATATTGTTGTTTGTTGTTAGCTCCTT
>JANXXP010000372.1 GCA_025350595.1 Bacteroidota bacterium
CTGACAGGATTTACACCGAAAACCCAGAATATTCCGATAAAAATGAACTTGTTAAAGAAATAAGGGAAAAGCTAAATGTAGAAATTTTAATTATTCCCCAGGTAAAATCAGATTACACCGGACATGCCGACGGAATGGTTAGATTCTATAATTCCAATACAATACTTGGTAATAATAGGAAAGATGAGTTTTAATATTGGGTAAATGCTATGAATAAGTTCCTTGTCGTTACCCATTTAAATTATATCGACATGCCAATGTTTGTGTATCATGATAAACACCATCCCAGTTCAGCAATTGGATGTTATATGAACTATCTCGAAATTGGCAATCTGATCATCTTTCCTGTATTTGAAGTAAAAGGCAACAAAGACAAGGAGGCAGTTGATTTGATAAATAGCCTCTATCCTGATAAAATAATTGAGACAATCAACATTAATAACATCGCTGCCTTTGGCGGTTTAATGAATTGTATTTCCTGGAACATTAAAATCTAAATCAATGAATATCATCCCCCTTTACAGATTCGAATCAAGCATACTTGTTGGCCTCGACATTGATTTTGCAGAACCAACTGTTGAAGATGGACTTGTGATCGAAATAGATCTTAAGGAAAAAGCTATAAAGCATCAGCAATGGAGTGGTCAAAAAAAACTAAAGTTTGGTTACTATTATACCGTTGAAGTTTCTGACAGAGAAATAGTCCTTGAAGAAATATTAAATGCATTTGACAAGAATAAAATCATTGAGATAATTGATATCCTTCTTTATCCTAATAAAGAATCTGTTGATTCTCTTATCTGGCTGCCGGAAAGGCTCTTAAACAGAAACACAAAACAGTAATCAAGTTCAAAAAAATCAAATTAAATAATTCAATACATCATGAATGATATCAAAGTTAAAGGGGATACTGAATTCGCAGCATATGCACGGCGACTTCAGAATGATTGGCGGGTAAAGAAAGGCTATCAGATTGGTAACTATAAAAACTCAAAAGGAGAAATAATTGAACTTGGTAGCTATATTGATAAAAAGTCAGCATTTAAAAATGGATTTAACTTCATTACTCCAACGATTTTGGAAGTAGTAAACAGCTCACTTCGAAATAAGGAACATGGAGCTAAGATCGAAAAAACAAGATTATTCACAAACCTTCTTTCCAGCCAGCCCCTTGCATTTAATCTGTTTGCAGAGTTGGCGGATGATACCAGATTAGCCACTCGGATATTCAGTGACTTATTCCCTGAAAGAATATCAGAAGTAACAGGAATAATCTTTGAGCACTCTTCCGGCAGAGGTGATTGTAAATATACTTGCGATCATTCTGCATTTGATGTTTTTGTGACTTATAAATCGGTCAGCAATAGACTGGGCTTTATAGGAATTGAAGTTAAATATTCAGAGAATCTTAAAGATGCACCATCTAAGCATAAACCCCGCTATGAAGAATTGACTCTGAAATCAAAATTATTCAAGGAAGGAAGTATTGATATCCTTAAACATAGGCCTGTACAACAAATCTGGAGAGATCACCTGCTTTCGATTGCCCATCTTACCCACGCAAACGAGGGCTTTGATGAAGGTTTTTTTATCTATCTCTTTCCAAAGAAAAACGAGGAGTGCCAGCTTGCAGTCAATAAATATGTATCTCTTTTTAAATCATTTGATGCAGAATCAAGGAAGTATAATGAAATACTAACAGGATTTTATATCAGATATCTGGATGACTTTATGCTTAACCTAAATCAAATGGTTGGTAAAGAATGGACAAGAGAGTTAATTGAACGATATCTGGGGGGCATATATTAATACCTGATTTAAAATCTTTTATCACCCGACTCGTATTTCGTTATGAATGATAATCCTCCAAAAAAAATATTGTAATTTAACCCACGTATAAAAGACAACTTTTATTAATGACTAACCAGAATCCTGAACAAATCGCAAGAGATAATATTGACAGGCAGCTTAATGCCTGTGGTTGGGTTATTCAGGAGATCAGGAAGGTAAATCTTAATGCAGCAATAGGTGTCGCAGTAAAAGAGTATTTTACAGATGTCGGACCTGCTGATTATGTATTATTTGTTTCAGGGAAACCCTGCGGTGTTATAGAAGCAAAACGGGAAGAAGAAGCTCACAAACTGAACGTTCATGAGGATCAGACTGAAGGATATGCTTTCGCAAAACTCAAACACCTGAAAAATGAACCGCTTCCATTTGTCTACCTTAGTACTGGCGACATAACCAGATTTACTGATTTCACTGATCCGAAACCAAGATCACGAGAAGTATTCAGTTTTCATCGCCCTGAAACTTTGAAGGATTGGTTAAAACAAGAAAAATCATTAAGAAAGAGGCTTCAGGATTTACCAACTTTGCCAACTCAGCGATTAAGGGAATGTCAGATCAATGCAATCAATAACCTGGAAATATCTTTTAAAGAAAACCGACCAAGAGCTCTAATTCAGATGGCAACAGGGTCCGGCAAAACATTTGCCGCAATCACTTTCATATATCG
>JANXXP010000384.1 GCA_025350595.1 Bacteroidota bacterium
AGCCGCGGCTTGCCATCATCGGGAATCTTCGTGAAGTGTCAATTATGGCCGGAATATTGGTGTCGTCACCATAAGTGATGATCTGGTTAAAAGCTCTCTCTTCTTCCGGGAGGATATTATTTTCAATATAGCTTACAATCAGGTCGATATAATAAGCCTCTTCTCCAGCAAGAAAGTAAACTGGTTTAAAAATGCGTTTTTTGAGACCGGAAATTACATCCTCGTAGGTGACTGCCATTATCAGAATCTTAGATGTTTAACCGATAAGCCGTTATCTATAATTTCCCTGAGGGATTCAATTCCTATCTTAAGATGTACCTCAACAAAATCATTAGTAACTTTTACATCGCTGGCTTCGGTTTTTATACCAGTTGAAATCATTGGCTGGTCAGAAACAAGCAGAAGAGCTCCAGTAGGAATTTCATTTGCAAAACCCACTGTAAAGATAGTAGCTGTCTCCATATCAATTGCCATAGCACGTGTTTTAACAAGGTATTTTTTAAACCTGTCGTCATATTCCCAAACCCTTCTGTTTGTGGTATAGACAGTACCTGTCCAGTATTCCCTGTTAAACCTTATTATTGTGGCAGAGATGGCGCTCTGTAATTTAAATGCTGGCAATGCTGGGACTTCATTTGGCAGATAATCATTTGATGTTCCATCGCTTCTTATTGCGGCAATCGGGAGTATAAGATCTCCGAGAGTATTCTTCTTCTTGAGTCCGCCACATTTCCCGAGAAACAAAACAGCATGAGGTTCAACAGCACTGAGCAGATCCATAATTGTGGCAGCATTGGGACTTCCCATGCCAAAGTTAATAATAGTTATCCCATCAGCTGACGCACTTGGCATATTTTTGTCTCTGCCCTCAACCTGAACATTATTCCATTTGGCAAAAAGCTCAACATAATAATTGTAGTTGGTAAGCAGAAAGTATTTTCCAAAACTTTCCAAAGGTTTGCCTGTATACCTTGGAAGCCAGTTATTAACAATTTCCTCTTTGGTTTTCATAAAAAAAGTACATAAAGTGAGCTAAAATTCAAAGTGCCTAAAGTTAAAGAAAACTTGAGGCACTTTTAAATTAACTGAATATATTTGCTGTTAATGACTTTAATTATATTATGACCATAAATACAGAATTAATTTGAAACAGTTAAATCTGCCTCAATATTCGTTCAAAATAAACGGGAAGGAGGATAACGAGATGATTCTTGACCCGTTGCGGAGAAAATTTGTAAAACTAACTCCTGAGGAATGGGTCAGGCAGAATTTTATTCAGTATCTGATTAATGAAGGAAAATACCCTGCAGGTCTTCTTGGAATTGAAGTATTGTTCAGACTCAACAAGTTAAAGAGGAGGGTCGATATACTTGTTCATAACAGATTGGGTGAAGCGATTATGATAGTTGAATGTAAATCGGCTGATGTTAAAATTGATGAAAAGGTATTTGAACAGATCGCAACTTATAACATGAAATTTAAAGTACCATATCTTGTCGTTACCAATGGATTGCATCATTATGCATGTAAAATAGATCATCAGGAAATGAAATTTGAATATTTGCTTGTTATACCGTTATATGAAGATCTGGTACAATGATATTATTTTATGATTAAAGTAACCTGTGCTATTATAAGGAATGAAGACAATGAGGTTTTGGTTGTCCAGAGGGGAAAGGCGACCGATCATCCGTTTAAGTGGGAATTTCCAGGTGGTAAACTTAAATCAGGAGAATCTGAGGAGGAGTGTATAATTCGTGAAGTGGTTGAAGAACTATCCATGGATATTGTAATATGCGGGAAATTGCCTTCGGTTGAATTTGATTATGGTATTAAACAGATTAAGCTAATCCCCTTTCTATGCGATACTCTTGATGAATTCCCGTTTCTCTCAGAACATCTGGTGTACAAATGGTTACCTGCTAAGGAATTAATGTCGGTCGATTTTTCAGAAGCTGATGTATTTGTTGCGAAAAGCTATCTTGAAAAAGTTAAAGACTATAAGAATCCGGAAAAAATAACGGTATCTGAACCCGACAGATCGATGATCGAAGATTCTGAACTACAGTCAATGATTAAAAAGAGGGTAAATGCCAGAGAAGTAGAGTGGGTTGCAACCTCTGCTGTTGAAAATCCGGCAGTCTTCGCGAAACTTTTCGAATATTCAAATTCAGAAGATAAGCAGCTTGCTTTCCATTCTTCATGGACGCTTACAAAGGTTTGTGACAGATATCCTGATCTGATCTATCCTTATCTTGCCGATATGATTGATACTTTAAGCAAACTTGATAATGAGAGTGCCCTGCGTTCTTTTCTTAGGATAATCTCCCTGAGCGACTTTGCAAAGATAAACGCTTCTCTGCACGGGATACTTGTCGATTTCTGCTTTAATATGCTTAATTCGGCTAATTCGGCAATCGCTGTTAAAGCATATTCAATGGAGATTCTCTATCGTCTGTCAG
The DNA here is from genome assembly GCA_025350595.1 of Bacteroidota bacterium. Taxonomy (GTDB): domain Bacteria; phylum Bacteroidota; class Bacteroidia; order Bacteroidales; family VadinHA17; genus LD21. The sequence goes on from JANXXP010000384.1 coordinate 2,463, forward strand.
TTATTTATCCTGAACTGGCTAATGAATTTTCTGTATCAATTCGTATTCTGATGGAAGATGGTTCTGCCGCAATAACTTCACGAGGACGAATGATTCTAAAGAAACTGGGAGAGATGCCTATAAACTCAAAATCCAATCTGAAATAACTTTCAGAACTTCAGGTGAGAAAGTCTCCTCAATATTCCCATATTCTGCGGGAAGGCCAGTCTTAGAATGTTGGAATAAATGATTCAGTTCCGGAAACTTTACTGTTTTAATCTTAATATTTCCAGACGATTTCAATGCTTTTTCGATCGCAGGGAGGTTCTCTGTCGCAGATACCTGAATATCTTTTTCTCCATTCAGAGCAAGGACAGGGCATTTAACTTTTTTCCAGTAGTCAGATGCATCAGTAATCAGAAAGTATCTCATCCATGTGTATGTAGAGGCGCCAAAAGTAGCTTTCAGTTGGTTCATGGCTTTTTCCGTATCTTCTTTCGAAGTTTTTTCCTTTTCAAGAATCTCCTTATAAATGGCAAGTATCTTTACTTCTGCTTTCTTATTGTCTTTTTCTTTTCTGAGAACTGCAAAGAGTTTTTTATTTGTCACCACACCCTTAGTTATCTGACTGGGATCAATTCCTGAAAGCTTGCCAATATCCTGTTGCTGTCTGGTTATGATTTGCTGTCCGGTAACTCCCGGACCAGCTAACGAAACAATAAAGCCTATCCCGGGATTAGTGGAGGCGACAATCGGTGCGATCAGGCCACCTTCACTATGTCCCATGAGCCCGATGGATTTGGATTTTAGCTTTGGATTATTTTTTAAAAAATTATAAGCCGCTTCGGCATCGGTCGCAAAATCGGCTGAGGTAGCATTGAGTTGCGATCCCTGTGATTTTGCAACACCTCTGTCGTCATATCTTAATACTGCGATTCCGTTTCTGCTCAGATAATCTGCAATTACCATAAATGGTTTATGTCCCATTATCTCTTCATTTCTGTTCTGTGGACCAGATCCCGTTATCATTATGACAGCAGGGAAAGGACCATTTCCAGAAGGAATTGTTAATGTTCCTGCCAGATTGATATTGAATTTATCATTAGAAAATGTCACATCTTCAGATGAATATGGAAAAGGAGGCTTGGGTTCCTGTGGTCTGGTAAGTGTGAAAGAAGCTTTTAATCTGACAAGATTCAACGGATTAGTTGTCGGACCTTGTTTCCATGTTCCTTCAATAAGTGTATCGTTTTTTATAGTTCCATTATATTCTGCAAGAAGGGCTCCGGCAGAAATCTTCAATGTTTCGCCTGTGTATGTTACCGGTCCCAGCTTTATTCCTTTTGCCCCCTGATCGGGACTGTCGAGGGTCGCTATCAGGCTATCCTTCCCGATGATTGAAAGGTTAAAGACAACCCGCAACTGGATTGCCCCGGCTGTAATTTTTCCCAGCCATGAACCTGTAATAAATTTTTTATCAATGTTTTGTGCTGAGATGGTTTGCGTTAATAAAAAGATGAGGATTAGGGTTAACAGAGGTAAAACTTTTTTCATAATATGAGATTTATACATAACAAATGTATGAATTATTAAATTCTAACTCATTTTCCCCAATGCCCAATTTCAATTTTTTCTTTAGTACTTTTGCAAGTCATTTTTATTGAACAATATGAGAATAGTAGATACAAAAGGACAGCAATGTCCGGAACCATTAATAGCCACAAAGAGGGCATTGAAAGATACTGTAACCGGAGAGTCCTTTATTGTTCTGACTGATAATCTTACATCATTTAATAATGTCAGTCGTTTCCTTAGAGATAATAATACTGCTTTTACGTATAGTGAGAATAGTGGAATATGGACACTAACTGTAACAAAGGGAAGTGGAGAGATGATCAATTCCAAAGCTGAAGAATACTGCACTCCGGAAGTTGCACATTTTGAGAAAGGTGATTTTGTAATTGTTTTTTCCTCAGATAAAATGGGAGATGGGGATGAATCGCTGGGATTATTGTTGATAGGTAACTTTATTAAGGCTTTGAAAGATCTCGATAAATTGCCTGCAAAAATTGTTTTCTACAATAAGGGGGTAAAACTAGTTACCAACACTTCGCCTGTTATTGAAAATCTTAAAGATCTTGAGAAAATGGGGGTTGAATTGCTCTGTTGCGCTACATGTGTTAACCATTATAAACTGGAATCGGTAGTTGGTGCAGGAACTTTGAGTAATATGTATGCAATTGCAGATGCGATGGCTAAAGCAGGGAGTGTAATTAAACCATAATTTAACCCAGACTTACAAATGAAAGTTGATTTACTTCAGATGGTTGAGTATGGTGGTTGTTCTGCTAAAATTTCACCAAAACTGCTTGAAGAGATTCTTAAGTATCTTCCCCTGCCAAAAGACCCGAATATTCTGGTTGATATTGATACTCATGATGATGCAGGTGTTTACAGAGTTAATGATCAACTCGCACTTGTATTGACCACCGATTTTTTCCCTCCTGTATGCAGTGATCCCTATGAATTTGGACAGATAGCTGCCGCTAACTCAATAAGTGATGTCTATGCGATGGGAGGTGATCCGGTGCTTGCCCTTAATATTATGATGTTTCCTACTGCCAAACTTCCTATGGAAGCATATACAGAAATATTGAAAGGAGGCTACGACAAAGCAACCGAAGCAGGAGTGAGGATCATTGGCGGACATACCATCGATGATAACCCGCCAAAATACGGACTGGCTGTAGTTGGTTATATTCATCCTGAAAAAATTATTACAAATGCAGGTGCCAGGGCAGGTGATCATCTGATACTCACAAAGGCAATCGGAACCGGAATAATAATGGCAGGTCAAAGACTCAAGATAGCCGATGAGGCAGATATTGATGAGGCAAAAAGATTAATGAAGCTCCTTAATAAAACCGGAGCAGAGGTCATGAAAAAGTACAATATTAAAGGTGCAACAGACGTTACCGGGTTTGGACTTGCCGGACATGCTCTTAAAATGGCAATGGCAAGTGAAGTGACCATCAGAATCGACATGAAAAAAGTGCCTCTCATTGGAAATGTTTATAAACTTATTGATGAAGGTTGTATCCCGGGTGCATCATTCCGTAACCTCGATTTTGTTGAGGAGCATTTGCAAACTGCCTCTGATCTCGACTATAATCTTAAAATGATAGCCTTCGATGCCCAAACTTCAGGCGGACTCCTGATGAGCGTACCTGATCATATCTTTCATGAGGTCGTCTCAGATCTTCAGTCTGTTGGCCTTACATCTTCAACCGAAATAGGTATTGTCACTGAAAAAAGTGATAGATTCCTATTACTTGGGAATTGAGATTTTTAACCGCAGAGCTCGCAAAGTTGGCGCAAAAACATAAAGTTAAAATATTGTATATCAAATCTTTGAGTAGATGCTTAGCGACCTTTGCGGTTAATGGATTTTGATTTCATTTCCCTCTTTATTTCCCCTTTATAACCGTAAGCATCCGGCGTAGTGCATCTTTTTCAAGATGTCGCGGCTGATTAATTTTCAGCCAAAACATTTAAAGATGATAAACGAATTAAAAATTTTGGCTCTGATCAAAAGACAAAAAGATACAGGGCTCAACATCACAGCGTTTTGTGCAAACGAAGGCATACCAAAATCCTCCTATTACTATTGGCGAAAAAAACTCAACAAGGAACCAGGGAAAGGTTTTATACCACTTCTGGTTAAT
>JANXXP010000393.1 GCA_025350595.1 Bacteroidota bacterium
CTATTTTCATTCTCTCGAGCACATCTTCAACTCTTTTTTTCCTGTCGGCTGCTTTCATTTTAAGATAAATCAGGGGGAGTTCAACGTTCTCGTAAACATTGAGTTCGTCAATAAGGTTGAAACTCTGGAATACAAATCCGATGTTTCCTTTGCGGAATATGGTCCTGTCGCGCTCTTTCAGATTAGCAACCTCAGTTCCGTTAAAAATGTAACTTCCCGATGATGGGTTGTCAAGCAAACCAAGGATGTTAAGGAGAGTAGATTTTCCACATCCTGACGGGCCCATTACGGCAACATATTCGCCCTCTTTTACATGCAGAGTCACTTTATTCAATGCTGTTGTCTCAACTTCTTCTGTTCTGAAGATCTTAGTTAAATCATTAGTTTTAATCATGACTTTAATTATTTAATTGTTAATTCGATTTTTTTAGAATTAGCTTTTCGTTCTTTCCAAAGGTTTCGTATCCCGAAACAATTACCTTCTCTCCGGGTTTCAGACCCTCAAGTACTTCATAATATTTTGGATTTTTTCTTCCGATTGAGATATTCCTTTTGGTGGCAAAAGTTTCAGAAGGATCAAGAACAAATATCCACTGACCCCCTGTTTCCTGGAAAAATCCTCCGATAGGAACAAGAACAGATACTTTTGGCTGCCCCAACTGAAGGCTGATATAATATGTCTGACCAGTTCTAATGTTATCAGGCATTGTATCACGGAAGATCATATCTATCTTGAAAGTACCATTACGGACTTCAGGATAAACTCTTCTGACGGTCAGGTTAAATTTATTGCTCTGCCTTTCAAGTGTTCCGTCGAGTTGTGTTCTTACCCTGTCGATATAGTGCTCATCGATCTGGGCAGTTACTTTATATGATGTGAGTACATTTAATTGCCCCATGTTTTCGCCGCGGTTTATCTGCTGGCCAATTTCAGGTGTTAACAGGCCAAGCTGACCATCGACCGGTGCAGTGACGTTCAGATTTTTTACCCGGTCTCTGACGAGAGCAAGATTTTTCCTCATATTCAAAAGGTCATTTTGCATCGTTTGTATATTCACCGAACGGAAAATGGAATCTGTTTTCATACGTTCCATATAAAGATCTTTGGATTGATTTGCAGCATCAAGATCTTCTTTTGATCGTATAAATTCTTCTTTTGATATAAGGTTGTCTTTAATCAGTACCCCATTTTGCTTATAATTACGCGATAACCGGTCGATATTAAATTTAAGTGTGACAAGTTCTCTTTTAATCTGAAGCTTTTCCTGTTCCATCGAGATCTGAGTTTGCCTTAACTGGTTCTCTCTGAATCCAAGATCACCTTCACTGGTTAAAATTGCCAGGTAGAGGTCAGGATTGGAAAGCCGCAGTATGACGTCTCCTTTTTTCACCATTGATCCCTCTTCAATGACTTTCTCTTCAACACGGCCTCCTTCCTGGGCGTCGAGTTTAATAGTTGTAATTGGTTCAACAGTGCCTGGAACAGTGATATAATCGTTGAACTGTTCTTCTGTTACTGTTTCAATAATAAGTTTATCTTTTTCTACTTTATAGGTTGAGGTACGATCAGAAAAGAAAGCCAAATAAATAAGCAGAATTATTACTGCGCCAAGTGCGATATATCCAAAATGTTTTTTCTGAAGACCTTTTTTCTTTGGTATCACTTTATCCATTGTTTCGCGGGGAGTATCCATTTTTATGATCGTTATTTAATTGTTATAAGTTTATATGTAAGTTTGAAGTGGCTAGAATGCCTAAAGTGCCTAGAGTTATTGTTTTAGAATTGTTTCGTATTCACCTGTAGAGTAGAACTGGATAGTAAGTGACCTGATGAGATATTGCAGTTTCGTTCTCAGTGCTTCTGTTTCGGCTGTGAATAATGTTGTTTTTGAAGCAGAGTAATCTGTTACATCAATGAGTCCCGATTCAAATTTCTTTTCCATTGCACTAAATGATTTCTTATTGAATTCAAAATTAGCAACAGCTGCCGCATATTCATCTTTACCCCTGTTGAAATTCAGACAGGCATTTTCAATATCGGTATACAGATTATTTTTCTCCTGCTGAAGTCTTAACTCAGCATCATTCTTTCTGATCTTTGCCAGCTTAATGCTTCTGGCTGTGGAATAGTTGTTAAAAATTGGAATATTAAGGGAAAGACCTACCGCCTGTCCGAAATTATTCTTCATCTGTTGTGAGTAAGTGCTATGGGTCGAAGTATCATTGAGCAGAGTATAATAACCCGTAAAAAGCTGACCTCCCAATGAGAGACTTGGGGCTAGGCTTCCCCTCGCGGCAGCTATCTGGTTTTTTGAAGCTCTGAGTTCAAATTCGATTTCTTTAAGTCGCGGAAGAACCTGTGACGCTAAATTATAAACACTGTCAGTGCTATAACTGGTATCTCTGAGAAGGAGAGTATTCAGATCCGGCATAAATATATCAAATGCTGTGCCGGGAGCGAGTTGAAGCATCTGCTTCAATGTAGTAATAGCCTGACTTGCAGTGTTCTGAGCGACAGTAAAGGCAAGCTTATCAGCTGAAACCCGACTCTCCATTTCATATTGTTTCGATAAAGGTTCTCTCCCAGTCTCAACCATTTTTACTATCCTGAACAGTTGTTTCTCGGAAAGATCGAGTTGCATTTTTGAGGCTCTCTCAAGTCCTCTGGTATAAAGCACCATATAATATTGTCCCATTATGTCAACAACCAATGTATTTCTTGCTATCTTCTCGGTTTCGAGTCCGGCTTTAAGCATAAACTTATTTGCCGAAATTGTATTCAAAGCAGTAAATCCATTGAATAATCTGATGTTTGAAGTCAGCTGGTAACCATTTCTGAAGTTTTGCAGGAAAGTAACTCCGTTTGAAATAGGGTCGATTGATCGTCCGTACTGTATGCTCGCATCCGTTCCAAAATTCAGTGAGGGAAGTATGTCCATTTTTGATTTCAGCAGATTCACCTGTTCAATCTCTGTCTGAAGCCTCTGTCTCTGCAGTCCTATGTTGTTTGAAACGGCATAACTAACACAATCCTCAAGTGTCCATTTTTTATCCTGAGCAGTTGTTTTGGTTACATTTATTATAAGCAGCAGTGATATTATTATTAAAATTCTTCTCATCATTTCCTGTTTTCCGATTTTAACTTACTACTTTCTACTTTTTACTTTCTACTTTTTACTTTTTACTTTTTACTTTTTACTTTTTACTTTTTACTTTTTACTTTTGCTCTGTGCTCTG
>JANXXP010000020.1 GCA_025350595.1 Bacteroidota bacterium
CCCGGGTTGTCGAAGCATTTTCAAGAAGGCTTCAGGTACAGGAAAGACTTACCACCCAGATCAGAGATTGCATTCAGAATACACTTCACCCGCTAGGTGTCGCAGTGGTAATTGAAGCACAGCACATGTGTATGCAGATCAGAGGTGTACAGAAACAAAACTCAGTTACGACAACATCAGCGTTCACCGGAATTTTCCTTGAACACTTAAATACCCGTGAAGAGTTTGTACATCTAATCGGTTCCCGGCTACATTAAAATATTTTCTCTATTTTTGCCAGCTGAAAACAGAAGCTAAATTTTAAACTATTCATTATGAAAGCATACGTTTTTCCCGGACAGGGAGCGCAGTTTATTGGCATGGGTAAAGATCTGTATGATAGATCACCCCTTGCAAAAGAGATGTTTGATAAGGCTAACTCAATTCTCGGATTCAGAATCACCGACATAATGTTTTCCAGTACTGATGAAGATCTGAAACAAACAAAAGTTACCCAGCCAGCTATATTTCTTCACTCAACAATACTTGCCGCAGTTCTTGGTGATTCATTTAAACCCGATATGGTTGCCGGACATTCACTGGGAGAATTCTCCTCTCTTGTTGCCAATAAAACCCTTTCCTTTGAAGACGGGCTCAGGCTGGTATCAAAAAGAGCACAGGCTATGCAGAAAGCCTGCGAGAAAACCCCATCAACTATGGCGGCAATTCTGGGACTCGATGATAAAATAGTTGAAGAAGTTTGTGCTTCAATTGTTGAAGTAGTTGTACCTGCTAATTATAATAGTCCGGGACAAATAGTTATCTCCGGTTCAAATGAAGGAATTGACAAAGCAATCGAAATGCTAAAGGAAAAGGGAGCCAAAAGAGCCATTAAACTGGCAGTCGGCGGGGCTTTTCATTCACCTCTCATGGAACCGGCTCGTCTGGAGCTTGAGGAAGCAATAAGAACAACAATTTTCAGCAAACCTATATGCCCTGTTTATCAGAATGTTAACGCCAAACCATCAATCGATCCGGAAGTTATAAAATCGAACCTTGTATTACAATTAACTTCCCCGGTACGATGGACACAAACTGTACTAAACATGATAGCTGATGGGGCTACTTCATTTGTTGAAGTCGGACCAGGTAGTGTATTGCAGGGCCTGATAAAAAAGGCCAATAAAGATGCAGTCACAGAAGGTGCGACTTTCTGAAAATGCATGCTTTTGCTCCTTTGCGCCTTTACTTAAACTTCAGGGTTACATTCTGAAATACTGACTCTTTTAGTGACAAAGAAACAGGACATGTTCTGACACAATAATCAAGAATTTTTTTCTGTTTATCAGTATAATTATTCCCGGTAAAATCGAATTCAATTTTTATTTCACCGATTTTACGTGGAGCCTCAGTCATAATCTTTGTGATGGAACATTTACTCCCATCAATAGAAAAGCCATGTTCCCTTGCAGCTATCCCCATTATGGTAAATATACAGCTGCCCAGGGCTGAAGCAACCATATCTGTCGGTGAAAAGTTTTCACCTTTTCCTTTATTATCAACAGGTGCATCAGTAGTTATTATGCTTCCTGATCTTAAATGAGTTATCTCTGTCCTGAGATCGCCCAGGTATTTCGTTTTTGCTGTTTCCATGATATCTGTATTTATTTGTATATTAATTGCTTACCCCAACCCCAGTAATAACTTTTTCTCCTCCGGGGAAATTAGAAATGGGGTTAAATATCAAAGTAAATTTCTCATTTTCAGGGTTTCATTATAACTCCTCTATGCTTCTTCCCATCAATCATAATCTCCAGAGGAGCTTTAAACCTGATATGTCTTATAAAGCTATCTTCATAAACAACATCCAGTTTATTTAAATAGTTCACATCATAAAATCCCTCATTGATAAATGGATTAATAGTAAAATAACCAACACGGAATGATGTCAGGTTCTGAAAGAAATGGGTTCCCTGACTTGGGTCAATCCTATAATTCTTCAATCCTGATTCGATAATAATCCTTGCTGCAGAAATCTGCGGCCATTTAACCGGAATACCAAGCCATGGGTCGGTTGAGCCCCACCTGCCTGGTCCAATAAGAACATATCCTTTGGCCTCTTT
>JANXXP010000047.1 GCA_025350595.1 Bacteroidota bacterium
TATTCAATACTTGAAGTTATTTCTTCTTTCTGCGCTTCAATCTCCGCTGTACGCTCTTTAACTTTTGCTTCAAGTATCTTATTCTCTTTTTGAAGTTGTCCTTCCCTGAATCGCACAATAAAAAACAGGAAAAGTAGAACAACAGATATCAACAAAATATAGAAAAATGATGTCTGAGTGAAAGGCGCTTTGATGGTAAATTTAATTGATTGCGGCTCCCCGATATTCCCCCACAAATCCTTAGCCCTTATCTGAAGAGTATAAACACCCGGAACGGGTATCATAAGATTGTAGGTAGTACGTACTGACCAAGGTGACCAGTCAGGCATCAGTTTATTTACAATGTACTGATATTGAGTGGTATTTTGTTTCAGGTAACCAGGGGCTACTATATCAAAATTAATGATATTATCACCTCGGTTAAAGACAATATTGGATAAGTTGAAAGAGGTTCCTCTTTCATCATAAATGCTTTTTATAAAAACATCAATTTCCGGATTGATCTTTGAGGGTTTATCAGTATCAATCTTGAAAAGCCTGTTTTCCCCGTCAACCACCCAAAGGTTATTTTTATAAGAGTTTATTGAAATGACATCACTGAATATTTTAAACAATGACATTTCTTTTCTCTCCACTTTATCAATTGACTCAAGATAGATCCAGTCATTCCCATGCTTGATCCATGGCATATTTGAGAGAGGATAAAGATATTTAGTTTTTAATCCGGATGAGATACCATTTCGTTTTGATTGTAAAAATCCTTCTGTTCCTTTATCAAAGTAAAAGATTCCCGATTCAGTGTACAGGAAAACAGAATCGTTTACCAGCTCAAGAATATATCGTTGCGGAAAGTCATTCTTGATACTTATTCTGGAATACTTCCCAGTGCCAATGTTTTCAGGATCTAAACGGAGTGCGGCATTATCAACACCAAGCCAAAGTGTGTTGTTTTTAGTTTTAATGACAGAGTAAACCGGACTGGTATATTTGTCATCAGGTACTTCAGTAGTCCATCTCCCGTTCAAAAATTTCACTGAAAAATATCCATCCCCGGCAGCAATATAGTACCTTTCATCAACAGGCTTCCAGCTGACTGAATTTATATAATGGTTATCAGCAATTATAGTTGCTTTATGATCATTAATTACATAAAGTCCTTTATTTGAAGCAGCCAGAATTCCATTTCTGGTTGAAACCAGCTGACGGCATTTTTCGTTTAATCCATCAACTTTCCTGAATACATAATTTATCGATTTAAGGGTACTAAAACTTTTGCTTATACTTGAAGTACCAATATTCTGAGTAACAGATTTCTTTTGATCAGGCGTACTTTTCTCCGCTACTGTTACTGCCTTTTTTCCGAAAATTCTTGCAAAAATGTTTTTTCTTGGTGTCGGTGTTGCAGGCGCTTTCTCTTCTTGTTTAAAATTTGTATTTGCCTCACCATTTTTAATTACCCGAACCTCTGTATAATTTTTAACCTCTGTCAGATAAAAAACTCCTTCACTGGTCGCTACATAAAGTTCATTATTATGCCACAACGATGTTGTCAGATTGCCTTTTAGTCCGGGGTAAATACTGAAATTACCAACCGGGAGGTTTAAGTCTGCTCGGGTAAGTCCATACTGATGGGAAAGCCACAACCCTCCACTTCTATCCATACCTATAGCAAACACCTCATCATCAGGCAGTTCATTCTGATTATTAATAGTGAATCTGATTTTGCCACTTTTTTTATCGATAACCAGAGCTCCTCCGTCAAGTGTCGAAAAAGCGTATAGGCTATCACCGATAGAGATTCCGTCAGACAGGACATTATTCTTCAGATAACCATCATCCTTGATCTGATAATCATAATATTTTAATCCGTCAAACAGAGATAACCTTCCATCACTTAGTCCGATGAGTTCCATTGTACTACTATATGGAAGAGAGAATAGTATATCAAGTTTCTCAGTCAAATACCCTGTAACAAGCGGAAAAAGAGTATCGCTCTCAATCCTGTATAAACCTTTATTCATCACATTGACGAATGTATTCTTTGGTGTGACGAACAATCCTGTGTAAACATTGTTTTCTTTTGATCTGAGTTGAAGTTCAAGTTTCCCATTATCAGTATTATACTTGTTTACTGACTTATCGCCATAAAACCAAACCAGAGAATCACTGAAGACGATTTTAGTAATGATCCCGATATCCGCAGTATCACGTGGAATAGCTACATAATTATAAGATCCGGTTGGACTCTTTTCAAGGAAACCGAAGCTATTATCCCCGCCTATAAATACCTTTCCACTAACCGGATCCGACTTCATTGAGAAAGGTATAGTAGGAATTCTTACTGAAAGCCAGTCCTGACCATCAAATGATAGTATTCCCTTTCTGTTTGCGAAAAGCATTACGTGATTAATATCCTGACAGATAGCCCAGCTCTGATTCTCAATCTCCCTGCTTTCCTTAAAATGAGTCAATAAAGGCGAACCTTCCTGGGCAGAAAGTACGTAACCAATAAAAAATAGACAGACGAATGAAAAAAGCTTTTTCATGACAGAAAATTATCAAATTAACTTGCGTGTTTTCAGCATTTTAAAATTACAAAAAAATTATCAGAATTATTATTCGAAATTTTCTATGAAATTCAATCTGTAAAACAAGATAGCATCTGTATAAGTTCAGACGGGATCACCACTTATTTTAGGTAATATAAATCAGTCGATAAGAATTCTTATTATTTTACTATCAGACTTAGAGCCATAACACCTATTAATCCCATTATCCCGATTGAAGTTTCCATTACAACCCATGTTTTCATCGTATCCTTTATACTCAGGTTGAAGTATTCCTTAAAAAGCCAGAAACCGCCATCATTTACATGACCAAACATGAGACTTCCGGAACCAATTGCCAGTACCATTAATTCTGAATTTACAGCACCGTTTGTAACTAAAGGCAGAACAATCCCCGCAGTTGTAATCCCGGCAACTGTAGCAGAACCGACGCAAAACCTGAGAATAGTGGCAATGAGCCATCCAAGAAAAAGTGGTGATAAAGTTGACTGACTGAGCAATTCTCCAATATATTTACTTACTCCGCCATCTACAAGTACCTGTTTAAGAGCACCTGCGCCTGCTATTAATAGCATTATCATTGTAATGCTGGTAACAGAATGAGCCAGAGAGTTCATTATATCTGTTATTTTTCTCCCTCTTGCCAGACCAAGTGTATAAATTGCAAATAAGACAGACAGCAGCATAGCGAGGACTGGATTCCCTATCCATCCCAAAACTATTCTGACCTGGTTATCCGAAGGCAATAGGAAACCGGCTATAGTAGCAATACTAATGAGGATTACCGGCAACAGTGCCGAGAAAAAACTTACCCAGAATCCCGGCATCTCTTCATCTGTCAGAGGCCTCGTATTTACGAATTCCTTCAAGGGTTTTGCGTCAATTTTGCTCAACGCTTTTGAAAGAAATGGGCCTGAAATAATTATTGCAGGGATGGCAACAATTATCCCGTAAATTAATGTCTTTCCCAAATCAGCATGGAACATATTGACTATTGCAGTCGGAGCCGGATGAGGAGGAAGATAACCATGAGTTACAGATAAGGCTGCCAGCATCGGCAGACCTACGTATAGCAATGGAAGACCTGTTGAAGCTGCAACTGTAAATACCAATGGGATCATAATAAAAAACCCGACATCATAAAACAACGATACGCCAACAATAAAACCTGTAAGCATTAATGCCAGCTGAATATGTTTAATTCCAAAAGCTGTGACAAGTTTTGAAGTAATTTTCTGGGCAGCACCACTTTCCGATACAAGTTTCCCAAGCATGGAGCCAAAGCCCAGAATAAGAACAAGAAATCCCATTGTACTGCCGATACCATTTTCAATCGAGATTATTGTTTTGTCGAGCGACATCCCCTCTGCAATTCCAACTGAAAGTGCAACAATGACGAACGATAAAAAAGAATTGAATTTTAATACCAGGATAAGAAATAGAAGAAGGCAAATTCCGAGGATAACAATAACTAGAGGCATATGAGGTTAAGATTGAGGTTCAAAGTTTTTTACCGATTACCGTTTACCGATTACTGATTACCGTTTACTGATTACCGTTTACTCCCTTCCATCCAATCCGGGTTCTGGTATAAGAGGAAATTTAACAGGTTTATTATCACGGGAAGAGCGGTAAATTGCTGTAAAGAGCTCTACTGTTCTTCGCCCATCTTCTCCTGTTACCAGTGCATCAGTATTATTTTCAATTGCACTTAGAAAATCCTGAATCTGGTATTGAATATAACAAACTGTCGGATCACACTTATTAAAAGTCACAGTGTCTTCAACTATCCATTCTTTCAGCTTTTCTTCTTCTCCCGGAATTGTCCAGAGATCATTAACCGGAGGTTCAGCAACACCTGATCTTCCCGCAATAAACATAGCTCCTCCATCTGTCTGCACGCCAACAGATGCTCCATTCTCTCCATGAACCTGAACCTTACCATAAAGTCCGGGTTTTTGAGAATTACCTACAATTATATTACCTATGGCACCACTTTTGAATTTCACTATTGCAACGGCAGTATCTTCAACTTCGATGTATGGATGATTCATATTTCTCCAGATACC
>JANXXP010000085.1 GCA_025350595.1 Bacteroidota bacterium
CCCCCTTCATTTTTCCATGAACCTCTCCATTCACCGGAATCATAATACTCTTTATCGCGCCAGCCAAACATAGTTACTGTTGCCAAAACTGGTCTTCCTATTTTTCCCATAACGATAGCATCCTTAACTCTGCGAACCGGCTCATACCATCTTCTCTGACTTATTACTCCCAACCTTACATTATTTTTTAAACAAGCTTCAATTATATCATCACAATCCTGTAATACAGAAGCCATAGGTTTTTCAATAAGAACATTAGCTCCTGCTCTTGCTGCTTCCAAAGCAGGTTGAATATGAAAAGGATGAGCTGTGCAGACAAGCACAAGGTCAACCTGATTCTCTGAAACCATTTTCGAAATATTCGAATATGCCTGTGTATTATAGGTAGCAGCAAAATCTTTCGCAGTCTGATATGTTCTGCTCCATACTCCGGTAAGATGAGCGTTAGGAATACCCTGAATAGCTTTCGCATGGAGATGGGCAACTTTACTGCAGCCGGCTATTGATATATTAAAAATTCTTTCTGACATAGAAGAAAAATTATGGTAATAAAATCACTTTATTAAGTTCTTCCTCCCTATTATAGAGTTTATTGAACCAGACAGCACCTTCTGATAAAGGGGCAACAATTGAAATCTGATCATCAACACTAATTCTTCCGGATTTTAACAGGTCAAGAACTACTTCATATTCACCACGGATTGCACAACTTCCAAGTACTTTTAATTCACGCGTCACAACCTTCTGAAGAGGAAAATCTACTTTAGGCGAAATGTTGCCAACAAGAATAGCTTTACCCCCTTTCCGAAGAACTTCAATTGCAATATTTACGGAATCGCTTTTACCAACAGCCTCGAATGAAATATCTGCTCCCCTGGTTTTTGTGAGGGCACAAATTTTGTCAGCCAGGTTCTCTTCAGTTGAAAGAAAGGTATGGTCTGCTCCTGCTTTTTCGGCCTGTTCCAGACGTTTTTGATTAATATCAAGAGCAATGATTTTTGAAGCGCCAGAAATCCTTAGTAGCTTAATAATGAAAATTCCTATCATCCCTGCACCTACAACAACACAATTATCTCCGGTCCTAATCACTGATACATTTATCGAATGAAGTGCAACAGCGACAGCCTCAACCATGGCAGCCTGCTCAAAAGTAACCCCTTCAGGAATTTTATAAAGAATATGCTGAGGAATGGCTATATATTCAGCAAAGGCTCCATCCCGTTTATATGTTCCGGGAGAAACACCCAGCACTTCGCGATTGTCGCTGAGATTATATAACCCTTCAAGAGAAAACCAGTCATTAAGCGGGTATACCGTTGAATCAAAGGTTACTCTGTCGCCTGATTTCCAATTATTTACCTCTTTACCTGTTTTTACAATAACACCTGATGCTTCATGACCCATTATCATAGGAGGAATTCTTCGTCCGGTACTTCCATCAAAACCATGAACATCTGAACCACAGATTCCACAAGCCATTACCTTTACAAGAACCTCATTATCATTTATTACCGGATCAATAACATCTTTATAAACAAGCTTATTGTAATCTTCAAGAACGAGGGCTTTCATTTGACAAGAATAGTTTTAAACAATGAAATGATGAAGAGCAAATATAATAAAAACCCAACCATGCCACACAGATAAAGTACCTAATGAATAAAAGTTGCAAATTCCCTGAAAATGTAATAAATTTGACTGTGAGTTAGTCTAATTTCAGAAAAAATGAAGAATGCATATTTAATTATTCTGGCTGCCTCTTTGCTTTGCTTTTCCTCCTGTCTTCATGAGAAAAAAACCCTTCCTGTTGTAACTACTTCACAACCGACTGAAGTGACATGGGATCATGTAGTGGCAGGTGGTGAGGCGCTGGATGATGGAGGATCACCTGTAACTTCAAGAGGTATTTGTGTTACCACTTCCAGTACAGATCTTCCTGAAATAACAGACAAATGGAATATGTGGCACACCTCCGATAGTTCAGGAATCGGGAAATTTACAAGCACATCTAAACTGGTATGGGCAGGAGCCTCAGGTACAATAGCCCAAACTCATTACTTCAGGGCATATGCTACGAATATTACCGGAACAGCATATGGGAAGCTTGTCACAATTTCCCCAAAGTCAAAACCACCCTCTTTCGCTTCAGTCAAATTTGTCAGCGAAACAGAAACAAGCGTTGTAATAGACTATGTGATAGCAACTCCACCTGAAACGTTTAAGATTGATGAGGTTGATATATGTGCCAGTACCAACCCTAATGCCTCTGTGGAAGGACTTCATTTTTTAATCCCTCTCAACCAGACTTCAAACAGGTACTCTATAAATGGATTAATTCCAAACACAAAGTATTATCTGAGGGGTTATGTTAAAAACGAATCGGGATTCGCTTATAGTCCGGAAATAAGTTTTGCAACATGGGAAGGCTCACTAACTGATTCAGATGGCAATGTATATCCTTATATTACCATAGGAAATCAAGTATGGATGACTGAAAATCTGAAGACAACAAAATTTAAAGATGGTACAACTATTGCAATTGTTCAGGATAATCTGGTATGGGCCTCTACATCAACCAGTGCATACTGTAGTTATACAAGTTATGGAAAACTTTACAACTATTACGCCGTTGCAGATGCAAAACAATTATGTCCTTCAGGATGGCATGTACCCTCCGATGGTGAGTGGAAGGTTATGGAAATTTATCTTGGCATGGCTCAGAGCCAGGCAGATGCAACCGGATTCAGGGGAAGCAATGAGGGTGGGAAACTTAAATATACTGGTTGTCCTGGCTACTGGACATGTCAGAACATCGGGGCAACAAATACCACAGGGTTCAATGCAGCCGGTGCCGGATACAGATATGATAATGGATTAAATACTAACTCCGGATCATCTGCAGGGTTCTGGACAAATACTGAATCGGATGCAACCGTTGCCTGGAGCAGATCTCTAAATTATGACAATGCCCAGATTAGTCGAACATCTCTGAATAAGAAATTCGGATTATCTGTAAGATGTTTAAAAGACTAAATACATTTCCATTCAAACAAAAGACTCGACGCAACCATGAATAACCAACAGTTTGCTAACAACCTGAATCGATTACTTCGCTACTTCCTTAGCAACACTGAATACTTTTATGTCTGGAGCACCTGCTAAAAAATCAGTTATTTTAGGACCAAAAGCTGCAAAGTAATCTGTTGCGAAATGTGCATCAACTGCAGCCTGATTCTTATATTCTTCAACAAAAACGAACTTAGTGTTAGTATAAGGATCCTGATAAAGTTGATAAGAAGTACATCCGCTTTCCTTATTCGATTTTTCGATCATCTCCTTAGCGGCCTCAGTGAAATTCGTAATTTTATCGGGCTTCACTGACAATCTCGCAACTATCATCATTTTGTAACCAGCAATGGCTGTCTGCATTGATGAATCAGCAACCTTTACATTTTCTCCCGTTTTATTACCTGTGCAACTACTATAACCTACTGATAAACTGATCAATAATACTACAATTTTTGTTTTCATTGTTTTCAATTTTTATTTGGTTCAGGGAATTTTCTACACGGAGGTAAGGTACAAATTATTTACATAAATTATTGTGTGTTAATAAGGATCATGCAATGATCGACAGTAAAATCTGTTATAATTGAAGAGACATCTAATTTGCGAGTCTCTACAAAATTAAGGTCGTCCGGTTATTTTATCAAATGAATTTCCGATACGGATTTGATAGCCCTATCGGAGAAAAAATCTGCTGCCGAGAAGATCCTGAAAAGACCTCCGTCCTCATCTGGTTTTGTTCTGACAAGGAGAAATTCCTGTTGGTCATTCCTGTTGAACAACTCGGAAAATGATACTGCGCATCTGTATCCATCCTTACCGACAAGGCAGAGGATTCCTTGTTGAATGTTAAGCCTATCCAAAGGATAATATTTTCCGATAACATCCTTAAGCATTAATCCTGTAAATGGAGAAGTACTGTGGATTCCTTTGCCCCTGCCATAGAATATAGTATTGAAAGTGATTTTGTCTTTTTCAACTTCAGGTGCAATTTGAGCAAGTTTCTTATCACCCTCAAATAACCCAAACTCCTTTGAGTACATCGGGGACATTCCTTTTACAACAGGAAATGATTTCCATATAGATTTTACAGTAATCTTAACAGGATCAGATATATTTCTTTCAGTTACAAGATCACTTCCAGCCACAATTTTAGAACTTGAAGGAAGAAGCCACAGTTCTTTGGTTTTTGAAGGTACTATCCGTGAAACACCAGATGCAATCATTATCCTATGAAGATTATTCGGGTAATATATCTCTCCCCAGCTAAATA
>JANXXP010000137.1 GCA_025350595.1 Bacteroidota bacterium
TTATCATTTTGAATCATTACCCTCAGAAATAAAAAAACTTTCTTATAGTTTTAAAGGGTCTACTAGTTATTTTATAGATGAAAATGGTAAAATAAATAAACAACCAAATCAGACTTTAGCATCACTCGCATACGTTGGCATTGGGATTGGGCTTCTAATCCTTTGTATAAGTAGCACTTTATAAGTGTGCATAAACCTCATCACTGAAAATTAAGTTTGAAAATTATTTCAAAAGAAGAAGAAACGCTGATTAACGCTATAACAAATGCCGGTATTCGTGTTCGTTGAAACATTTAAAATCTTTACATACATTTGTAATAGTTGACAGTTGAACAACAATTTATTCCCGCACTTGCCATAGCGTCAGCCGTTAGCGGTCATGCTAAAAAAAAGATCATAACCTTAAAATCTATAATTATGAAACAGATAACCATAAAACAACTTATTTCAGGAAGTAATCAAATTGTATCTACGAAGATTACTAAGTATGCGGCACTTTATTTTTTGTTAATATCTACAATATTAATATTGCATAGTTGTTTGGTTTATACACATGGGAAATCCCCGGAGAGGTTAAAAAATGACGTAGTAGAATATAAAATTTACATGACTCAGTTTGCCAAACTAGAGCAAGTTGAGAATAAATTGAAAGAATTAATTGATAAAGAACTTTCAGGCAATAATTATGTCGACTATGTTATACTTTATCAGCATCAGCAATATCCTACACATACCGTTAAATTTTTTAAGACAATGCAAGACAAACAATCATTTCTCAATAAAAAAGAACGTTTCATAAAACTTGTTCAATCAAACATTAATGAAATTAGAAACGGTATGACCTATGATAATTTAGCTGACTTACTAAAAATCAAGGAAAGCGATTACGAAATATCCAAAGGTTTGATATCTCATTTGGAAATCGGTCATGGTAAGAATCTGATCGTAACAATTGAAGATTATGAAATAGAATACTATTTATTTTTAAAAGTAGAAAACGGAATCTTAAAAGAATGGCATATCATTAAATAATAAGGATTTTAAAAATTATTATGTATTTAGAATCAGACACTATTGCAAAATCAAACTTTCCATAAGTGATTTTAATTTAAAGATTGTACCAAAAAGCACGAAACGCTAACAAACGCTATAGCAAATGCGGGTTTGCGTGTTCGTTGAAACATTTGAAATCTTTACATACATTTGTGCTGGCAGACAGTTGAGTAACAATTTAATCCCGCACTTGCCATAGCGTCAACCGTCAGACTGTGCAAAAATGCAAAAAAACAGTAAAATGCAAAAATGTAAAGTTCAATTAGATAATAAGATACAAATATATAAAAGACTTCTTCGTGATGTTTTTGCACAGACTCCCGTTAGATGGCATAGACCGCAACTCTTGAGATTTACTTAAACTCAAAAACACAATTCGTATGAAAAACTCTATTTTGCTCTTTACAAGCTTATTGACAATATTGATTAGTTGTTCATCAGGGTCTGGATCTCGCCAAAATAAAATAGCTCCTTTGATTAGCACCGATGTTGAAGGAAATCCATACCTTAAGAAGTATTCAGGAGCGTATACTGCTGAAATAAAAGGTAAAAATGTTACCTTAATAGATGGTCATCTTGAGATGTATTTATTCACTCCTAATGGACAATTTAAATGGATGATTATTGGTCAGGACAAAGCAGGTGAAGCCAAAATTGATCAAGAACAAACTGGTCGATGGACTGCAACAGAAACAAAAATAATAATTACGACTGTCACAAATTCAGAAACTTTTACTGAGGAGTTTAACTTAGTGAATGGCTTATTTGAAGATTCAAAGATCAATGACAGATATTTAAAACCATATGCTACAAAAAAATAAATAGTTTCATAACAAATATTAAATCTACGACCACCTAATAAAGAGGACTTCATGTGGCATGTAATGCCAAGCATGAAGTCTCACGTTGCTCTAAATCCGGTCACCTGACCTTTTTCTATGCACTTACCACCGTTATTCGTGTTCCATGAACAGCTATCTGAGGATACTTATTTCGCTGTTTTTGAGCAAAATACACCTCTCCG
>JANXXP010000176.1 GCA_025350595.1 Bacteroidota bacterium
AATTTTATTTTTTTACAGCTCTAATTATCTGTCTCTTCCCCGGAGGTCCGGGGAGCAAAGTCACATCAAACCCGCTGGCCTTGAGATTTCTCTTCACTTCACCCTTTGCGGAATATGTAACAAGAATCCCATTTTTGTTTGTAACTGAGGCAATGGAGCCGAATACCTCTTTTGTCCACATTTCAGGTTGCTTATCCGGGCCAAAAGCGTCGAAATAAATCAAATCATAATTTCCGGGGATGATATCTTTAGTAAAATCCCCTGATATTTTAAACAGGTTGAAATTTCTGCAGATATTTACGCTATGGTTCCATTCTGCAGAATGTATTGAATTAAAAATAGCTTTTCCTGAATCACCTGCATATTGATGATGATTTAGAGTCATTACCATGCTCTCATCAATCGGGTATTTTTCAATCGACGTATAATTTACTTCTCTGGTCCCGTTAATACTTTTTATGGAAGTAAGCAGTGCATTTAGTCCGGTACCGAACCCAACCTCAAAAATATTTATTGGATCAGCTTTACAAAAATCGAAACCACAATTAATAAATATGTGTGCTGATTCCTGAACTGCTCCATGAATTGAATGATAGTGCTCATTAAGTTCCGGAACAAATATAGTATCCGACCCATCGGAAGTCCTGATGATCTGATTCACTTTTGTCTTTTTACTTTTTACTTTTTACTTTTTACTTTTTACTTTTTACTTTTGTCTTTTATCTTCTGTCATTAAAGATATTATATTATTTTTATAATCTGAAAATTTACTAAAAATCACATAAAATGAAAACAAAAACTTCAAGAAGGGATTTTTTAAAAGTGTCTGCTGTGGGCACACTGGGGGCAATTATACTTCCATCCTTTATTAATAAAACTACAGCCGCTCCATCTGCCGCTAATGTAGTTGCTGATCCAAAATCATTTGGAATAGCATTACAATTATACACTATCCGTGATGCTATGGGCATTGATCCGGCTGGGTCTCTTAAAAAAGTTTCGGATATTGGTTACAAATACGTTGAACTTGCAGGTTATGCAAAAGGTAAGTTTTACGGATATGAACCTACAGAATTCAAAAAACTAGTAAATGGGCTTGGAATGGAAATTCTGAGCAGCCATACCCAGGTTGAAGCACAGGGTATTACACTTGATAACGCAAAGAAAATGGCTGAGGACCATGCAAAACTGGGAGTCAAATATTGTTTGCAGCCATGGATAGTGGAAGATGCACGCAAAACAATTGCAAGTTTTCAGAAAATGGCTGCTGACTGGAATATTGTTGGCAAGATAATGAAGGATACCGGAATTCAGTTTGGCTACCATAATCACAACTTTGAGTTCGCTAAAGTGGAAGGTAAGATTCCTTATTTTGATGTTTTCATGAAGGAACTTGATAAAGACCTTGTTACGATGGAACTCGATCTTTTCTGGGCAACCAAAGCAGGTCAGAATCCTGTGGAACTGTTTAAAAAATATCCCGGCAGATTCCAGCTTTTCCACATGAAAGATATGTACACAAAACAAGATCCATTTTTCACAACTGTAGGAGTAACCGATTTTGCACCGGTAGGAGCGGGATTAATAAATTTCAAAGAGATTCTGGCTTCGAAAAAAATCGCAGGTATGAAATACATGGTTGTTGAACAGGACCAAAGCAAAGATAACAAGCCATTTGATGCAATCCAGACCAGTATTACTAATCTGATTACTAAGATTTTGGTTTAATAAAACTGCTAAATTCAATATAAAAACCCGGTAATTATTTGTCGGGTTTTTATTTTTTGGCAGGTCCAATTCTGTTGTCTTTTAATTGCAATTGTTTATACAATCTGAGTTGTTGTTATTAAATTCAACCTGAATGGTGGCATGCTCAATGCCAAAATGCTCATGTAACTGTTGCTGAATGTTGGTAAGAAACATAACGTCAGTTTGAGATTGCGTTATAAGATGCACAGTAAGTGCTGCATCAGTAGTGCTTAATGCCCATATGTGTAAGTCATGAATATTTGATACTTCTGGAATACTTTTAAGATAATCACGCAACGTTTCGATGTTAATATTTTTAGGCACTGCATCGAGTCCAAGGTTAACAGAGTCAATTAACAAATGGTAAGAGCTGTAAAGTATAACAGAAATAATAGCAAACGACACAACTGAATCAACCCATACTATTCCCGTAAGAGACATTATAAAACCTGCAACCACTACTCCCAGTGAAACCAACGCATCGGCAATGAAATGAACAAATGCGCTGCGGATATTCAAATCATGTTTTTTACCTTTAAGAAAAAGCCATGCGGTGAACCCGTTAACTAAAACACCAACAGCAGCAACAATAATTACACTGGTGGTATTAATTGATACCGGATTCCTTAGTCTATCAATGATTCCTGATACAATAAAGCCGACTGCCAATAAAAGTATGATGGTATTAAGAAGCGCTACAAGGATAGTTGACCTTCGGAATCCATATGTAAACCTTAATGTTGGTTTACGCTGAGAAAGTATAACTGCAATCCATGAAAATACCAAAGCCAGCACATCGCTAAAATTATGTCCGGCATCAGCTACCAAAGCCATTGAGTTTGAAAAGAAACCGTAAAACGTTTCAAGAACTATGAATATGATATTAACGGAAATCCCTATTTTAAAGGCATTGCCCATATTCATATCCTGATTATGAGAATGATTGTGTTCCATTTGGTTATTATCCTAACTTTAAGAACTATATACTTCTATAACAACAAAGATATTGATTCGTTCAATCAGAAGTATTGTTAAATGAGAAGAACTATTTTTGCAAGAAGTGATAAGGCTTTAACTTATTATTATATTTGCAATCTTATGGTAAAAATGATATATTAGTTGTATCTTAAAATAAGAAATGAGAAATAAAATCAGATACGTTCCACTTGGTTTTTTATGGTTTGCGTGGGCAGTGCTAACTGCTCATCTTATGATTCCGCATGATCATCATCTGATGGAATCATTTGCTGGTCAGGAAGAATCGTGCCCGGGTTCATCGGATTACACTCATCATCATTCAGGGATTCCTGTTCATTGCCATGCATTTAACGATCTGGCTTCAGAAAAGGCTATAACATTTGTTTTAAATGACAATCTTCAAACTGATGGTATGTCATTCAATTGTTTTTCTGATACTTTTTTGTTTGATTTTCAATTAAGCCCTGTTACAATTCAAAATATCAGGAAACCTTTCCCCGATCCTTCTCTTCTGGAATTATCTACTCTCAGAGCTCCTCCGGTATTATGCTGAATCTTTAAATATCCATTTTTTTGATTTTCATTCTATCAATGGTGGCTGTTTAAAAGACCTTGGTGAACCTTTGTGTTGACCATAGTGTCCTTTGTGGTAAAAAATATGCATTTAACCACTAAGGATCACAAAGGATTTCATAAAGACCACAAAGTATTAATTTCAGAATGTCATTTAAAAAGCATAATTACTCTAAAAT
The DNA here is from genome assembly GCA_025350595.1 of Bacteroidota bacterium. Taxonomy (GTDB): domain Bacteria; phylum Bacteroidota; class Bacteroidia; order Bacteroidales; family VadinHA17; genus LD21. The sequence goes on from JANXXP010000176.1 coordinate 3,480, forward strand.
AATGATAAACCGGATTATCTCATTCTCCATAAAAAACAAATTCATTGTCGGGTTATTTGTTCTGGCATTGATTGGATGGGGAACTTATTCATTGACAAAATTGCCTGTTGATGCCATACCTGACGTTACAAACAACCAGGTGCAGGTTATTTCACTGGCACCCTCCCTTGCTGTTCAGGAAGTGGAGAGCTTTATTACTGCTCCTATTGAGGTAGCTGTTGCGAACATTCCGGATATTATTGAACTTCGATCAATATCGAGGTTAGGGTTATCGGTTGTAACTGTCGTTTTTGAAGATGGTGTTGATGTTTATTGGGCTCGGCAGCAGCTTAGTGAGAGGCTGAAAGAAGCTGAGGAAGTTATTCCGCCGGGACTTGCTCAAATATCTTTGGCTCCCATTTCATCGGGATTGGGTGAAATATTTCAATATCGCCTGGCTGTTGAAAAAGGATATGAAAAGAAGTTCAATCCAATGGAGCTTCGTACAATTCAGGATTGGGTAGTTCGCCGTGAAATGCTTGGTACTCCGGGTGTTGCTGATATCAATAGTTATGGAGGATTTGTAAAACAATATGAAATTGCCGTAAATCCTGAAAGACTGAGAGGAATGAACCTTTCGCTCACAGATATATTTACTGCGCTTGAAAAGAATAATGAAAATACAGGGAGTGCATATATTGATAAAAAACCAACTGCCTATTTTATCCGCGGAATAGGCCTTGTTAAATCGATTGAGGATATAGAAAAGATTGTTGTAAAAATCAACAGTTCGGGTATGCCAGTATTAATCAGGGATATAGCAACTGTTCAGTTTGGCAGCGCCACACGTTATGGAGCTTTTGTGGTAGACACTACTGAAGCAGTAGGAGGTGTGGTCATGATGTTGAAAGGGGCAAATGCCCATGAGGTGATCAATAACGTGGAATC
>JANXXP010000201.1 GCA_025350595.1 Bacteroidota bacterium
CGCAAACCTTAAAAGCCAGATTTTCATCTTCTTTAAGGCTCTCTTTCCAGCCCTGCAAATAAATTGCGGAGTTAATTTTCTGCCTCTCAGGAGCAAAATTATTGCTTGCCATAATGAATGCGGAGCTGATTTCTGCAACCAGTTCTTCAATTGCATAGGATTTACTATGATCTTTATAGCTCTCATTAAACTTCTTTATTCTCCCTGTCCTGATGTCGTGGCCGGTGCTGTGGGTGACTTCATGTAAAAGAGTGGCATAAAAAAACTCATTGTTCTTAAATTGTGGTCTGTCAGAGAGTTGAATAAAATCGCTGGCAGGACTATAAAAACAACGATCTGACCCGGGGACCAGGTTAATTTTGCATTCCCAACCTGTTAAAAGTGTTTCGCATCCTTCCAGCATCCTTTCAGGGTTTTCGTTTACGTTTCCTTTACCTGTGGTTTCATCAAGTAAAGTTTTATTAATTACTGATTGAAGGCTTTCTCCGGTTTGCACCTGCGAAAACTGTGCAACATTAAAAACGTGATGAATTTTAATAAATGGAAGCTTTGTTATTTTAGCTTCATTTAATTGTGCGGTTGTCCATGTGTTATATGGGCTTTCCGGAAGGTTTCTTCTCTGGCCATTCACCACTTTGAAAAATGAAAAGCTGTAATAATATACCGGCAAACCTTCACTGCCTTTGTTGACGAGATAACCAAGGCTCAAACCTTGTTTAAAAGTCATAAATTGAAGAGTGCTGAAATTTTTAAACATTGAAGCGAAAAGAAGAAAAATAAAATTCCCGTTTTTGTACTGCTGGCCGGTCTTGTAGTTAGTTACTGCGGAGTGTGTGTTAACTGGAACAAATCAAGGTTTTTCCCAAGATTCATTTAGTTTGCGGTTTAACATCTCGTTAAACATCTCCTGAAGCTGTTCTTTTTTCATCTGAAAAATCAGTTTTTACGGTGTGCCTCACCTTTTTATAAAGTTCCCCCTTTCGGTTTCACGTGAAACAAATGATCTGTGTATCAATCATTTAACTAGTATGAAGATACAACAATATAAGCGATATTACTATTATTTTAACAACTATTTTTAAACATTTCTTTGCATTTTGTACTGGTAATCATTACGTTATGAAGATCAGCAGCTCAGACATTAATATTAATTTGCTGTCAAAATTGTTTGAAATCTGTTCCGGATCTTGATGGAATCATATAAGTACCTGCTAAAATGTTCCTTCATTCTTCCTTTTCATTTTTGCACGGGAGCAAAAATGTATAATCAATCATTTCGGAATGGGCTTTTGCGCCGAAATGGTAGTGACTAACACCTATTTTGTATTTGAAAAAATTCTTAATCACGTTTTTTCCCTTAAAAACTTCTTCAATTCTTTCTTAAGAAAAGGAAAGCAAATAATGTATTCTATCGTAGGTCGCGATGGTAGCCCAAGTTTAATTATAATAATAGAGTGATCTTCGGTTACAATGATGGTTATGTGTACATTATAGTGTTATAATTCGATTAATTTCGGTTTTATTTTTATAATGTCTTGCATTAATTTCTCTAAAGGCAACCTATTCTCTTTTGGAATATTTCTGTTATCAGCATTAATTACAACAACCATATTTAGAGCTGGTACAATATTAATAATCTGACCACCATTCCCGGGAATAAACCAGACATTAAAGCCTAAATCTGTTTTTGCCATCTGCCATTGATAACAACTATAAAATGGATGATTAATTTCAATAAATGGTTGAGAAGTTTCTTCTATCCACTCTTTAGATACAATTACACTATCGCTCCATTTCCCCAAATTCAAATGCAAAAGACCGTATTTGGCTATGTCTCTGGATATTAGTTTTAATCCACCACCACTATCAAATACTCCATTTTTTGAATACCAGTCATATTCTATTATTCCAAGTGGTTTAAAAAGATATGTCTCTGCAAATTCAGCAATGTTTTGTCCAGTAGATTTCCTGATTATCTCACTTAAAATAACATCATTAGGCCCACAATAAACATACTTAGTGCCAGGTAGTGTGTCCATTTGTAAACTTAATGCCGATTTTAACCAATCTTCTGTTTGTTCCATTTGGTTCCCCATATTTTTAGGGTCATTGGGTGGTAAAGAATTCTCGTCCCATTTTAATCCAGAGGTCATTGTTAACAAATCCTTGATGGTAATTTGATGTTTTCGGTCATCTTTTTCAAGAGTTTCGTATTCTGGGAAATAGCTCAGCATTTTTTGATTGACATTATTTATCTTACCCTGGTCAATTGCAATGCCAATCAAAATCGAATTAAAACTTTTTGTTGTCGATGCTAAAAAATGAAGTCTATCTCTTTGCCAACCATTATAGTATTGCTCTATAACAAGCTCATTATTCTCTATCACTAACAAACTGTGAATGTTTCCATATTTCCCTCTACAGATATCCTGATTTATTTTTTCAAATACTGATTTATTCAAATTATGCTCTTCAAGAGAGGAAACATGCAAACCATCATTTAAATCGATTGGTTTCTGATAGGAACAATTATCGTCCATTTTGCATCCAATGAAAAATAAAGTAAACGTAAAAACTATAAGAACTTTCATGATTTAATTTTTGTTTAGTGAGTGATTGAATAATCAGGTAAGGGATTTTTTATACATTTTAAAAAACAGAAAAGGGAAGTATGTAAGATTAACTATGGCAAAGGATAGTAACAATATGATTTTAGCTCCTGGCCAATGAGATATTTTAAAAACTACAGAAACGAAGAAAAGGGCAATGCCTAAGAAACCGGATATGATTGCAAGTTTGGTTGAGATGTTTTTAGACAATTCTCTTTTGTATTGATTGAGAAACAAAGCAGGAAGAAAAAGGAATATAAAAAGTAAGGAGCTTACGAGCAAAGCAATATTGCCACCATGTTTCCCGGTTAAACTGAAATATAGTGTAATGGTCATGCTAATTGCAGTGAGATAACCTGATAAATACAAGTATCGTTTCATGGTTTTTAATTTGCTGAAGGTTAGCAAAAAGACTGGTTCGCGCTGTATTTCGTCAAAACCATCGGGACATATATTCTGATATGCATTATCATACGACTTCTCAAAACTCAACCCCTTTTTCATATCCTCCTCGATAGCACAACAAAAATGGTCAATTAAATCTTCCTTCATCTCTGCCGACTTAATCATGGAACTATTGATTGTTTGGGTAATAAAGTCAATATTATCATCAGTTAGATTGCTCATAGAATTAAAAGTTTTTTTATGACAAAATCTTATTTATGGTATAGATGAAATCCTTTAATTCGGCTTCTTTCTCAAGTTTTACTTTCACGCCTTCAGTCGTTAATGAATAGTAATGCCTAACCCGCTTTCCTATATTTTCAGTCTGAACTTCAATTAATCCGTCAGCTTTTAGTTTATGTAAGGCAGGATACAAAGAGCCTTCTCTCAGCAGAATTTTATCATCAGACAAAAGTTTTACCATTCTGGTAATTTGATACCCATACATTCTATCATTTTCAGCAAGCATCTTAAGTATTATAGCTGACAGAGTTCCTTTTAAAAGTTCTTTTGAATACATAGAACAAAGATACATAGTTATAAGATGTATCCAAATTTATTAAGTACTATTTTATATTCGGCTACGATATATCTAATTTAGAATTCTGTATTAGATCAATCAATGTCAACATATTCATCTCATTGGGGCTAAGTAATTTTAAGAATTAAAACTATTAAGTCGAAATTTGATGTTGCCTGTGAGAAAAAAATGCTCTTACTCTATATAAGAAAAATATATGTGACGTTTTTGCCGGTAAATACGTCACATTTTATATATTTGTAACAAATATACAGTTCGATGAAAGTATCTGATATAGTTATAAATAAGATTAACCGGTTTAAGACAGGTTATGTTTTCACCTATAGTGATTTTGATATTCCGGTGAAAAATCTGAGTGCACTTAAAATGTCATTAAACAGACTGGTGTCAGCAGGAAAAATAGTCAGACTCTCAAAAGGACAGTTTTATAAACCTGAAATATCACAATTTGGATCGCTTAGGCCAGCAGAATATCAGGTTGTAAAAGATCTACTTGAAGACGAGAAAAAGATAATAGGGTATCTTACCGGGATTAGTGCATTTAATAAACTTGGTCTAACTACACAGATATCAAATACCATCCAGATTGGAACAAACATTGACAGGAAACCTAAAAAAAGAGGGAAATATAATATCCGGTTCATCAGGCAGAAAAATACAATAACCCGTGATAATATTAATATGCTGCAAATACTTGATGCCATCAGGTTCATAAAAAGGATCCCGGATTCAGACGCTTCTAAATCATGCCAAAGGTTAATTTCGATAATCGAAATGTTGCCAGAAAAAAATCTTGATCTTTTAATCAAATATGCTTTAAAATACAATCCCGGGACCAGAGCTCTGACAGGGGCAATAGTTGACCAGATAAGTACAAAAAATAATACAAAGCAGCTACTTGAGTCATTAAATACTGTTTCTGAATATAATTTTAAGATCAGTGAGGCGGTCCTGAATAATAAACTAAAATGGAGAATATTATGACACTGCATGAAAACAAGGAAGCGTTTAATGATGCAATACGAGCCGCCAGTGAGCATCTCGGGATCAGAGATGAATTTGTAGAAAAAGATTACGGGGTTACTCTTATACTCAAAAGACTTTCTCAGTCTGAGTACAAAAATAATGTAATTTTAAAGGGAGGAACCTCTCTGTCAAAGGTTCATAAATTGATAAATAGATTTTCTGAGGATGTGGACCTTGCAATCTTAAAATCAGGAGGACAGACAGAAACTCAGCAAAGACTTATGATTAGAAGAGTGGAGAAAGAATTAACTTCAGGCTTCACTGAAATAGAAATTCCAAACTTAACAAGTAAACAGAAAAACTTCCGGAAGACAGCTTACAATTACGATAGAATTACAAAAAATGATTCAATTGGCCTTCATGACAAATTAATACTAGAGATCAATTCATTTGCCAACCCTGTTCCATATAATATACATTCGGTTAACTCCATGATAGCACAATTTCTAACCGAAACTGAAAACATTGGACCACTTACTGAATTTAATCTCCATCCCTTCGAACTATTTGTTTTAGACCCAAGGATTACCCTTATTGAAAAAATTCTATCACTAATCAGGCTTTCTTTCTATGATGATGGTGTTGAAAGAATAAGAGCTAAAGTCCGGCATTTCTACGATATCTACTACCTAATAAATACTCCAGCGTTTCATGATCCTGAGAATTTAAAAGGGTTCAAAGCAGATTTTATAAGAATGTTTGAGGAGGAAAAAACCAGGTTTTTTGATCCGGAGAATTGGTATAACTCCGGGTTCGACGAATCACCTCTGTTTAAAAATTTTACTGTAATCTGGGATCAGGTAAAATATTCATATGAAAATGATTTCAGACTCTTGGTATTTGGGGAATTCCCTTCAAGTGAGGAAATTGTCAAACAATCTATATTCTTAATCGAGCTTCTTGGTTAGCCTAATGTCCAATTGTTCTTGAAAGTGCGTTACTTCTTGCCATTACAATTACTGTATAATAAACCTTAATAATTGGGGTTTATAGTCAGATAAAATGTAATCCTAATGTTTGAACCAAATATAAATGTACAAACATTATTGATTCAGATTTTGACCTTGCTTATGAGAAAAAAAAGTAGCAGAACTCTAATTTTGAGAAATAAGCTCTTTTGGTATATGGTTTAAACTTAGAACGTTCCAAGTATTATCCATGACCTGGCTCTTGAATGCATCAGTAATCTTTAAGTATTTTCTAAGATCCTTTTCTTTTTTAGGAGCTCCCATATCCTGTAATGCTTTTATGTTTACTCCTAACATTATGCTATTTGTAATAAAGGTTTTTCTTGCAGTGTGGAAGGTTATTGCTTCATGTAGAGGAAGTGATTCTTCAGTCGTTTCACTACCTATAACAGTTTTTTTTATCACCCGCACATTAAAGCCGGTATTTGGTAATTGCTTTTGTGCTATGGCTTTACAGCATTCCTTTATGTAATCATTAATTTTTTGAATTGACATTCTTGGTAGTGGATTTTCATCTTCTTCATATTTCTTAAGGATTTTGAGAGCAAAGTCGTTAAGAGGTATCATTTTAACATACCCAGTTTTGACTTGTGTTTTAGTTAACATCTTATTATTAATATGCTCACGCTTTAATGAAACCACATCGCTGTAACGAAGCCCTGTAAAGGAGGCAAAGCAATATAGATCACGAACTTTTTGTAATCGGCTTATTTCAAATTTATAATCCATTAACACCATTAAATCATCCATACTTAGAAAAACAACCTCTTTTTCAGCTTCTTCAGCTTTTAGTTTAGGATAAATATTATCGTGATAATAATTCCGGTCTTCAGACCAATGAAGAAATGTCGATAGTACTCTTGTAATCTTTGCATAATAACTAAGTTGTTTCTTCTCAGTTAAGTACGTGTATTTCTTAAGTTTATCAATAAACTTTACATCCATATTCTCCCAGGTTAAAGTATAATTTGTACCATCTTGGAATCTTATTAGGAAGTTTTTAATAGTTGTATATCCTTTTATGGTATTTTTAGCTTTATCCGATTTGTTTGATTCGATAAAATCGTCAAAAACATCCATTACTGAAGTTGATTTAAGAACATTAGAAGCTTCTGGAACATTGAGAAGATTCTTCAACTCAAATTCCGAAGGTTTTCTGCGTTGCTTAGTAACCTTGTTGAATAATATCCGGGCTTGAGACTCTACATCATCTATAAATGAATTCATTTTTGCGTTCTCATCATACTCTTTTGAAGTTAATGAGGAAAGTTTTAATCGCTGGCTTTTTTTATTCCAGTCACGGACTCGTACTTTTCCCAACTTCATTCTATACGGTTTATAATCGCTGGTAATTTGGGCCAGAAGAGAAACCTTACCTTGTTTATCGAGCTTTTCTGATTTAAGATAAAATACTATTTGTGCCATATTTGAGTGTTTTATACCTCTTTACATAAACCAAAAGTAGGTGCTAATTAGGTGCTAATAATTACTCAAATGTAGTAAAGTGAAATCTAATAAACAAATCACTAATATTTAATATGCTGATTATCTGATATATTAATATAATGAAGTCAAATGAGATAAAATAGGTTCGATCCCGGCTCCGGGTACAAAAAGCCCTCTTATTCGACTGATTAAGAGGGTTTTTATTAAATACACCTTCGCCACCGACCTCAATTCAGAACCCTATTAATGCAATAGATCAGCATAGTAGGTTATTTATTACTTGATTAATTTTAAATCCTCGGATATTTGCAGTTAGCATTTCTATTTGTTACTCTGGAATAAATAACCAGATAATCCATAGATTTTAATTCTTTTGGGAGAAGCTGTTTTTGCATTTGCTGCAACAGAACAAACCCTGTCAAGATTTGATTGAGACATGCTTCCAAATAGATGGTCTGGATTTATTGCGATGTCTTCAACTAAAAACTTATAGGCCACCAACTCAATATGTGCGCAGTTTAAGTAGCTGTCATGATCAAGAAAGGTGTTGTTTTCTGCTTTGAAATGAACTTGTAGAGGTTCAAGAATTTTATTTCCCAAAAAGGGTTTCTTTGTGTTAAATAGTATTACAGCAACGGTACTCTTATCCTGATTTATTCCTATAATTACACATATCTTATCTTTTCCAGCAGCGTCAGAGTAACAGAAAATTACACTCCCTGGAATAATGCTTTTTTGTGCTAAATTTAGTTTAGTATTTGCGGATAAGGAATCCCCAAGAGATCCACTCATCCACTGCAAAGTTTGATAAACTCCATTTCATCTTTCAGGAAGTCAATCATCTCGTTATCTGCACCGCCCTCTCTGGCAATCTTTATAAATGAAATTGTGCTATTTTCTCCGGCACAATTATACGCATCTCCATGCGATTTCTTTTTTAGAACCTGAAAACTTAAATCTTTATTTTCGGATATTGCCTCGTCCAGACACTCTAAATTGCTTTCTGAGAACTCATCCATATCAGGCTTAGTCAATGGTATTACAATATAGTTTCCCTCAACCTTAAAATACTTTCCAAATTCCTCACTTTTAAATAGACTATCACCCCTCACAGATTTTAACATATCATAAATCTGCGAAGGAACCGGACCATTATCCATTGCCACATAGTAATCACCAACTATCGGATATCCATATTTTACTAAATGTTTCTGATCGGCAAAATAAAGAATTTTGCTAAGTTTATGGAAATCAGCTTTTGGTAATCTTTCTGCAACGTACAGTACTGTAGAAATAGCCTTTTCCTTGTCAAAAATAAATTTACTCATTGCTTTAGTTCAATATGAGGTTTTGAACTCTGAACGTTGTAAGTTAATAAATAACTCTTAATACACTAACCCTTATGAACAAAAAAATGTTTATAAACTGTTAAAAAGTTGACAAATATTGCACTAATATTCCAATAGAACAAAAACTATACCAAAATAAAGACCGGCAATCCACTCATTATCCCTGCTTGGTCACAAGAGAATTACCGATAGCTCACACAAGGCTCCTTAGCTAAAAATATGATGGATTCGATCTTAGTCCTTCCATTATTCTTTCCCAACAATTGCGTATAAGTCGGTTTATCTTTTTTAAGATTCATTGACCACTTGCAAAAGTCCAGATCCTCGCTTAACAGTTTACAAATCTGAAGAGAAATGGCAGTGCCTCCAATAAGGGTATAATCATTTATGCAGTTCAACAAAGAAACAGCCTCAAGTATTTTTTCTGTGTTGTT
>JANXXP010000213.1 GCA_025350595.1 Bacteroidota bacterium
ATGCAGCGAAGCGGAATAAGGAACCGAGTCCTTCCAGAAAGTGCAAGTTCACCGACTTCGCCGGACGTAGCCGACTATGTCGGACGAAGGTAATCCCCTTAGTTTGAATCTTCTACCGCACTAATCGTCAGAAGTCAGGAAATATTTTAATTTAATAATTTTTAATACAATATTTCGGTGCTCAGCACCTTTGAGCTTTACGTCAATCATTTATCTACAAATATTATGGTGCTCCGCACCCTTCTGGTTTATTTAATAGCAGCAGAGCTGCATTATATTTGTAGAAATACATTCGAAAAACAGAACCACAGGTGCAGAGCACCGGAATTTCTAATCCTTCACACACCTGACAGCAAACCCGCTTCGTTTACTGAAATCAGGTGAATAAATACCGATAGAATTGTAACTCATTCCCCTTGGCATGGCGATTGTTGGTGGATTAGATGTGGATGACCACCAGTTACCTTCGAACGTTATTGAGCTGAAAACACCACTGTAAGAACGGAAACCTCCCGGGAGTGCTACAAAACCCCTTGCATTAGTCGCTCCGGTATTTGGGCTGGCCCAATGAGAAATACCGGCCTCTTTCAGTTTCCCTCCGGCAACACTTTCCCCACCTATGTTTGTTGTAAGCGTAGTCCATTCCTCATCAGCAGGGACATGCCATCCAACCGGACAAAGTTTTCCGGTATTTACTGCGAACCAATTGTATAGATTTCCGTAAGTTGCCACAACATTATTATATAAACAATATCCCGGAGAGGTAAGATTGCTCCACTCAATATCATCTGTCACCAAAGGAATATCTGTTAAATCATTGTATCTCACTGTTTTAAGATTCTTTGTCATCCATTCCTGCAGACCAATAATGACCGTTGGATAAACATTTCCATCCACATCAGAGACTGAACCGTACGAAACAGGTTGTGTTGTAAATGATACCTGATTCCCATAAACTGTACCTGCAATATTAGTGGCATAAGCTCTGACATAATATAAACGATTTGATATTAAATCTGTCAGCGAACTGGAAAATAAACCGGTTCCGGTTCCATCTGATGTCTTATTACCTGTTATGGTCGGATTCTGGCTCAAACTCCAGCAAGCACCCTTTGCAAATACTTCTGAGCCTCCATCAGATGTAATATTCCCCCCGCTCAAAGCTGATATGTTTGTTATTGCCGAAGCATCTGTAGTTGTGATAGATGGAAGTTGGATTACCTCAGGAGATGTTTTAAACGAGACATTATTACCATAGGCAGTCCCGGCACTGTTTGTCGCATAAGACCTTACATTATAAGTTGTACCGGTAGCTAATCCTGTTAATACGCATATAAAACTATCGTTACCTGAGCTGTCAATAGTTTTGTTACCTGATACCGTAGGCCTATTGATTATACCCCAACAAACTCCTTTGGATAAAATAGCTTCACCTCCATCACTTAAAACATTTCCGCCACTTATCGCTGAGGTTTGAGTTATTGAGGATACCTCCGAAGTGCTTATGTGTGGCTCTTTGTTTTTCCTGCAACCGGATAAACCAGCCAAAACAATAATTAATAAAAAAGCATTTTTAGTTCTCAAAAAGTTGAGAATTATTTTCAGCATCTAAATCACTTTATTTATAGAAGATCAGTATGTACTAATTGTCTCCGGGACATGATTGACTATAAATGACTACTTTTTTCACAGAACATTAGTTATAGTTTAAAGCTATTAATATACTCTCCCATGATTGAAATATCTGACTGTCGATCAAACTTAATGTGCTTTTCCTTAATAAATAGCTTTAATGCTGATTCCTTGTCAGGAAATAATTTAAGAAGTTGCCTGGCATTAATAAAACTGAACATGTTCCCATCTTTTCTGAGCCAATAAATGAGATCCGTTTTAATTTTATAGTCAACAGGTAACTTAATGTTTGAATTACCCTGAAATGACTCAGCTACTGAGCTCATCTTAGTATTGGAAACCTGTGAATTTTCACCATAACCGGCTGGTGTTCCCGGAGGCAGCAATTCACTTTTATATTGAACAAATATTGGAATCGTGGCTGCCAAAATAACCTCATAATAGACTTTCCCAACAGGTACAAATTTATTCGTCATAATAAAAATAGTATCTGTCATTTCGGGGTTCGTCAGGTCATATAGGTTTTCACCCTTCTGATAAACCATTTTTTCTGATACTGTGTTGTAATTCAAAATAATACTATTCTCCTGTCCATTCTTCATTTTCACCTTACTCTTAATAAAATCAGGAAACAGAAATTGAAGAGAAGTTCTTTCAGAATTTGCTTGTGCCTGTATTGGAAAAGAGCTGATTATAACAAACAAAATACAAGTTAAAAACCACGCGATAAAATTGAATTTTAAATTTCTCATAAGTAATTTATTGCAAAATTTTTATGAACGGGTCGGCTTGTCTCCCGAGCAAATCATCAGTTCCTGGTAGCCAAAGTAAATATACAAAATAAATGGTCAAAGTACAATTTTCAAACCAATGGCTCACGAATATGATTCAGACTCATTCTCTATCAAAATTCGATAAACTTTTCCCTGATTCAACCTTTAAAATGCTAATAAAATAGTAGGATTTTGAAACAGACTAATCCATTCATACGATCCAATTGACCCTTCAATAGTTTGGACAATTATAAAAAACCATCTCGATCCACTAAAAAATGAGATCCCGGGAATGTAAAACAATTAGATAAGTCATTTAACCCTTATTCTCTTTTTGACGGAAACAAAACTTCCATCCGCTGAAATACCCTGTATATTAATTATATAATCTGATTTAATATCTGCGGTCCAAAATTGAATGGTTACTTTCCCATTTTTATCAGGTTTCCCGGAAGGATTCCAGTAGAGTGTGTTCCTGAAATCAGCAATACTGCTTTTTTTCATTTCTTCAGATGAGTAATCGGGAGAAACAAAAGAACTGACAGGATCCAAAACTTTGTAATGAATTCTTACAGCATCGGCAGGCAGGGTAATATTACTTAAATCCCCTGCTTTTGTGATGATATTGACAATACCATTAAACAAATTACCTCCAACACGATATTTATCCCAAACCACATCAATTTTTTCAACTAGTCCCGGATCAAGATTTGCTATAATTGACAGATCTTTAATAATTACACCATCTATCAAAACACATGGCACACCAGGCAATTTATTCCCAAAAGCATCCTCGACTGTCATTTCATTAAGAGAATTAACTTTCCCGAATTCCACATGCGGAACAAGCTCAAAAAATACTTCCTGCAAAGAATCGAGTTTAATGAAAGCTTTTGTAATAAGCTCAAAGTCAGGTTTTCCATAAAATCTTTTTGCTTTTATTTGCGGAAAGGCAAGAGTTTGGCGATCTCCGGTTGAAGATGACGCGTACACTTTTCTTACCTGGTAGTTAATGCTTTGCTTTGATACATAAGGTATTGGTTTGCTCGTTGAATCAACAACGACTTCGATTGGAAGATACTGATCAGAAAATGATGATTCAAGATATACTTTTTGATTCTTCCCCCGGTTTTCAGGCATTAGTATCAAATCTTTCATAGTATCATCAATTCCCACCCTGAAATTAAAATTCCCATTCTTATCTGTCAGTGAATACTGTAAAACAGCCTCTTTGCCAGGGGTTGACATAAAGAGAATTTCATTCTGATCTTCGGGCTGCATATAACTTGTCAATAGTTTTCCTGTAAGGTAATGATCTTCTTTTTCAGCCGGATATTTGTAATATTGATCATCAGTTGAAAATATTTTATCCCAGATTATCCAGTTGCTTTTCAAAGTCAACAGAAGACTATCCATTACTTCAGCTGACAGTTCATTTATTTTATTACCTTTAATCGTACTTTTTGGCAAAAATCCAAACTCGGTACCAAAAACCAGATAATCATTCATATCAGTTATCTCAGAACTTTTCAGAATAGGGGACACGGACACACTAAGATTTGTCAGATCAGTCAATCCGCCTGATCCATTACCATTTTTGATATCAAGTATAATCTGCTCTCTTCGCTTGCAACTGTCAATTGAATTTAAAGTCAGAGTCTGTTTTTCAGTGCCTTTCGTGAAAATAATCCTATCGCAAACCGGACCCTTGGAATCAAAAACAGTAATCTGATTAATTCCAGAGGGAAGCAACTTTTTAGAAATAGAAATTCTGCTTGTTTCTTCTGCTATCTTTTCAGTACTCAAATAATTTATTTCTCCGCGTGTCTGGATAAACAGATAAACTAAATTTTTATTCTCGGTACGGTAACTTTCAGTGGTTTGGATGATTATCCCAAGACTATCATGCCCGAAGTTATTTACTTTCAATTTCAATCCAGGGTTGGCGCGCAAAGTATCAGTAGTTTTTTCGTTATAATCCGAAGCTCTGACACTTCTTATAAATGTTTTGGTTTTATATGAATTATAAACCGAGATATCTTTCATAAAACAATTGTATGGGAGAAAGTTCTTCATCCAGCTGGTATAAGCTCTGATCGTATATATACCTGAACTCAACGAATCGGGTAAGACAGCCTGTCCCGGACCAAATCCGTTATCAACAAGTATCTTTTTCTGAACCACCGGTTTGTTATCAGCATTCAGAACTTCGAAATAGACAATTCTGCTATTTAATGAGGGTTTGAAACTTTGTCTGTCAATCAGGTAAATGTTAAACCATAGATCCTCTCCGGAAATGTATTCCTCCCTGTCGGTATGTATAAATATCTCTTCCCTGGGGACAGAGGAACAATAACTCTGAAACTTTTTCGTGATATACTCAGGTATATTCAGAGTAGCCTGACTATAAGCATTTTGCTGAAATAAAAAATTAAATAGAAGGAGAAACATCGGAACAATTCTTTTTAACCGTAAAGGGCTCAAAGTATAGCAAACGACACAAAGAAGAACATTACCAGAAAATTCTTTGTGATCTTTGCGCAAAACCTTTGCGATCTTTGCGGTTAATGGATTTCTTTTATACTTATTTATCATCATCCCAAAAACTCGGTTTAACATTGGTTCCTCTTGAGGTACAATCAGCACATGCCCTGCTGCGTGTAATAATTCTGGTAGGAGGTATCTGATCTGAATGGTCTATCAGAACCCATACTATGGAGTTTAGACCCGCAAGTGGATTATTTCCATATATCGTATCAGAAATGCAGTCAACATACTGTACATCCTGTCCTGCAAAATTGTCTATTATGAAAGCTCTCTTTGAAGATACTGCTGAAACACTGAAATAACCCAATGTTTTTTGATCAGGATTCTCAACACAATATACGTTATTGGGAATAATAGCCGGAATCATATCATACAATCCCCCCATCTCATCCATAGTATTCTTTAGTCGTTCCCAGTAGAAGTACTCCTCCTCTCCCATGGAATACTGACTAACAAGAATACTGTATTTTACACTAAGTTTATCAATAGGGTTTTGTATTGAATTCAGAGGAAATCCGACAACCCTGCCTTCTTCAAGTAAAGAAGCATTCTTTATAATGAGATCATTTGAATTATCCGAAATCCAGCAAACTTTGTTTTTTACATCAAAGGGAAGATGGAATTCCCATGTTTCAGAGTATTTCCACCTGTAGAATTTAGATATATTCGTTGGATCGTGTGTGTCTAAATAGATCTGACATCCTTCCACAGGCCGGGGATAGGTTGTATAAATCTTCTTTTCGTAGTAAATCCGGTCGATGGGAGGAACAGGTTTCATTTCAGTTGGTGTTGATTCGTAGCTAAGACCTCCGTTTGCAACAGTTGTATTTATGTGTAAGGAATATATCCTTCCGGTTTTGCCCTGAAAAGTATTTATATCAGTAACATAAGTTCCTATCGAAATTTCTTTCAAACTGTCAAGCTTTCCCTGGTCATCAGTGATCCATACTTTGCAACCTTTTAATGGTTTTTCGTTAGCAACTTTCCAGAGGGGTACAGACTTATGAAGTTTGATTGTATTTACTTCAGGCTGATCAGTTATCATCCCCTCAACAATAATCAGTTCCTCATTCTCCGTTGTTTCAGGGGTATAAGGATAAATGCAACTGTTGAACAGAATTGAAATTGAAAACAATCCTATTTTAAATAGATTTCTCATCAGGTTTTTTGTGACCATTTTGTCTTTATTTTCTCGGTCCTTTAAACAGGATTAAGCTTTTTTTAACCCCAAAGTTCGCTAAACGTAGCAAAGAACGCAAAGTCAAAACATTATTAATCATACCTTTGCGCTTTTTGCGTAACACCTTTGCGCTCGTTGTGGTTAATGGACTTCAACTTTATCATATTAAAAATCAAAATTAAAAGTAACTGAAGGAACCGGAGTTGAAAAAACAGATAATTTATAACCTTTAACAGCAGTTCCCTCTTTCTGAAAAAATACAGAATAAGCGTTTTCTCTTCCCAATAAATTATAAATTGAGAATGTGAGGTTTGGATGAGCAATTTTATGTGTTCTCAGGTTACCGCTGACCTTTAATGAAACATCTAATCTTGAATAATCCGGGATTCTGTATTTATTACGGTCAGAATAATTTACAATCAACAAATCACTGACGCGATATGTCGATATAGGCAATGTTACCGGACGACCGGTGCTATAAGTATAATCAGCCGAGAAGCTGAAACGGCGTGAATAAATATACTGGTAGGTAATAACCAGGTTATTTGGCCGGTCATAATTAGCAGGATACCAGCTGCCTGAGTTAATAATCTCATCTCTAAAGGTACCGGTACTTTTGACAAAAGTTCTGGCATAAGTATAGCCTATTGTATATTGCGCTTTTCCAAGTATCTTTTTAATTTCCAGTTCCATACCATAAGCTTTTCCCTTAACATTTATCATATACTGTTCAATGTTATCAGCCATTGTAAGTGTAGATCCTCCTTTAAAATCGACCATGTTACGGATCTCCTTATAGTAAATTTCGGCGGACGTTTCAAAGGTGTTTTTCAGGAACATCTGGTAAAACCCTACAGCATATTGATCACCGACTTCCGGTTTAAGAAAATAATCGCATAATTTCCAGGTGTCGGTTGGAGAAATTGAAGCTGTAGTTGAAAGCAAATGAAGATATTGTCGGGTTCTGTTATAATTGATCTTAATTGAGTTTTTGTCTGAGATTCTGAAATTCAAGGATGCTCTTAACTCCGGTCCTGCATATTTGGACGGAAACTCACCAGATCTGAAATTTAATGTGTCGGTTATAGTTGATTTGCTTTTTGAAAATAATGGACTGTATTCAAATACAGTTTGAGGACCTAATGAGATAAATGAGGACATCCTCATTCCAACATTAATAGTTAAAAATTTTGCAAGGATAAGTTTGTCTTCAATATAAAGAGCTCCTTCAATTGCTCTTTCATTTTCAATAATATTTGGGATTACCAGCGATGAGTCCCCTGTAGGGCGATAGCTTCCTGGTAAAACATCATATTTACTGACATCAACCCCAAAATTGAATTTATTAATACCAAGCGACCAGTTATAGTCTGCCTTGAGTTGAGTACTGTTAATCTTATGCGACAACAGATAAGCTTCTGCTGGTACCGCCTGATTTAAAATATCATATTTATAAAAACTGTTGCTTAGAGAAAGAGCAGAGGAAATCCTGCTGTTATATAAGTGCTGCCATCTTAAAGCCAGAATGTTGTTATCATAATTATATTCTGTATTCAGATTGAACCGGATAAAGTCGTGACTTAAATAACCAGACACATCAAGCGAGTTATTTTTATTTAAGTTATAAGTCACTTTGCCGTTCAGATCATAGAATGATGGTATATAATTGTTAAGCTCCTTATTCCTACTGACTTTTGATATCCAGTTTGCATAAGTTGTCCTGGCTGTGATCAGGTAACTTAAAGTATCTTTTATAATCGGACCCTCAGCAACAACGTGAGCAGCTATGGGACTAATTCCGGCATTCCCTGCAAATTTTTTGTTACTACCATCCTTTGACTCTATATCCAGTACCGATGAAATTCTCCCTCCAAACCGGGCCGGAATCCCTCCTTTGTATAATGTTACGTCTTTTATTATATCGGAATTGACTGCCGAAAAGAATCCGAAAAGATGAGAGGAGTTGTATATAGGTGCTCCATACAGAAGAATCAGGTTTTGATCAGCTGAGCCTCCCCTGACATTGAACCCTGCTGATCCTTCTCCAACTGATTGCACCCCGGGTAGAAGAATTATACTCTTCATAATATCTGCATCGCCCAGTGATGTTGGCAATAATTTAAATGACTTAACATTAATCTTTTCTACTCCAACTTCAGATCGCTCGAGCACTATATTCTTCTGAGCAGAAATGATTACCTCATTGAGATTTTTCATAGATCTGTTCATTTCGATATTCAACTCCCCCGATCCGTAAAGATTCAGATTTATCATCTTTTCCTGGAGTCCGATAAAGGAAAATCTGATTTCATGAAGTCCTCTTGGCAGAGTAAGACTATAAAATCCATTTGCATTAGTAAGTGCACCCAATGAAAGATCCTTAACAAAAACCGTTACTCCTGGCTCAATTTTACCAGTCTCAAAGTTTTTGACATATCCCGAAACAGTTACCTTCCCGGATCTGTTTCTTTCATTATGGTTTCCTATTTCAACAAATGAGTTATCACCCTGATTCTGATCATTCCTGTCGACAATTTTATACGTTGTTGAACTATTGATCTTACCAATTACAACTGGTTCATTTGAATCATAAATATCAAAATCTTTTGTAATAACAACATTCTGAGAATCATCAATATAATAATAAAGATCATTACCCCTGAACAGATTATCCAATACGCACAATAATGATATACAGCCACCATAAGAACCAAGCTTCAGATCTTTCACCCACTCATCTTTATACAGAAATTTGATATCAAACTGACTTTCAGCTTTCACTGCAAATTCCCTGAATGACATTCCATTATAATTCCAGTTAATGGGATATTTTTCCTGCGCTCTGAGTAAGGTTGAGGTTAAGATAAAGGTTATGATTAAGATTGAGATTTTAACTTTCATAAGCGATTAATCTAAAGACCATTACTATCAATGTACCTGATCAGAGGAATATAACTTTCAGGTTTATCCTTAGAAATTTTCAATTTATTCTTCTTTAGAAACTCTTTTACCTGAGTTTTATCTGTATTTAACACTTTGTATAAATCATTAATAGAACCTATCAGACTGATGATGCCATCTTTAATAAGGAATACTCTTTTGGTTTGAAGGAAATCACCATCACTTTTATCGGTAATTTCAGGTGTAATCAGTTTTATATATTTTATAAAGAGAGCTGACTTTTGCTGGTATAAAACATTGATATAACCTTGAAATCCATCAACATTGTTCAATGTATCACGGATTTGAATAAATTTAAATACCTTATTTTCAAAGCTAATGGTAAAACTGTCAATCATCTCCTTATTCAGCTGAAGGATCTCCTCTCGATTTACAGGAATAGTTATTTCATCAGAAAAGATATCGTACCTGATGGTCAGATTGTTGTATGTTTTACCATTACTTGAAACTGTTCCCGGTAAAAAATAATTTGCAAAGAGATACGGATCTCCATTTATTCTGCGATGAGTGTTTGTCCAAACTTTCCCGTTATAAAGTTCCTGATTCTTCCTGAGTGTATCTTGTTCAGAAATTTCATTAATGCAGGTATGTACCTTGAGAGATGAAGAAGAAATTACATCCGGGTTAAGAGAAATTACAAAAAAGAAAAACAAAATTAGTGTACGGTTCATTTAATATGTTCCTCAGTTTTTGAAACCCTTAAATTAACATTTTTCCAATTGCCACCTGCCTATTTCGCCTCCTGATTCTTCAGAACCTCATTCTTATACCTTCTGTTTTCCAGTATCCTGACATACCGGAGTCCCAACTTATTGTTATAATCTTCGTATGATTTCTGAGCCCATTTCAAAGCATCTTCAAGATTGCCATTAATCTCATTGATAATGGCCATATTGTAACTAGCTCTTCCGGCAATCTCCATTTTCGGATTTGTTGTTTCCTTTTCCCATAGAAGTCCTGCGTCATCCCATTTTCCGACCTGTGCTTTACGACGTGCGATTTTGAAATTGTCAGTCCCTTTAACATAATAATCGCGCATGACTCTCAACCTCATTGGAATAAGTCTGAATGCATATCCATGTCCTGATTTATTGCTGACCTGATTTACGGCTTCTTTTCTTCCAATCAGCGCAGCTGCTGCTAACAAGGGATTAACTCCTCTTCCAGTAGATACAATGGACTCGTTATAAATAAATTCATCAAGTATCATTTTTGAAGCTGGATCATATATTCTCCATCCTGTTTTCACAATGGTTTCCATATCAGCCTGATGTTCAGTCATAGGAATATTTCCCAGGATCGTTTTCTTTTCCACCTTCCGGTTTGAATAATTTATATGTGTATCCGTATCATATTTTTCGAGTGAGAAAAGAGCATCGGTTTTAGTCTCTTTGCATACCTGAGCTACAATATCCCATGACAATGGTATTGGAAACAGTTGTGTTTTAGGTGTCCTGAAATCTATATTGTTAAGTGTTTTAACCTCAGTAAATCTATTATTAGTCAACAGTTCATCGGAAAGTCCTTTAATACTTTCTGCTGCACCATCTTTGTCAAGATTCTTACTCTCAAGGGATAAAACTCTTTCCGCAGCGTCTATCGCTTTTGTCTCATCAGTTGGCATACTTCTGTTAATTACGCCGACACTTTTTATATAAATGGGAATTGTAACCGGCGCAGGTTCTGTAACATTAAGATACAGTTGTTCTGTTTTGCAGGAGAATATTGCTACTGCTAACAGAAGTAAAAGAGATAATTTATTCCTCATTTTATTATTTTTTAAGTCTTGAATCGTGTGTAGTCTGTCGTGTGTCCTTTACCCATCAGTTAATCTTCGGAACTTTTGAGTTCCCTTACAGGCTTATCAATGATTTCAAATGATGGTAAAACATTTTTATTATCCGTTGCCTTTAACTGCTCAAGCTTTCTTCCGGCAGGTAATACCCTGCCTTCCCAGGAACCTATGGCATCATTAAATCCTTTTATTGCAGATTTCAGTCCACTTCCCACTTTATCAAAATGCTCTGCAAACACCGATAATCTTCCATGTAATTCAGTCGCAGCCTCCATTATCTGTACTGCGTTTTCAGTAATTGTATGCTGCTGCCATGACATCGCAACTGATTTTAGCACCACAATAAGAGTGGTGGGAGTTGCCAGAATGATTTTATTATTCATAGCATCCTGCAATAAAGTCTTATCTGTCATTAATGCCACATTCAATGCTGATTCAACTTCCATATACAATACAACGAAGTCGGGACTGTTTTCAAACTGCGACCAGTATTGCTTCTTGCTTAGTTTGTTAACATGATCTCTCAGATCTTTTGCATGTTTGGCGAAGAGAAGGTTTCGTGAAGTTTCATCATCTGTTTCAAGGGCCATTAGGTACGCATCCAATGGCAGTTTTGAATCTACAACAACATGACTGTTACCGGGCAGATTAATTATCATATCGGGTTTCAGTATCGAATCTTCACCACCTGAAAATACCTGTTCCTCAAAATCACAATGAGCCGATAATCCGGAAAATTCTACAACCCGCTTCAATCCTATCTCTCCCCATTTTCCTCTCACCCTGGGATTTCTCAAAGCGTTCACTAAGGCCGTTGTCTCCTTCTGTAAACTGGTATTTGTAGTCTGCAGATTTGATAACATTTCTGTAACCTGACCAAAGGTTTTTTCAGATCCCTTCTCCAGGTCTTCGATCCTCTTTTTATAGCTGTCGATAGATTCTTTTACCGGCTTTAGCATCTCGGCTATAGCCGATTTGCGTTCATCAAGATTCCCTTCAGCCTCCTTAACATGTGTCCCCAGCTGGGTTTTTGCCAGATCTAAAAACTGTTTATTATTTTGAGTAAGTGCGTCAGAAGCTGCCGATTTAAAAGTATCAACCATTGCTTTCCTGACCTCTTCAAGGCTGTTAGCCTGTGCCTCTACCTTTGCTTGTAAAGAACTATTCAGCCTGTTAAGTTCGTTAATCTGTTCGTTTTTTGTCAGTAATACCTGCTGATGCAGAGTATTTAATCTGGAATTTGTCACCAGATAAGCAACCAACCCTCCGATTACCAAACCTGCAATTATATAAATTATGATTTCCATCTGAAAGACTATTAGTTTTCAAATTTAGAAGTTTTCAACGGAAATGTGCTGATTAAAGTTGCATTTTACCATTTTTGCTATCTTCGTACCTCTTAACCCAACATTATGTGGCATATTTAAACAAGTATTACAATTAGGCTCAACAGCAGTAACCTTGAACAAATTTTAACAAAAAACCATGAAAAAAATTCTCTTTCTTCTTTCAATCGCTGTACTTTCTGCATGCACATCAACACCACCACAAAATGAGAGTAAAAGCACAGCAGTGTTGATACCCGGGTCAACTGTTAAAAATATTATTGACAGCATTAAAATCCTTCAGCCTGATGCTGATCTTAATCTTCTTGAGAAAGGAATAAAACATGCCGCTTCACTTTGGAGAGCAGAAGACGGTACTCCTTATGAATTCTCAAAATTTGCAAAGGAGAATTACCTCTCTGATCCTGCAAAACGAAAGATTATATTCAACAAAATAAGTAAATACATGGAGTCTCTTTCAGGTAACTACAATGAAATTACGCTGGATCTGAGAAAGACCCTCGATGAAGCAAACGGTGATATTGACGAAATTGACAAGATGTTCGGCAACTATTCGGTTGGATCGCACCTGCATAATGATTTTTATGCCAACAAGATAGCTTTCGCGATTGCACTTAACTTCCCCTACTTCACCCTGGTTGAAAAGGAAAATCTTGGTCCAAAATGGAGCCGTGAAGATTGGGCTATGGCCCGTCTGGGTGATCAGTTTATTTCCCGTAATCCTTCCGAACTCGATCAGGCTGTTACAGAAGCAACGGGTAACGCAGAGATGTATATTGCCGAATATAATATTTGCATGGGTCACCTCCGAACTGATGAAGGCAAACAAATCTTTCCCGACAATATGGTACTTCTTACTCACTGGAATCTTCGCGATGAGCTGAAAGCCGATTATGCCGATAAACTAAATGGCAAAGAGAAACAGGAGATGATATACAAAGTTATGCAACGCATAATAAACCAGGACATTCCTGCTGTTGTAATAAACAATCCTGCCTATGAGTGGGCACCTTTCTCAAATAAGGTAACAAAGGGTGGTTCTGATTTTAATGCCTCAGCTGAACCTGATACCCGTTATGCTCATATTATTAACAACTTCAGGACAAGAAAAGCAATTGATGTCTATAATCCTGAAATGAATACTTTCATACTGCGCAAGTTCAATCTCGAAATGGAAATCTCACAGAATGAAGTTGAAGCTCTGTTCGATTCCTTCCTTAGTTCCACTCAACTTGTCAAGCTGAGTTCAGTAATAAAGAAAAGACTTGGACGTGATCTCGCTCCGTATGATATTTGGTACGATGGATTTAAAACACGAAGCAGTATTCCTGAGGATCTTCTGACTTCAAAAACTTCTGCGCTCTATCCTAATCCTGCAGCTTTCCATGCCGGGATGCCCGCAATGCTTAAAAAACTGGGTTGGAGCCAGGACAGGGCAAATTATATAGCTGACAAGATCACAGTAGATCCTGCACGTGGTTCCGGTCATGCATGGGGTGCTTCCATGAAAGGAGCTTTATCTCATCTTCGTACCCGCATCTCCGAAAAAGGGATGGACTACAAAGGATACAACATTGCAGTACATGAATTCGGACATAATGTGGAGCAGACAATTTCTCTTTATAATGTCGATAATTACATGATGTCGGGTGTGCCAAATACAGCTTTTACCGAAGCGAATGCATTTGTTTTCCAGAGCCGCGACCTGTTTCTGCTTGGCATGAAAGAAAATAATCCTGATAAGGAAAAGCTTGATACTTTCGATTCGGCATGGTCCTTAATGGAGATAATGGGTGTTGGAATGGTTGATATGAAAGTTTGGAAATGGCTTTATGCAAATCCGGAAGCGACACCGGCTCAGCTAAAAGAGAATACAATTAAAATAGCAGTTGAGGTTTGGAATAAATATTTTGCTCCCGTTTTAGGAGTTAAAGACTCACCTCTTCTTGCAATCTATTCCCACATGATTGATACTCCTCTTTATCTTCCGAATTATTCTTATGGTCATATAATACAGTTCCAGATCGAAGAATTCCTGAAAGGTAAAAACTTCTC
>JANXXP010000236.1 GCA_025350595.1 Bacteroidota bacterium
AGTATCATGAATTTCGCGTTCCCAAAAGGAAGTCTTTCAAATCTGACTGAGAGTGAGTCAAAATCATTTTCACCTGCATACAGGTATAAAGTATTGGTTATTGCTTCCTGCAATGACCCTTTAACTTTCTGCGTGGATAATGATTTTGCCATCTCAAATCCGGCTATACTATCTATGCTTCCAAGTGCCGAAAGGGCGCTTCCGGCAACTGAATAGGAAGAATCATTTATAGCTTTGATAAACATATCTTTATAGGTAGCTTTTTTAAATTTACCAAGAGCTTCAATCGCTCTGGCTCTTACAAGTGATTCTTTGTCATTTTTTGCCATATCGGTCAACAATGGTTCCAGTACTTTCTTAATTGAATCATTACGGATATTCAATTTCTGCAAGGCGTACATCCTTAATCCTGAGAACCTGTCTTTAAGGGCATTTTTAAGTAGCTCCAGTGATTTTGGATCATCCTGTTGATTCCTGGCTGCAAAATCAATTGCTTCCCTCCTGTCGGCATATAATCCGGCATTAGTATACTGAAAGATGTAATTATCGATAGTCTTCTGGTCGCTTTTTTCGCAAAGCAGAATTTTATCTCCATCTACGTTTATCAGATCAGGCTTTTTAACTGTGGGAAAAGCAAAAGTGTCTGCCTGATGTTCAAGCCATACGTTATACCTTTTCTTTTCAACACCCTGATATACATCTATCGCAAGGGGCAATTTAAAGATCTTATCTGTTTGAGTTTGTTTGATAAATACTTTAACAGATGTACCTGCCTGATTGTAATCATAGCTTATGTCAAGCTTAGGATGTCCGTTTCCATAGAACCATTGATTCCAGTACCAGTTAAGATCCTGTCCTGTTACATCTTCAAAAGCAAGACGAAGCTGTTGTGCCTCGGCAGATTTAAATTTATAGGTTGTGAGATAAAGGTTCATTGATTTGTAAAAGGCGCTGTCGCCAACGTAATTCCTTAGCATATTCAGAATTCGACCTCCCTTCTGATAACTTACAAGGTCAAACATATCTTCCCGATTGCTGTAATAAAATCGTACTAGGTCCTTTTTACCGCTGCCGCTTCGCAAATAATTCTGCATCCCGTTATAATTCTGAGCATCTCCCGCGTCTTTGCCATGCTTGTATTCCTCCCACAAAGTTTCACTAAGATCGGCCCATGATTCGTTCAAGGTAAGATTACTCCAGCTTTCAGTAGTAACATAATCGCCAAACCACTGATGAAAAAGTTCATGAGCAATACCGGTTTCCCAGGTATTACCATCAATCAACTGACGTGCATCCTGTTGTGCGAATTCACCATGCAATGTAGCAGTAGTGTTTTCCATGGCTCCGCTTATGTAGTCTCTGCAGACAATCTGTGCATATTTCTGCCAGGGATAATCCACCCCTGTAATCCGGGAATAGAAAGCTATCATTTCAGGCGTAAGTCCGAATATTTTTCTTGCAACCGGGCCATATTCTTTCTCAACATAATAACTCACTTCCTTGCCCTTATAGCTGTCTTTTGTTATAGAATATTCCCCGATAGCCATCATCATAAGATAAGGAGCATGAGGCATATCCATTTTCCACGTATCAGTGCGGGTTCCATCGGTATTTTTCTTCTGACTGGTTAATAATCCGTTTGAAAGAGTCACATATTTTGCGGGAACAGTAATGCTTATCTCGTCGGTTGTTTTTTGATTTGGTTTATCAATAGTGGGTACCCATCCGGAGTTAGATTCAGTTTCTCCCTGTGTCCATATCTGGGTAGGCTTGCTTTTATCCTTCCCGAGGGGGTTAATAAAATAAAGTCCTTTGGCATCTGAAATGGCCATACTCCCTTTAGTTTTATTCTCATCGGGTTTAGCAATGTAATCGATAAAAACAGTATAGTTTTCTCCGCCTTTGTAGCTCCTGTCAAGCGTGATCCGGAGATTTAATGTATCATAAACATACTTCAGCGGAATGTGCCTGCCTGCTTTAATCATTGACACTTCATTTATTTTCATGCTTTTTGCATCAAGATTCAACGAATCAGTCGCATAAAAATGTGGATGCAGAGTAATCAACGCTTTTCCATACATCCATGATTTAGAAAGGTCGAAACTTACTTCAAGCTTTGTATTTACAAGGTCATTAATTTTTGTGGCAGTGGCCCTGTATAAATTTTTCCACTCATCTGATGTTGCTCTATCAGGTCTTTGAGAAAAGCCTGAGAGTGATAATAAAAGAAAAGAAGCAAGGAAAAGGTTTTTCATACATTAAATATTAAGTCAATTTTTCATATGCAAATGTAACTATAAATCAAAATTTTATCTGAAGAGGAGATTCGAATTCAGAAAAAAATTGAATATCACCAGTCTGAGGAACAACTTTCCGGAAATAAAGTTCTACCTGCCTGTAAAAATCCTGAAATCTTTCAATGCTTCTGCAGTTTCTCTTACTATCTTCTGAACAGCCAGACCATGAGCAATGTCAGGGATAACTGCTTCTTTTTTACTATCAGTCAGGAACACATAATGTGCATGTATCATTGATCGAAGCCAGCCGGGAGGAACATGTCCGGATGGAAAGCTCGAGAATGGTTTAAAATGGCTTCCAGTTGCCTGTCTGTTCCATGTTGGCGTATCTCCAAGGAAATATTCAAAATAGTCAGGGGTAAGTGAAGAGTAGCGAATTGATCCATTTTCAGCAAATATTTCCAGAGTGAGCTGATCACCTGTGCCTGAGCTTATACGGCTTGCCGATAAGGTTCCTGCTGCACTTGTAAGCTCATCATATATCGTTATCAGACTGAAGAGATCGGAATCACTGATCACATCTTCGAAACTTCCTGCCTGAAGAGCCCCGGCGATACGTAGTTTATTTCCCATAAAAGCTATGAGTAAACTAATAGCATGAGAACCAAGATCTGCCATTGCTCCTCCATCGGGTGCAGAGGTAAGACGAGAAGCTCTTTTATCCCGGTAAACTTTCTTCAAATAATCACTATGGTAGTACTTAAGATCGAAATGTATGGGCTTGCCAAATACCCCTGATTTCCAAAAGACCAGAGCTTCCCTTATGGCGGATGAAAAAAGGTACTGAAAACCAACCTGCACTTGAACTTCAGAATGCTTTAGGATTAGCTCAGCTATTGACTCCTCCTCTTTCAAACTTGAACAAACAGGCTTTTCAATATATATTCTTTTTACAGATGGCATTACCAGAGCTCCTTTAAGGTGTTCATAATGAACCTTATTCGGACCAAGAATAAAGACAGTATCAATATTCCCGGATGAAAGGAAATCTTTAATATCCGGAGACTTGCTAAATCCAAAACGATTAGCGAATGAAATTCTGCTTTCAGGAGTAAATGAGCTTACTGCTTCGAGTTGAATTTCGGGAGCATCGTTGTAAAAATAGCGTAACGAATTGAGGGAGAAGGCATGTGAGCGTGCTATTCCGCCTGCTCCTATGAATCCAATAATAGCATTTTTCTTGTCCATGGATTTAAAAAAATAAAAAACGAAATATAAAAGTACACTTTCTATTTTACAATCAGTATTTATAATTTTTGTAATATTGAATCCGGAAAAATATTTTATTATGACAGAGCAGATAAAGCAAATAGCTGAAAGGATAAAAGAGATTCGCGAAATTTCGGGAATTTCAGCTGAGACACTGGCCAAAAAACTGGGTATTGCAACGGATCTCTACATAAAATACGAAAGCGGTAACTCCGATATCCCTGTCGGAATTATCTTTGAGATCTCCGAACTGTTTAAAATTGAACTGGCTGTAATGCTTGGTGGTGATAGCCCCAAGCTGAAAGTTTATGGAGTTGTAAGAAATGGAAAAGGGCTGAAGCTGGAAAGAAGAAAGCAATATAAATATGAGAGTCTTGCTGATAATTTTATCAACAAAAAATCCGAGCCTTTCATGGTAACAATCGACCCTCAGCAAGAAAAAGGAATACTCGAATTCAACTCACATCCGGGTCAGGAATTCAACTATGTTGTTAAAGGAAGCATGATGTCTATAATCGACGGACATGAAATTATTCTCAATGAGGGTGACTCGATCTATTTTGACTCTGGTTACAAACATGCGATGAGAGCCTTAAACAATGAACAGGTAAAGTTTCTGGCGATAGTATTATAATAATCCTATGAAAAGTTAAAAATAATGCTTGAAAAATATCTTAAACAAACTGAGTTTACCTCATACCAGGATTTTACAGATAATTTTAAAATTATAATTCCTGAAAATTTCAATTTTGCTTACGATGTTGTTGATGAAATCGCGCTTAAAACACCCGACAAAATAGCCATGGTATGGTGCGATGATAAAGGTAAAGAAGCCATATTTACCTTCGGGCAAATGAAGTACTACAGCGATAAAACGGCCAACTTCTTTAGGTCAGTCGGCATAAAAAAAGGTGATCCTGTAATGCTTATACTGAAACGCTATTACGAGTTCTGGTTCTGCACTCTTGCCCTTAATAAGCTGGGTGCAATTACTATTCCAGCAACTCATTTACTTTCGACAAAAGACATGGTTTACAGGAATAATGCAGCTGACATTAAAATGATTGTATGTGTCCCTGACCCTGCAGTTATACAACATATAGAGGAATCAGAAAGTAAATCTCCGACACTGAAACTTAAAGTTGTCATTGGTGAAACACGCAATGGCTGGCACAATTTTACTGAGGAGATGGAAAAGAGTTCAGAAAACTTTGCCCGTCCTGTTTCAAAGGAGGCAACAGTAAACTCTGATATCATGCTCCTTTATTTTACTTCCGGAACAACAGGAATGCCTAAAATGGTTAACCACGATTTTATTTATCCTCTGGGGCATATCCTTACTGCAAAATACTGGCAGTGTAATGTGGACAATGGTCTGCATTTTACCGTTGCCGATACTGGATGGGCCAAATCAGCCTGGGGTAAAATATATGGTCAGTGGTTATCGGGAAGCGCTGTAATGACTTATGATTATGATAAGTTTGTCCCAAAAAACCTTATGGAAGTAATTGAAAAACATAAAGTTGTTACTTTTTGTGCACCTCCGACCATCTATAGATTTCTTATCAAAGAAGATCTGACGAAATTTGATTTGAGTCATCTGAAATATTGTGTTGTTGCCGGAGAACCATTAAATCCGGAAGTTTTTAAGCAATTCTACGATCAGACCGGTATAAAGTTAATGGAAGGGTATGGTCAGACAGAATGTACCGTTGCTGTGGCCACATACCCGTGGCTTGATCCAAAACCAGGTTCAATGGGTAAGCCGACTCCGGGTTATGATATTGAGATTGTGGATGAAGATGGTAAAAAATGTGAAGCAGGAAATGAAGGAGAGATCGTAATCCATACCTCCAGAAGCAAACCTGTTGGGATGTTCAACGGATATTACCGTGACGATAAACTAACCAAAAGCGTTTGGTCGGATGGTGTTTACAGGACAGGTGATATGGCATGGTGCGATGAGGACGGATACTTCTGGTTTGTCGGAAGAGCCGATGATGTAATAAAAAGTTCCGGCTACCGGATTGGTCCTTTTGAAGTCGAAAGTGCCCTTATGGAGCATCCTGCTGTTCTTGAATGTGCCATTACAGCAGTTCCCGACCCTGACAGAGGACAGATTGTAAAAGCGACAATTGTTCCTTCAAAGAATTATCAGCCCAGTGATGAACTGGCAAAAGAATTGCAGGAGCATGTTAAAAGGGTTACCGCACCATATAAATACCCACGCATCGTTGAATTTGTAACTGAACTGCCAAAAACTATCAGCGGAAAAATCCGGCGGGTTCAGATACGGGAGGAAGATAAAAAATATTAACTTCAGTGATTATCATTCACATTCAGAAGCAGAAGTAACAGACAAGTACAATTTTGAAATAATTAACTAATATTATTATCATGGCAACCGGAACAACATCCAAATCATTATTCAAATCATCAAACGAGAACGGGAATCCTGCCTATATAATGGCTCTTACGCTTGTAGCCACATTAGGCGGGCTGCTCTTCGGATACGACACAGCAGTTGTAAATGGAGCAGAAAAATCACTGGTTCAATTTTATATTGCGAAAATTGTTGATCCGGCAAATCTCGATTATGCGATCAAGATGATTTCCCAGTACAAATTGATGGTGACATTGTCATTTTACCTGGTTGTTCTGATTGTTTCAGCCCAGGTGCTCAAACTAATTGGAAGAAACAAAGGTTTAATCGTTAGCTCAATTCTCCTTGGGATTCTTACCATATGGGTTATTGGTTATATGGGAGCTGAGATTTCTCACAGTCAGGAATCACTTAAGGGCTATGTTGATTCAGTTAAAGGCTTTACTATCTCAAGCGCACTTATCGGATGCATCATCGGAGGAGCAATGGCAGGATTCATTTCAAAGTCAATTGGCCGAAGGAATGGACTCATAATCGCAGCTGTTGCTTTCACCCTTTCAGCTATTGGCGCCTGGAATCCTGAAAAGCTTAATTTCTTCGGAACCTTGCCGGTGTTTTCTTTTGTGGTCTATAGAATAATCGGAGGAATGGGAGTCGGACTGGCTTCAATGCTTTCGCCAATGTTTATTGCAGAAATAGCACCAGCCAATATGCGCGGAAAACTCGTATCATGGAACCAGTTCGCTATAATACTTGGCATGCTCGTCATCTATTTTGTGAATTTACTTATATCACGTACCGGAAATGAAGAGTGGCTTGTTACAGAAGGCTGGAGATGGATGTTCTTTTCAGGAGTGATTCCTTCGTCATTGTTCCTTATCCTGCTGATATTTGTCCCGGAAACCCCAAGATATCTTGTGATGAAAGGTAAAGAAGATAGAGCTCTTAAGGTCCTTAATAAGATCTCCGGTGAAAAAAATGCTCCTAAAATACTTCAGGAGATAAAGGATACGCTTCATGAGACAAGTATTCCATGGTTGTCATACGGATTTCTTGTAATCTTTATTGGTATTCTTCTTTCAGTATTTCAGCAGTTTGTAGGTATTAATGTAGTCTTGTATTATGCAGGGAACATTTTCAGGAATATGGGATCATCTACTGATTCTTCATTGGTACAAACTATAATCGTGGGTATCGTTAACCTTGTTTTCACTGTGCTTGCAATATTTACAGTTGACCGTTTCGGAAGAAAACCACTGATGATCATAGGAGGTGTTGGAATGGCTATAAGTATGGTCGGACTTGGCTTTTCATTTTACTTTGGGAAAGTAGGGCTTATAGCTCTGATTTTTATGCTTACATATACAGCAGCTTTTGCTATGAGCTGGGGACCTGTAACCTGGGTTCTGTTATCTGAAATATTCCCTAATTCAATCAGAAGCGCTATGTCAATAGCAGTTGCAGCTCAGTGGATTGCAAACCTTGCTGTGTCATGGACTTTCCCTATGCTTAATGATAATCTTGCACTTACTGCAAAATTCAATCACGGATTTGCTTATTGGATCTATGGTGTAATGGGAATTCTTTCAGCAATATTTATCTGGAAGCTGGTACCTGAAACCAAGGGTAAAACACTTGAAGAGATTGAAAAGCTCTGGCAGAAAAAGAAAATTAGAAGCTAACCTCATCATTGATTTTTAGCTTTTTAGCCCCGACCCTAAAGGGAGAAAGCTAAAAATCAATAAGATATTTAAGTCCCCTTTAAGGGATTTAGGGGCTTTTGACAAAAGAAAACCCTCCTTAATGTTACAGGAAGGTTTTTGGTTAGGTTGAGGTTAAGCTTGAGATTATAAGCCTGCCTTTTTCATTAGCAATGCGATATCATATTCCGGCTTGCGGGATTTTCTTCCAAGCATTGCATTGGCTTCCTTGTCACCTTTAAACATTTCTTTTTTAGCATCCCATTTAAGCTCACGGCCAAGTTTCATTCCTATCCATGCAACTGCGCATGCTTCCAGACTTCGTGCTGACTGATCAACAGGTGCAATCGGATCTTTGCGGCTTGCTATACTTTCGAGCCAGTTGCGGTAATGGTCTGCACTTGGCATCCATACTTTACCTTCAGAACCAATCCTGGGATAGAGTATCTTATCATTACTTGCCCATAGAGGACCTTTCTTTGAATCACCGGCAGTTGATACCGGATCACTTTTTGTTACCCTTTCACTGCCGCGGGCACAAAATACTGTACCTTCTTTGCCTTCGAACTGTATGCCGTTTGTGTAGGTATTATCAAGGATAACTTTAATATCACCAGGATACATCATCTCAGCGTGATAAGTTGTATGAACTGTCCAAACATCGTCTTTCATGAAATCAGCTTTTGCATTAACTGATAATGGTCCGCTGAGTTCCATCCCAAGCGCCCAATGAGCAATGTCCATGTGGTGTGCTCCCCAGTTTGTAATCATCCCAAGACCAAAGTCTTCAGTTGTTATCCAGCCAGGCCGTCCATCAATGCTATTTTGAGGATGACATCTTGCTTCCATATATGGCTGCTCTGGTGCAGCTCCCAGCCATCTATCATAATCGAATGTTGCAGGAATAGTCTCAGGAGCAGGTTTTGCACCTTTTACCCTGTCCATTCCAATCCCGATTTTAACTGTATGTACCTTTCCGATACGGCCGTTACGGACGGCTTCACTTGCCACGCGAAAGGTGTTCCATGGTTTTTCTGAGCGCTGCTGACTGCCTGTCTGAAGAATTCTTTTCTTAGCCCTTACAGCTGTTCGCAGAGCTATTGCTTCTGAAATTGAATATGTCAAAGGCTTCTGGCAATAAACATCTTTTCCAGCAAGAACTGCATTAATTGCAACATAAGCATGCTGATGATCAGGAACACTGACTATTACAGCATCGATGTCGGGATTTGCCAGCAGTTCATGAAAATCATGATATGTCTTAACTTCCACATTTGTTTCACCCTTGCTTTTGTAGAATGTCTCAACAGAGTTTTTTGCAATATCAACCCTTTTTGAGTCAAGGTCACAAACTGCAACCATTCTGCAAAGGTCAGTGTGTCTCATAGTACCTTCATAGTCAACAGTACCTTCGCGGCCGCAACCGATCTGCGCAAACTGGATAAGCTTGTTTGCAGATCCTTTAGCGTAGGATTTGCCGGATAAGGATGAGCTTTTTAGAAACTGAGGAAGAGTAATAATAGCTGCTCCCGTGAGTAATGATTTCTTAAGAAAATCGCGACGTGAATTATTTTCCATAGTAATTTATAAAAAAGGTTGACAAGTATTTAATCAGGTTCCTATTAATAAGTCTCAAATATAATAAGTCAAATTGATATTTCCATATGCTTTATAACAGGCGATTTTTATATAAACGCAAAGAGCACAAAGGCATTGCAGTTAATGGATTTCAAATCTTGATTATCTACTACCTATTTCACACTAAATGAATAAACACCTCCGGGATCGGTTTTAAAATCATAAACAACTGTTTCCGTAATATTTGGCTTATTAAGTTTTGCTTTTTCAGAAATAATTGGTGATGGCACTTTTTCAGTCTGATAGAATGGGTTTGGGTTAGTCCCTTTTGCTGCTTTAAGAGCAACACCTGAATTGCCTGCCAAAGCATTTGGAACACGCAGCCTGCAGTTGCCGCCAATTGTCGATTTAATAACTGCTTTAGTTATTTTTCCGTTGTCCCATTCAAGACTTACAATCTCGAAACCGCCTCTGGCTCTCAATCCGATGACACTCCCTTTTTTCCAGGCATCAGGTAAAGCAGGTAATAAATCCAATGTTCCATCATGACTCTGCATCAGCATTTCTGAAATTCCTGCAGTGCATCCGAAATTTCCGTCAATCTGGAAAGGAGGATGAGCATCGAACAGGTTGGGATAGGTTCCTCCCCCTCCCATTGTACTTCCTTTTGCTTTAGCCGGAGTAAGCTGGTTACGAATCATTGTAAAAGCATGATTGCCATCAAGAAACCTGGCCCAGAAATTTACTTTCCACGCCATGCTCCAACCGGTACCCCCATCGCCTCTGTATATTAATGAGGTACGGGCAGCATCAAACAGTTCCGGAGTACTATAGGGAGATATCTGCTTGCCGGGGTACAAACCAAACAGATGTGAAACATGCCTGTGCTGGTCCTTAGGATTGTCGACATCCTGCATCCATTCCTGCAACTGGCTGTACTGACCAATCTGCATTGGTGGTAACCTCTTACGGGTTGCTTTTATTTTATCAACAAGCTCTTTATCGGTGTCCAGAACTTCAGCAGCATGTATAGTGTTGGTAAATAGATCGAACAGGATCTGATTGTCCATTGTAACTCCGGCAGCTATCGAAGCTGATTTTGGAGTTCCGGGAAGATTAGGCTGGTTCTCAGGCGACATTGACGGAGAAACTACAAGCCATTTATGGACAGGCTCTTCAATTAAAAAATCGAGATAAAACTGAGTTGCACCCTTCAATGCAGGATATACAGATTTCAGATATTCTTTATCACCGCTGTACATGTATTTTTCCCATAAGTGCTGACTCAGCCATGCTCCTCCCATTGGCCACATAGCTGAATTTATACCATCAACCGGACCAGTAATTCTCCACAGATCAGTATTATGGTGAGCCAGCCAGCCACCAGCGCCATACATTACCTTTGCTGTTTCCCTTCCTGTGACTGATAACTCTTTTACCATCTGAATCAATGGCTCATGCATCTCCGCTAAATTAGTTTCTTCCGCCGGCCAGTAATTCATTTCGGTGTTAATATTTATTGTGTACTTGCTATCCCAGCTTGGGTTCATTCCTGCGTTCCATATTCCCTGCAGATTAGCTGGCTGACCCCCTGGTTGAGATGCTGATATGAGCAGGTACCTGTTGAACTGGAAATATAGAACTGCAAATTGCGGATCGTTTCCTGTAGAAAAATCTCTGAGTCTTATATCTGTTGGGTTTTTAACAGAATCAGTAATACCCAGATCCAGTTTCACACGGTTGAAATACTTCTGGTAAGCTGAAATGTGACGTTCAAGTAATTTTGCATAAGGAATTTTCACGGCATTGGCATAATAACCGATTACCCGTTTTTCTGCATCTGCACTTACATCATTATAACTGAAAAAGTTGGTTGCTATTGAAATGAATATGATTACAGCATCAGCATTACTTATATTAATCAGTTTACCTTCAGCCGAAACTTTGCCACCCTCATTTACAGCTTTAATAAGTGATTGGAACTTAACCACGCTCTTCACACCTTCATGATCACTGGTAGTTCCCGATATCATGAGAATATCATTACTTGCCAAACTGATATTAGATATTACATGAGGACAAGATGCGCCAATACTAAAATTCAGACTATGAGGTTTATCGGCAGTTAAACGGACAACAATTACCTGATCGGGTATTGAGGCAAAAACCTCTCTGGTAAATTTTACTTTATTGACAGTATATGACGTAGTTGTTACGGCCTTTTCAATATCAAGTTCACGGTAGTAATTACTGATCCTCGAAGAGTCATGTCCGGGGAAGTTAAGTTCCACATTGCCAACAGGCTGAAACTTCATGCCATGATTGGTTTTTGACTGGATTTTTTCGGCAGCCAGCTTACTTGCGTCAAGGTTCTTTCCTTCAAATATAAGCCTGCGAATTTCTGGCAGAGCTGCCAGGGCATCAGGATTGTCATTTCTGTTTGGTCCGCCGCTCCACACAGTTGATTCATTTAATTGTATTATCTCTTTGTCAGTATTTCCATACACCATTGCTGCAAGCCTTCCATTGCCTATAGGCAGGGCAGCTTCCCATGTATTTTTCGCCGGCTCGTTATACCATAGTTTAAGATTTGTCTGGGAAAAGCAATTGATAGCCAGAAAAGATGTTATAGCTAAGCATGCTGTAAAAGCCTTAAGCATTGTTTTTTTCATCAGAAAGAGAATTTATACCAATGCAAAATACGAACAAATACCGGAATTATTCTTCTTAATGAATGTATTTTAATGTTCAGATTCCCGAAACAAATGATTGATTTTTTATAATTAAAATAGACTTAATTTCCACCATGACACTAAGACATATAGGTTCACAAAAAGCTGATTCTAAATGATTTAACTTAGTGATTCTTAGTGCCATTGTAGCTTCGTGGCAAAGAAACATTTTGGAAAAAACTCAACATTTCGATTATTGAACCAATACAAAAGCGGCCCAGTTATAAGGATTACCCGGATATTTTTGTTTCAGGAAAGATTGTGCGTTTCTGAAGGAATCCTGAATTTTAATTCCGGATAACCAGTTTTCATAAAACTTACTCATTAATTCTGATGTCTGATAATCAGGCACCTGCCAGAGAGAAATTATGAGGTATTTGACTCCGGCCATTTTAAATGCTCTCTGTAAACCAAATACACCTTCGGAACCTTTTATGTCACCAAGTCCGGTCTCACAAGCCGATAAAACGACTAACTGTGTATTAGGTAAATACATTTCAGCAACTTCAGACGCAAGCAATATCCCATCTTCCACACCTGCAGGAAGCGGTTGATTATTCCATGCATGGTTAGCACCTGCGAAAATAAGACCGGATCTCAATAATGGATTTTCAGAATTTTTAAAAGGGTCGTATGATGATTTTTTCGAAGTTGACATTGTTGAGATTTTCGCTTTCGGTTCGGGAAAAGCGAATCCGTGGGTGGCAATATGTATGAATACCGGTGAGTTCTGGTTGTTCAGTGCTTTAAAACTTTCTTCTGTTGCATCGTTACCTGTAATAACTTCAGGGTTAGCCTTTTCTTCAAGAAGCAGCTCCTGAATCTTTTGAACTTCAGTTAACGTTCCGTCCAGATATGAGAAACTGCCTCCCCTGTTTCCATCACCAGGATTGAAATGGCCTCTTTGGCCGAAATCATTTGTCACATATCTTGTGGCTACAGACTTCATTGTGGTTGTATCAGAATCATAATTAATTCCGCCATAAACCACGGGCTTAAGATTACTGTTAACCTTAAGTTTATCACTCTCTTTATCAAGAATCACCCTGGTACACAAAACAGCATTCAGAGTATACTTATCTGACAAATAATTATTTTCAGTAACAGGAATGGCATCAAACGATATTTTGTTTAATAAGCCTGTTGGTGAATAGTATATAGTTTTAATTCCGTAGAG
>JANXXP010000246.1 GCA_025350595.1 Bacteroidota bacterium
TGGCGCGGGTGGAGAATCGTTGCATGGATGGTCGGAACCCCAGAATTTGATTATTGCTTCGTATCCTGTAAGCTTATCTTTAAATTTTAATTACTTCAAAGATTCGATATGTGTGGGCATCTCAACACTTTGCGTTAAAAAGGCCGAGATGTTATCCAAATGTTTCCCGGTAAGTATGAAATCCTTATCCGTTGAAGTAAAGTCGAGATCTTCTGAAAATCTATAATCCGGATTGTAGCATTTTTTCAAACAGGTACCTCCTTTGAAAATCAACTTTTGTCTAATTCCGGTATCGAGAAAATAGCATCAAGGAAGTGACCTAACGCCCAATCTTTATCAATAGTGCTTTTTACTACTCCTTTTTGTACTGCGATAGTTACTATTTCTTTTTGTAAAATCATTTAATATTGCTTGTTACAAATATCCAGAATTTCATTGCGGCTAATATTTAACCGTAACCGCCAGTCATTTACAAATTCTCCCTTGTCGGTTCCTGCCGGGTCAAACACATTGTACTTTTTGTTTATTTGCTGCTTAGCGTACCTGATTAAGTTTTTTAAACCTTTCTTATCAAGTAACTCAGCCAGGAAGCCCATGCGCTTGGTTGCTGAAATGTTGTTGATAGCTATACAATAGGTTATCATTTTTCCGCTATTGAGTTTTGCCTGATTGAAAACACCGATAAGCTCAGCATAGCCTCCGCAGTAATCGGGTAGGTCAAAACAGTCCACAATGGTCTTTTCAATATCGGTAATCCAATATTTTCTATTGCCCTGTCCCTGTGTAAGTATTCCGGTAATTTTGGAGGCAGCTACATTGACGAATTTATATGATGCCCCGAATACTGCCTTATTCCTCTTAGGCTTTGAGGTTTG
This sequence comes from Bacteroidota bacterium, assembly GCA_025350595.1. Taxonomy (GTDB): domain Bacteria; phylum Bacteroidota; class Bacteroidia; order Bacteroidales; family VadinHA17; genus LD21. Next base: position 876 of record JANXXP010000246.1, read on the forward strand.
AATAAACACATTATTAGGAAACTGTTCTGTAAGCCCATGAGCGTTTAGTGCAGACCAATAGGCAATAGCTCCGGAATCACTAATAAAACAACCAATTACTTTTTCATCGTTGAAATTTGCACGGCAATATTTGCCTTGTTCAATACGAGAAAGAAAACCTTTCCTTACCAAATTTTCCAAAATGATATTAAGATTAGGAAGCTCAGTATTTAGAGAATTCTCAATATTGTAAATTGAGAAAATGTCTATTTCATAATCGTTCATAAGCTTCAGAAAATCTTGCTGTTTCTTCGTTATATTTACTGAATGGTAAGTTCTTGGCATTACTTATTAGTGTATTATATGGGGATATATTTACCCCATGTCGTTTAAATAAAAGTAATGCTAATGTATAAACAAAATTTATATTTACAAAAAGAAATAGTCATTTTTACAAAAAGAGAGAATCTAGCTCCTTTGCTTTTGAAACCTACTGAATCCAGTCTGGAGTGATTTTTTCTCTTGTGGAATATAAGAATAGTTTAACTCTGGTTTAAGGATTTCCAATTCAACCTTTTTAAGCAAAGGTAACCTGTATTAAATAAACATTGCCCATGCTATTATACTTATTTTTAATAGATTATATGTCAGGGTAAGATGGGTAAGCAGTTTTCACATCTTTTTGAAAGAAAATAATCTTTTTTTTTGAGAAGCCCTTTTCCCCAGTGACCTATTCGGTTACCTTTTGGTAGTTATAAAATTACAATCCTCATTTATTCAGCGACAGAGACAAGGAGTTCGACTCCCGCCAGCTCCACAGAGGACTCTAACCCAAGCAGTTAGGGTCTTTTTGTTGTCCTCTCGCAGCGCAGGATTACTCAGCGTTTCCGCTACTCAATGCAACGCAAGCGTGCATTTAATGAGCAAACTCAAAATTGCACCTGCGCAACACGCCAGCTAAAGGTCCACTTGTAACTTTAACTCTCTCCCCAAGTTCAAACTTATTTTCAACAGTAACTTCAAGGCCTATTTTTAACAAACCTTTAATTCCCTCTATTTCACTTAACGTAATTATAGAGGGCTTGCCAGCACAATTAATACAACTTACAACTTTCGGGATTTGACAAATATGATACAGGTCTGTTGTACAAGTTTTTACGAAGATATAATTTGGAAATAGAACTTGATCAATCCATTTCTTTTGTCTGTTCTTCATGTCCTTAAAGTTCTTTTCTGAGGGAGAAAAACTTCGTAATTCCGATTCATTAGTTCTTGTTGTACTACTTTTTCAGCTCTTGGGCAAGTATAAAATATATACCAATTCAGTTCGGAGTTGGAGTGTAACATTTATATTTTTTTATGCAAGGCCAGGCGTGTGAGGAACAAAAAAGCTTTTTCTGTCAGACCTGGCCGAAGCTGTTGAAGAAATGAAGTTTATAATGGAAGGCAAAATACAAGCCAGAAACGCTGAAGATTTCATCAATGAGCTTTTATGAGAAGTCAGAATTTTTTACGCAAGTATTGGGAAATCTTTGTAGAACTTTAACAAACTAATAGTTTCGGTTCTTAGATTTTTCCGGACAAATTTTTTCATTTCGTCATTCATTAATTCACCCATGCCTTGCAACATAGATCTATCATTCAATGATTCAATCATACTTATACATTTCTGAACATAAACAGCATATGGCAAATTCATTCGTAATTCAACAATGTCTTTGTTTACTGCAATATGGTTTTTCATAAAGAACCAGCAATCAAATATATCGCGGCTTGTTATAGAACTCCTTTCAAGAAGGGCACATAGCTTATGTGCAAACATATCAGCCCCAATCATCACTTTCATGTTGATTCCCAACAAATTTTTTATTTCATAACGATCTTCAAACCGGCGATTGGATATTTCAATTTTTAATTTACGTTCTCCAATTCCATAGTCAAGAACAACAAGGGGTCCAAAAAACTTCGGGGCTTCATCATAAATTGTCCCATACTTTAAAAGTATTTCACGTACTTTATCATAAACAATTTTCTCTTTCCCTTCATTAATCAGGTTAAAATCCAAATCTACTGAAAAACGAGGTAGATCATAAAAAAACATTAGTGCAGTTCCACCTTTAAAACCGAGATAATTTGCAAGCTCAATATCGGAATAAATGTCTTTCAGAATATGAACCAGAAAGTATTTATGTTTATTAATATCAATCATCTTTTATCATTTTTGTCATAATTATGGATAATGACTTGGATTGGTAAAGAGGGAGAAGTTTATAAATGAGGTCTTTATCTAAAGGATTTAGATTATCAAAATAGTAATCTTTCTCAAGGTACAGAAGATCCAAAAAGGCCCTCTCCGGGGATGCAATATTTATATGGTTTGTCTGCCTTATGATTCCCAAAGTATTGACAAGCGCACTTCCTTTGATTTTGCGAAACACTAATTGCTGATTTCCTACTTCAATGTCTCTGCTTAGGTAGCTGACTGATGTAATGCGGGAATCATATTGAAAAACGATTCCTGCTTTCTGTAGCACGTACTCAAGAGAAATATAGGAAGGGCTAAATATCTTGCAAGCCAATTCTTCGATATTATAACCTGGTTTTGCATAGATCCCTTTACGTGGGTTCTCCAGTTTCCCGGATTGCACGTAATAGTTCAATTTTTTGTTGAGTGAGTGAAAGCTTTCTTCGCCAACAAGAATTGCAATATCCTTCAACCTGAATACCGTCCGGCTCTCTTTATATAAAGCCAAAACTATATCAACTTTAGAATTGAGTGAACTAGACATAACAAATTTTCGTATTTGTAGTTCACAAATATAGCAAACATAATTATATAATCAAAATTCAAAATAATTCGGTTCACTGGAAAAGACAGGTGCATTGATCCAGCCAATAATGATCAAGGCTACTGGCTTTTGCACGGATTTCCATTTCAACCTGTTTAAAAGGAATCTTACCCTTATCATTATTCTCTTTTTCAATAGGTTATAAGCTCGGGTAAGATGGGTAAGTGGTTTTTACATCTTTTTTAAAGAAAATAATCTTTTTTTTGAGAAGCCTTTTTCCCTGGTGAACTATTCGGTCACCTTTTGACAGGTTTAAATCTATAATCCTTACTGGTTATGCCATGGAGAGATAGGGTTCGACTCCCGCCAGTTCCACTGAACAGAAAAACAATCTATTTCAAAAAGCCTCAATGTGTTGATTCATTGAGGTTTTTTATTCATATTTGAATTCATTTTATATCAAATAATGTCAGTTTATATCCATCTGATCGGTTACCTCAAATACAAAAATGAAAACACTTCCCTTGCTTGTCCTACAATTTTATCTCTATAAGTAAGTGCAAAACTATTTTCACTATGCGACATTATTATCCCAATAAAACATGAAATACAATATGTGATAAATATACTCAATGTATAAATTCTACATCGTTTCACTGCACAACTAATCAAATTAAATATGTTTCTCATAATTTTTAAATTTATGAACATCGCTTTTTTAGGCTTGCACCCAACGGGAGTCTGTCTAATAACCTGTTTCACCGTCTGGCATATTCGGGTACCTATAAAGGTAAAAATTCAGATATTCAATTCTCAAGGACTTCAGAAAAGTTATTAGACGACCTGTCCCGCTTCGGCGGGAGTCTGACGGTTTCCGGTATGGACAGTACTGACCGTAGGGATGTATTTGTATATATTAATTGAAAAGTATACCACCTTCTCGTTGAAAAGTATACCACTTATCAAAAGTAACCAGTTGCTTTGGTCCCGATCAAGCAACACAAAACAGGATGATAAGTATGGATTCGAAACAAGAGATTACAAGGCGT
>JANXXP010000257.1 GCA_025350595.1 Bacteroidota bacterium
CCACCTCTGAATTACGCACAAAAATATGTCCGTTATGATACTCTTCAACTATCCTCTTTGCCAGAGAGAGACCAAGGCCCCACCCTCTTTGTTTGGTAGTAAAACCAGGAGTAAAAATTTTTTTAAATGCTGATTTTGGAATTCCTTTTCCTGTATCAGAAATATCAATTACAGCACATTTCCCGGTATCGGTGATGCGGAAAGTGATCTCCCCGCTTCCTTCCATTGCATCAATTGCATTTTTCGACACATTCTCAATTACCCATTCAAAGAGGGCCGCGTTTAATGGAATAAAAACCTCAAGATTTTTACTGTAATCGCCAATGAACCTTACTTTGGATGAACTCCTTGATTTAAGATAATCAATAGTGCGGGAAATTATTGCTACGATATCTTCATTCGTAAGGGCCGGTTTTGACCCGATTCTTGAGAATCTCTCAGTAACTTTTTCAAGCCGTTCCACATCTCGGGCAAGTTCTTTTGTAATTGAAATTTCAGGATATTTCTGCTGCATTATTTCAATCCAGCCTGCAAGAGAAGAAGTTGGCGTGCCAAGCTGATGAGCAGTTTCTTTTGACATACCAACCCAGACCTGATTTTGTTCGGCTTTTCGTGAAGAACTAAAAGCAAGGTACGAAACAAGGATAAAGAGTATTATTATTCCCAGCTGAATGTATGGGTAGTAAATCAACATTGTAAGGATTATACTGTCTTTGTAGTAGATAAGATTAAAATGCCCATTTTCAAGATTTACAACAATTGGTTCATTTTTCTCTTTAATCTTTTTAAGTTGATTCTTAAGATATCCAGGATCTTTAATTTTATCATTTTTGTAATTGACTGCAGAAATTATACTATCGGATTCATCAGTAAGTATAACAGGGATGGTCTTATTATTATCAATTATTGAAAACAGAAAATCAACATTCTGAGTTGTATCGGAAAGGGACATCAGCCTGGTGGCTTCGGCCCATAATCTGACATTTTTTCTTTCCTCTATCTTCAGTCTGGCAACAAGGTTGCCTGTGTAAATGAGTGATCCCATGCCGATGAAGACCGCAAAAAGAAGCAGAAAAAGCTTCCAGAGATTTTTATGACGGAAATTAAACAATATGAGGGTACTAATTAATTCCCAAGTTATTTCTTTTTAAAGAGATTCTTCACAGTATTCTCTTTTTTTACAACGGGTAAGTCAGGTGTTGTTTTTGTACTATCTGTCCCGTCCCAGCTTATCCTGAAACGGGATTTTTTTTCAGCGGGTTTCTGTTTTGGTACGGAATCGTTTCTGAACCAGCCATATTCCTGATTAAGAATAGTTTTAAGGGTTTGTCTTTCTGCTTTTATGTTGTTCTTCACCTGATTGCCTGCTGCTTTAATGTCGTATCCTACTTTAATGTTTTCCCCTTTACCAACAATTTTTAAAAGTAGTGAAGTACGACCTAGTCCATCATCTTCAACAACTCCGAATTCTGTCACCGTACTTTTGTTTTTTCTTCTTTTTTTACTCAGAATTTCAGACAGCAACATTTTAACATGATATTCATAATCATTATCAAAACTATGCTTGCCACTTATTGAGAGATCTGCGGCAGATGATCTGACATCCATCTGAGGGGTATACAGATAATTGTTTTTGATAAAAAAATCATTAACCAGTGTTTCGAAACTTATATTTTCCAGTTCGGAAAGCTCTATGAACGAAGAAAGCTGCTTTACGGGATCAAAATTGATGAGATACCCTTTTGAAAGGATATATTTTCCTTCTGCAGTCATTGATCTTATCTTAGGATTTAGCATAGAGTCCAAAGGAATAATAGCTGAAAATGATCCGGATAGAGTTCCGTTTAAATTTTCAGCCTTTATAAAATCCTGTCCGAAATTATGAAATGTTGTGAAGGCATTCTTTACGGCAATATCATTGACATTAAGATTGCCTTTTGCAACAAATGCTTTATTCTTGCTTTGAACGATGAAACCATTACCTGCGATCATTCCATCCAATGATTCCATATTGAAAGACTTAAAGGCCAATAACCCGGGCTTGTAATTCAGGGTACCCGCAATATTTGACGAAGAGAATGTTTTATAATTCAGACTATCAATTTTAAAATTAATCTCGAGAACCATATTATCAGGTAAGGTAATTGCTCTATGTTTATGTGATATTGTATCTGAAGATGAAAAAGCCGAAGTATATACTTCAGGAATCAATCTGTCAAATGAAACATCAGCTGAGGCAATTAACTGAACGGGATCCCCTGATAGCCATTGGGGCAGGTTCTTAAATTCTCCATCTATATTGATATTTTGATCCTTGTAGTTTAACCGGAGTTTATTTGCCCTGATAGAGTTAGAAACAGACAATGTTCCATTTACCCGGGTTACCAAATATTTGTCCTTATTAAGGCCAAGAGAAAATGAATTAAAATCCAGAACTGCCTCCGGGTTCATCTTAACAATATCTGTCAGAGAATATTTCTTTTTTGGGTCATACGTTCCTGCGATACTGAGGTCAAGATCGACTGATCCGGTTGCTGTTGAAATATCATGCAGATTGAAAAATTCCTTCAACTCTGCCGGGATAACCTTCCCTTTCAGCTCCATGGCAATAAATGGATGCTCAAAATTTCTAAACTTAACATTTCCCGAATACTCCGCTGAGCCAAGTTTTGCCTGAATATCTTTAATTGTCAGAGAACTTGTTTCCGGACGGTTTCGTGTCCCGTTAGAAAAAATCCCGTTAAAAAAGAGATTATTAATTGATAAATCAGAATTTCCGTAAACGATATGCCCATTTTTAAGGAGGAAGTTTATTTCAATATTTGGATTTGAAATTCTGTTTAAAAGCCCTTTGATGCTGCTCTCAAGAACTAATACACCTGAAGGATGATATTCGGAAATAAGGTGAAGATATTTTTCAGGAAGGTAATTTTTGATTTTTGCGATATCTATATTATGTCCCGAAACTTTAAGGTCAAGCATGTTTTCGGATGAAATAAGGCCACTTAGGCCAAAGTCGTAACTATCGACCTTCATTGACCCTTTTTTGATAAGAACGCCACTTTTGGTGTCATGAAGGGTGATTTCCAGCTCTGCAGAAACCGGTTTTCTTATTTTGGTATTAAAAAGCTGAAAAGTCGCTATCTGCATATCTGCCTGCGCTGTAAAATCAATTTCATCTCCTGATATCCTGCTTTTTAGCTTCCCCGCTTTTACAAGCCCTTTTATGATAAGCGTAGTAGCAAGGTTGTTATAATAACCTTGCAGATTAGTCAGGTTAATTCTATCAAGGTCTATTGAGAAAACATCACCTGAAGAGTTTGAGTTTTTAACTGAGATATCATAGTTAACACTGCCTGTGGTATCAGTATATAAGTTTATTTTACCATTACTTACACTCACCCTTTCTATCTTGTAGATACCTTTAAGAATGTCCGTTATTTTAAACTCTCCAGAAACGGACTTCGCTGCAAGCAGGGTATCGGTACTGATACCTTTGAAACTTCCTGAGTTAAAATCAGAGGAAGAATGAACAAGAACGTCTTTCAATTCCAGGGAGGCCTTTGGAAATTTACTTAAAAATGAAAGTTTGAAACTTCCTATATCAAGCTTCGTTGAAATATTTTTATTTATTGATTTCAGGAGTATCAAAGCAACTCTATCCTGCAATAGAAGAGAAGCAGAGAAAAGGATAACTGAAACTGAAATAATCAGAATTGCAAATAGTTTAAGTATTTTTAGAACAAGTTTCATTTTTTGGAATTAAAAATCAATTAGCCCTTGAATAGTAGTGGGCAAAGTTAATTCATTTGAAAAAATCACCTAACTCTTTAATATTGTGATTTTCAGAGTTATTATTAACTGTGAAAGTCTGGCTGGTATTGTTGAATATGTTAATTAATAAAACCTTGCCACTAAGAATTTCTCCTGTTTCTGTTATTATTTTAATTACCTCGTTTGCCATATACGATCCGATTATCCCGGGAAGCACCCCAAATAATCCAACCTGTGCGGGACTAGGATTTTTATCTTTTTCTTTTGGAGATGAAGGGTTAAAGCATCTGTAAGTTGGCCCCCCTTTATAATTAAAAACGGAGATTATTCCTTCAAATTTATATATGGCTCCATGCACAAGAGGTTTATTGAGTATTATGCAGGAATCATTTATAATGTACCTGTCGGCAAAGTTATCAGTAGCATCTACTATTATATCGAAATTCTTAAGAATGTTCAGGGAATTTGAGCTGGTAATCCGGAGATTAAAAATCTCATATTCCAGGTAAGAATTAAGGTGTTCCAGTCGATTCTTGGCTATGATTGATTTAAGTTTACCGACATCATCAGACCCGTATAATACCTGTCGCTGAAGATTTGTTTCATCAACCATATCAAATTCAGCAATAGCTATTTTGCCTACTCCTGCAGCAGTAAGATATTGAAGTACAGGACATCCAAGCCCTCCTGCACCGATGACCAGAACTTTTGATTTTTTTAGCTTTTCCTGCCCTTTGACACCGATCTCAGGGATCATGATCTGCTTACTGTACCTCCGTATTTCTCTTTGAGATAATATTTCGCCTGCCATTTTTACAATCTGACTCTTATTACAAATATACGGCACCGCAACTCAAGAAACAAAATAAAACAAGAAGGGCCGTTTCGAGAAACGACCCTTCTTGTTATTATCAGGAATGAAACTTATTTAATTGTTAAACGTAAATGACATGCCTATTTCAAAAGGATAAAGGTCATAGCCCCCGGGTCCCTTTCCGGTCTGGAACAAAGGGACCTTATAGTAAGTTCCGTAGAGTTGAAAATTTCCATAGCCAACACGGGCAGTTGCTCCATATCTGAGCATATTCAAACTGAAATCTCCAAATGATTTTGTCGTTGGCCCATTCTGATAGACCATTTTGGTATGAGAGCTCACCTTCACACCGCCAATAGGCCCTGCGGCAATGTTAAGATGATTGTTATCGACAGGTATTTGAATTTCAAGTAAAAATGGGAGATTAAGGTATATTGTTGCAAGTTTTGATTTTTCGAGCGGAGCCGCCGGGTCGAGGATCTCAATAATTCCATTTGTTCCTTTATGAATGTTATTATCTCCATCAAACTTATAATTGTTCCAGTTAAGTCCAAGACCAGTTACAAATCCTATGTGTCTGGTAATCCCAAGACTTAATTGCGAAAAATTTAGATTGAAATTGATTGAACTGCTAGAATGAAGTGTCATATATTCAATGTCAGAAGGCATAATAAGACTATTGTCAGAGGTCATGAAATTATTGAACCCTAGCTCCACCCCCGCCCAATGACCTTTGAACCTGTTTCTTCTTCTGACATGATCATTTTCTTTATCATCCTGATCCCAATCATTCTTTTTGGAATATTTCTCAAATCTGTATTTGTTGCCTTCCAGCGATTCAAGGATATTGAGCCCCCTGTTTCCAACTCTTACATTAATAGAAGAGTCTCCTTCTTCAATCTTAATAAGATCTTTACCGACAATAACTTTAGTGGTTTCAATCGTATGAACTGAGGACTCCTGTTTTTTTTCATTCTGCGTTTCTGCTGATACTTTTTGGCTGAATCCATTCATAATAATTGCCGAGAGCAATATGATTATTCCAATCTTTTTCATGATAGTAAATTTAAATGTTAAAGTTTTTCAGAGATGGGACGAAGAAGATCTCCTAAAAGTTACTGCTAAGGTTCAGATTTTCTAACCGGAGCATTAAATTTCAGAATCTTTGAACTGAAATATACAGACCGAAGTTCTCCGTTCTCGTCATTATTCTTTTCAAGTGCCATCTCCCAACCAAGGAGTTTATTAAGTCCGGTCACTCCGGCTTCTGCAATTTCGTAACCCTTTAACGGGCTGTCTTTAGGGGTCTTTTCTTTGAGGAATATTTCACGGAAATTCTTTGCAATAAACCGGCCGACATTACTTCTTTCTTCATTATCGGATAATCTTGGACGAGCAGTTTTTGAAGCAATCAAAGTTTTATTCAGGTTCATTTCTGAAAACCCATTATGCGATGGTATCAGAATCTTAGTAATATTCATTCTTATCTCAGGTCTTCCGGATACCAGATCTGTTGCAATAGGAGATGAAGAGAGAGAGTCTGTCCGGATAATATTTTCTTTTGGAAAGGATGCCAGTAAATTTTTTGGATTATTTTTCACAACAACTAATTTTTTATTAGCTGGAATTTCAGGTAGTACTTTCAAAGGTGAAGATTTAAAAATACTGTCACTACTGGAGTGTTGTGCTGAGATTGAAAGTAATCCGTTGTTACTTTTTTGGGATAAGTTACGGGGAATTAGTTGGTAGATTGTTAAAAATAAAGCAAGTGTAGCGGCGGCAGTCAATCCAATAACTGACAATCTTATAACTTTTTGTGTAAGTGTCTTTTTAAGGAGTTTATTTTTATGTTTGTAAATGATATCTTCTGGGAAAAGTTTAATTTTTTGTATTAACTCAAATGTCTTTTTCTTAATAGGATTCTGATCAATAATTTCTTCCAGTTCAGCTTTCTGGCTGGAATTAAGATCATTTTCAAGGGAAGCGATACAAAGAAATTCAAACTGTTTTTCGTTAAGTTCTGATGTGGTTTTTTTCAGAAGAGATTTCCCGGAAAATGACTCTTCAGAAGGCTTAAGGCTGAAAGTAGTAAGATCTTTAAAATCTTTATTCAGATCAGGATTCTGGTTCAGAAACAATTGTACCTCTTCGGCCTGACGGTTGGTAAGATTGCCATCGAGCCAATCAATAAGCCATATTTCGTAATTTGATCTATCGATTTTCATGGCTATAAAACTGTTTCAATTTTTCCTATAAAACTTTTAAGCGCCAGGCGGCCCCTGTAAATGTTTATTTTTACCTGTGCTTCAGAGCTGCCGGTGATAACTCCAATCTCTTTGTAACTATAACCTTCATAGTCTCTTAATAACACTGATGTCTTTTGTTGTTCGGGCAGTCGTTGTATTGCTTCATGAAGGATCTCATTTAAATCACTGTACTGAGATTCATAAGTAAGATTGTTTTCATAAGATTCCTCCATTGCAGTCATCCTTTTTTCCTTACGTATAATGTCGATCATGTTGTGATAAGCTGTAGAAAACAACCATGATTTCACTACAGGATATTCTATCTCTGCTACATGACGCCAAAGCTTTTCATAGCTGTCCTGTACAATGTCGTTCGCCCTGTCTTCATCCTTAAGATTTCCCCGGATAAAACGGTAAACTGCATCGGCATATTCCTCAACAGATCGGTTATATTCCTTAACTGTCATAAACTTAATTTCAGTGCAAAGACGAATGAAACTACCAAAAGTTACAGATGTATACAAAAAAATGTAGGGAACGCTCGCGAGTGTTCCCTACAAAATATTTAAACAAAATTACTTTTTATTTTAGTGATTGGTAAACCCTTACCCAGTCAATTTCCATAGATGTAGGACCATTTATAGGCTTATCCAGCCCACCGGCAAACAGAACATACATTGGTTCCTGCGGTATATCAGATGTCTGAACGAATACTTCTGTATCGTTAATTTTCCAGACAAGTTTATCAGAAGTCCATTCTAATGTAAATATGTAAAAATCGTTTGCATATCTTGACCCAATCGAAGTTTTGGCCGAGTTCCCCTTTGCAGAAAAATAGTCGGACCAAACTTTCCCTTTTCCTGTCCTGCAGATATCAATATGTGGGGTGATTTTATCAGCCAGCAGCCAGAAAGCGTTTTTTGCATTTGGATCACCAAGCTTGATTTTTGCGGTGAAAATTCCATATTTCTGTCTGAAACTCGTTCCGGAATTTATTAGTCCTGAACTATAGCTAAACTCCTTAGGTGCAAAACCGTGAGCTGCAGACCAGATTTTCCCGTTCACCTTCTGTGGTTTTGTGTTTATTTTAAGGATGCTGTTCTGAATCTCAAAGTTTTCTTTTTCAGTATATGCCTGAAGATCTGATTCAATAGAGTATCTGTCTTTTAGAAGCTTTTCTCCCCAGTAATAGTTTGTGAGCCATTTCTTTGTATCTAGTTTTTCTTTATCAAACTCATCACTGAATGTCAGCTCCCTGTGTTTTAGTATATCAAATTTGTTTGAATCTTTTACTTTCAGATACCAGATAATATCTTCACTCTTTTTAAGAGAGGTATATTCCAGAACCTCTTTGAACATTTCAGACTTTTCAAATCTTTTTTTATCGAGAAGATATTCTTTTTGTTTTTTAAACTCTTCTGATGCTACATAATCTTTAAGGTCATTATAACCTGCAAGACGTTTTGAGCCATCAATGGTTTTATAGTTAGCCAGTTCTTTTGAAGATTTAAACTTATAATAGTCCTTTATTTCTGAGCTGTTTTTGAGATTTTTATAATCTTCAAACATTTTAAAATCGTCAGTTTCCTTAAACCCTTTTGCCTTTGATTTTTCAATGAACCCAGAGGATTGAACGAGTTTTTCAAGTTCTTCAAGCTCCTTAATTTTCTTTGAACCGTCCATCTCCTGAAATTTTTTCAGGTCATTTCCGGCGATTGTTTTGAAATAGAGAACTATATCCTTCGCTTTCTGAAGTGATAAAAACTCTTTCTCTTTGGAATATTCCGATGAGCTTTTATAGCTAAGGGATTCGATCTCTTTCCTTTTTTGCACAAAATCAGAGGAGTTTACTAATTTGTCCAGCTCATTATATTTTGCCAACTGATCAGATCCGGAAAAGGTATTTAGTTTCTCAAATTCAGCAACCAAGGCCTTTTCAGCCTGTTCAATTTTTGAAGTCGATGGGATCATTCCCAGTAAAAGCTTTAGACTTGCCATTGTAATATTGGTTTATGTACAACTGATAAAGATAAAAATTCTTTCCTAAATAATTGATCATGATTTTTAAATATTTGTTTTTTAGGAATTACGGCAACATTTCACATTCAGAAACTATTTCGTTTCCTTAGGGATTTATCTTACTCCGTTGTACATTTACCTCTATTATCTTCTAACGCCAAGAAAAATCATTATATAGTAAAGCAATGTTGCCAAAGAACCAAGAGCCGCAACAACGTAAGTATAAGCAGCCCATTTCAGTGCGTCCTTAGCCTTATCATGATTCTCAAATGAAGTAATGCCGGCGTTTGATAACCATGCCAGAGCACGCTGGCTCGCATTGATCTCAACAGGGAGAGTTATGAAACTGAATATGGTAGTCAGGGCAAACAGAACTATTCCTGTGAGCAACAGCATCGGGAATATGTTAACAAGTAGTATTCCAGCCAACAGAATCCACTGTACCCATTTTGAAGTAAAGCTTACTGCCGGTACAAGTTTCGACCTGAATCCAAGCCACGCATAGGCTGTAGAGTGCTGAACTGCATGACCACATTCATGAGCAGCTACGGCGGCAGCCGAAATATTTCTGCCATTATATACATCAGGACTCAGATTAATAGTTTTGTCGACAGGATTATAATGGTCGGTAAGCTGACCCTCAACGCATTCGACTCTCACGCCGCTAATTCCCTGGTCCCGTAACATTCTTTCAGCAACTTCCCGTCCTGACATTCCATTATCAAGAGGAATTTTAGCGTACTTTTTAAATTTCGATTTTAAAACAAGACTTACGATCCAGCTCAGGATCATAAATAC
>JANXXP010000260.1 GCA_025350595.1 Bacteroidota bacterium
GCATGTTTTACAGCATGTTGTTACTTTTTTTGCTTGAAAATCAATTATTTGCCTTGACCCTAAAGGGAGTAATTGATTTTGGCTGCGCCGAGATCGCACTGCGTGCCCGGTTCTTCGCACCCTTTAAGGCGAGGGGTCAACGAAGAAAATCAATGGGACTTATTATCTGAATCCTGATACTATTTTTTTATAAGATTCAATTCTGCCGTTATGAGAAAATCTCTGTTAATCCTGTTTGTCATTTTTGTTACTGTTACTCCGGCTAAATCGCAAATTGTTAATAAAATTCCGCTAAGTATCAGACAGACTGGTTACAGGATTGAAGCAACTCTCGATCCTTCTTCGAAAACGGTAACAGGAAAAATGGATGCTTTCTGGGTTAATAAATCGACCGACCTTGTTCCTGATATTCAGTTGCACCTGTATATGAATGCATTCAGAAACAATAAGACAACAATGAGTACAGAATCAGGTGGTTTGTCTGGTTATAAAGATGCTGACTCGGGATGGATTGATATAAAATCTTTTACTGACAGGTATGGCAAAGATCTTACCCCCGGTATGCAATTTATTAGTCCTGATGATGGTAATTTGAATGATCTCACAGTTTTGAAAATCGTCCTTCCGCAAGCTGTCAAACCAGGTGATACTGTATTTATTAAAGTGAATTTTGTGACAAAGCTTCCCGGGAAAATAAAAAGAACAGGTTACAAGGACGATTTCTTTTTCGTGGCACAATGGTTTCCAAAATTTGGTGTGTATGAATCAGTTGGCATGCGTTACTCAACAAAAGGAGCATGGAATTGTCATCAGTTCCATGCTAATTCAGAATTCTACTCGAACCATAGTGTTTATGACGTTAAAATCACTGTTCCAAAGGAATATGCAGTTGGGACTGGCGGAATATTAATATCCGAGGTAACTCCTGATGTAAACGGTAAGAACAAAATTCTTATATACAGGGCTGAGGATATAGTCGATTTTGCCTGGACAGCTTGGCCCGGGTATGTAGTTTATACAGATCAGTGGGAGCATGTAAAAATTACACTTCTTCTTCCAAAGGAAAGGACTGATCAGGTTGATAGACAATTTAAGGCTGTGAAAATTGCTCTGGAATATTTTGCAAGGAATGTAGGAAAGTATCCATGGCCGTACCTTACTATCGTTGATCCTCCTGCTAAAGGAATTGGAGCAGCAGGCATGGAGTATACAACAATTTTCACAAGTGAATCTTTTACAGGGGTCCCTTCCTGGTACCATTTACCTGAGATGGTTACAATTCATGAATTCGGACATGCCTATTTTATGGGTATTCTGGCAAGTAATGAATTTGAGGAACCATGGCTTGATGAGGGTGTAAATTCCTTTTGGGAAGAAAGAATTATGGGTCAGTACTATGGTGAGAGTGAAGGAATGTTTGATCATCCCTGGCTTAAAATTGGAGATAAGTCAATGTCACGCTTGTCATATATCAATTCGATTGGCAGACAAGTTGTTAGCAATAATGAATATTCATGGAATTATCCTCATGGTACTTATGGAATGATGTCTTATAATAAAGCTGCCACCTGGTTATATACACTTATGGGAATAATCGGAGAGGAGACAACCAATGATGTGTTCAGGGAATATTATAAGAAATGGGCTTTCAGACATCCTTCTGGCAATGATTTCGTAAATATTGTAAATGAAGTGGTTAAGCAGAAATACGGCGGTAAGTTCGGTCCTGATATGAACTGGTTCTTTTCCCAGACACTATATGGAACTGGAATTTGTGATTATAAAGTAGTAAATTTTTATAATAACAAACTGTATCTGTCTGATAAAAAGGTGAATAAGACTGATTCCTTAAATACAATAAAAACTGGGTCAGATTCTCTTTATAAGTCAGTGGTAGAACTTGAAAGAGCAGGAGATGTTATGCTGCCCGTAGATGTCTTGGTCCATTTTAAGAACGGTGAAGGAATTCATGAATCATGGGATGGAAAAGGCCGGTTTAAAGATTTTACCTACACCGGGGCAAGTAAGATAGAATGGGTTAAGATAGATCCTGAATTCAAGATCAGAATGGACGTGAATTACATTAATAATTCAATGACTGAAGAACCTGATCGGGTTCCTGTAAGAAGAATAACCGACAAGTTAATATCGTTCATGCAGTTTTTTATAAGTTTTATTTCGTTATAATTTTGATAGAAATGAAAATTTTTCACTCCATAAAATCAGCTGTTTTACGTACTATGAATCTTTGGAAAGGTGGATTAATTATTTGGATATCATCTTTTTTACTTGTCAGTTTGCTTGCAATGCCTATAAAAGGTGCAATGAATTCAGGTTTTGGAAAAAGTATGATAACTGAGAAACTTGTTGACGGATTGAATTTTGAAGTTTTTGCTGATATGGGTACTGCGTTCAAAACTATTATGTCTTTTTTCTCAGTGGGGTTATTCATGATAGTTTTAGTAGGATTTATCCTGAATGCATTTTTTACCGGCGGGGTATTCAATAGGCTTAAGGGATCATCCGGTAAGTTTTCTGCAGGAGAATTTTTTAGTGCATCTGCAAAGAATTTCTGGTCATTTCTGATTATTTCATTAATTATCAGCCTTATAATTCTTGTACTTGCGTTTTTTGTTATTGGAATACCATTGGCAATTGTTGGACAGTCTGACAACTCTCCGGAAGGAGTTCTGTTTCGCACCGGGATTATTGTAATTTCAATATATTTTCTGTTGCTGACTATCCTTCTTCTTGTTGCTGATTATGCCAGGGCATTTCAGGTAACAATGGATAAAAATTTGTGCTTCAAGGCTATCGGATTTGGATTCAGTCAGACCTTTAATACATTTTTATCATCATTGCCTTTAATGATAATTCTGCTTTTAGTACAGCTATCATTCGGATGGCTTGTACTGAAAATTCTTCCTGGAATGAGACCTGCAAACGGAAGTGGTGTCTTCTATATGTTCCTGTTGTCTCAAATGCTGTTCTTTCTTAAAATAATGCTTAAAATATGGAGGTATGGAAGCGTCACTTCACTTATGGAAATAAATACACTGAGAGATAATACTTCAGAAATATCTTCGGAATCGGATTTCTAATTATATCTATTTTTTAACCACGGGGTTACACGGAGTAAAAACACTGTAAAAAATTATAGGTATATTTTAATAAACTTCAATTTCCTGCACCTTAAAACTGTGGATCTCCGTTTTAACTCAGTGTGACTCGTATGTTTGTTCTTTGTTTCCTTTTCATTATTAAAAATATTGTAACTTATACCTCTGAAACTGATTAATTTTTAATCATCAAAAGGCTAACTTTTAAATTAATAATATGGAAAAGATTATCTCATGTTGCGGATTGAACTGCGCTATCTGCGATGCAAGGGTTGCTACAATCAGTAATAACAATGAACTCAGAAAAGCCACTGCAGAAAAATGGAAAGTAACTTATAACGCTCCAGAATTATCAGCCGAAATGATAAACTGCACAGGCTGCCGTGAAGAAGGAGTTAAATTCAGTCATTGCGGCGTATGCGAAATAAGAAATTGTGCAAAAGCAAAAGGCTATGATACCTGTGGTTATTGCAATGAAATGGAAACCTGCACTATCGTTTCAGGAGTCCATAAATATGTGCCGGAAGCTATTCAGAATCTGAGGTCATTAAACTGATAATCATGACAGAAAAAGAGAATCTCGTGTTTTCTGATCCTGAAATCAGACCTACTGATGATTTGATTTTTTCTATTATCGGTGAAAGTAAAGCTCATTGGTTGAGCATTATGGAGCATGTCCGGCAGAATTACCCTGAATCAGGAGGGGAATGGAATTATTACAAAGATGGCAGGAGATGGCTTTTTAAAATGACGCTTAAGAAAAAAACTATTTTCTGGGCAGGAATTTTTGAGGATACATTTAGAATTACTTTCTATTTTGGTAATAAGGCTGATTTAATTATTGAGGCCAGTGATCTTCCTCAGATGATAAAAAGCGGTTTCAAAATTGCTCAGAGATATGGTACAATAAGACCAATATCTATAAAAGTACTTGAACATAACGATGTTGAAACTGTTCTTAAACTGATAGCTATAAAGAGCAAACTTAAATAAGATCAAAAATATTGATAATCATGGAAAGCAATTTTTACCAGTTTACTGCCAGATCACTTCAGGGGAAAGAAATTGGAATGGATAGCTACAAGGGAAATGTAGTTCTGGTTGTTAACACTGCAAGTAAATGTGGACTTACTCCTCAGTACGAAGGACTTGAAAAACTCTTTGAGACGTATAAAGATAAAGGGTTGGTTATTCTTGGATTTCCTTGTAACCAGTTTGGTAATCAGGAACCAGGTACAGAAAAGGAGATTTCAGAAGGGTGTCTGGTTAACTTCGGAGTCTCTTTTCAGATGTTCTCAAAAATTGAAGTCAACGGAGAAAATGCTCATCCTGTCTATAAATAT
>JANXXP010000337.1 GCA_025350595.1 Bacteroidota bacterium
CTGAATTAAAAGGATTAGGTGTCTCCGGTTCGGGTAGTGCTGAAATAAAAGATGCGATTAAAACAGATGATATGAATTTAAGTGTTAGCGGGAGTGGCAAATTGTATACAACCGATCTGGTTCTTTCAAACCTTAATTGTAACATTTCAGGTTCCGGTGATATTATAATAGGAGGTAGTGGCACTACTTCAAGGGCTGATATTTCATTAAGCGGCTCTGGCAACTATTCAGGAGAACAGTTAAAAATCGGTTCGGCAGATGTAAGTATTTCAGGAAGTGGAAATTGCACTTGCAATGTTACAGAGTCTTTAAAAGCAGGAATTTCCGGAAGCGGAAATGTGAATTATTTAGGAAAGGCTGCAAAAATTGATTCGCGGGTTTCAGGCTCAGGACATGTAAGATCAAAATAGGTTATTTTCTTATAATTTTTATCGTACCGTTTTGTTCCAGTTTGATAATCGGCGATGCAGTATGTTTTTCCCGGTCATCCTGGCGGTATTTAACAACATAATCGACTGATTCTATAATTGTATTATCGATATCATCGAAATTTCCAGGTGACGATTTGCCGCTGAGATTGGCTGATGTTGAAGTAATTGGCTTCCTGAAACGACTTATCAGTTCATGGCAGAACTCATCATGGCAGATCCGGATTGCAACTGAACCATCTTCGCTGCATACTCCGTGAGCAAGATTTTTACCTCCCGGATAAATAATAGTCAGAGGAGTATCAGAAACATCTGCAAGTTCAAAAGCTATTTCGGGAATATCTTTTACATACCGGTCAAGCATATTTTCACCATCAACCAGGACAAGCAGGCTTTTATTTTCGTTTCTTGACTTTATTTTAAAGATCTTTTCTACAGCCACAGCATTTGTTGCGTCGCATCCAATTCCCCAGATAGTATCGGTGGGATAGAGGATTATCCCCCCCTTTCTAAGTGCGAGAAGGGCATCCTTTATATCGTTATCAAAATCCATGGAGTTGAATTTTACCGGGCAAGTGCCAACTTATTTAGCTCTCTTAGTTTCTTGTATTTATTGAAAGCGGATTTTGCATAGGTGGTGCAAATCATATAACCTTCATGACCATCAAGAAATCCGCCTTTAATAATATAAGAACGAATAAAGCCCCATATCATATGAATATAAGGGGTGCATCTATTAGCTTTTATGCCTGCTTTATGAAACTCTTCAGCACCTATTATTGAATACTTTTTCATCTTATCGAGATGATCCTGCGTTGAAGTAAAAGGCCAGTGAAGAAGATCTCCTTTCAATTTTCCTACTTTGGCTCCATTTGTCATCATAAATCTTTCGTGCAGATTTAGTTCACCCCATCTGCCATGATCAGAATTAAAAAGTCGCAGCTGTCTGTCTGGATATGTATCTGAATGATTGATCCACTTTCCACAATAATTACTTCGCCTGTTAAAAAGGTAGCCATCATATAACCAGTTATCTTTCACAGCTATAATAGAATCTCTGAGCTTGTCACTTATAGCTTCATCAGCATCAAGGGATAATATGTTTTTATATTTGGCAAGTCCGAGGGCGTAGTTTTTTTGATCTCTGAACCCTTCAAATTCGTGTTTTACAAACCTGACATTATATTTTTTGCAAATTTCTTCAGTGGCATCTGTTGAGAATGAATCAACTACTACTATTTCATCGGCAATTCCATTTATTGAGGCAAGACATTTTCCAATGAATTGCTCCTCGTTAAATGTTATTATAACTGCTGATATTTTAGGCATATTCTTTCGTTGGATTGGATTATGTTCAAATATATGATAAAAAAAATAATTAACAATTATTAACAGAAGGTATTTTTCCCCGTGAAAGTTCACATCAGACTTCTATCCGGGTCCTTTGAAGATATTGACTGGCAAATATCATACCGTTATGTAATTCTCTCAATATGTTTAATATACATTGTTTAAAATCAGGGTTTTCAAAATTTTAATTTCAATAATTTCATCCTTTCCTTCATTTCATTCATTACCTCTTTTTCTCTTTGGAGCGACTCTGCCTCAAATGTAACTGAGAAGCGGATAAATTTTCCCGCATCATCCCATGGAACCGTTGATATTAAGGACTCAGTTATCAAATACTCTGAAAACTCTGATGCTGAATTAAATACTTTTCCTCCTTCAGTGCCCACAGGGGCTTTTACATAACAGTAGAATGATCCTTTTGGCTTTTTAGCTGTAAATCCTGATTCGTTTAATGCTTCTACCAGAAGATCGAATCGCCTGGAGTATTTAGCCACTGTTTTTTCAGTTATTTCAGTGTGACTGAAAGCCTCAATGGCTGCTTTCTGAATTGCTCTGAACTGACCTGAATCAGTGTTATCTTTTACAGTTGCAAAAGCATTTACAGCTTTGCTGTTACCACAAATAAAACCGATTCTCCATCCTGTCATATTAAATGCCTTTGACAAAGAATGAACTTCTACACCAACATCCATTGCTCCATCAACAGAAAGAAAACTAAGTGGTTTATATCCATCGTAGGTTAATGCAGCATAGGGTGCATCATGAATCACTATAATATTGTTTTTCTTTGCAAAAGCTACTACTTCTTTGAAGAACTCAACTGTAGCTACGGCTCCGGTTGGATTATTTGGATAATTCAGATAAAGGAGCTTTGCTCTTTTAAGGATTGGCTGAGGAATGATACTAAAATCCGGTAAGAAGGAGTTTGCTTCAAGCAGCGGCAGGTTAAATACTTCGCCACCAAGGTATTTTGTATAAGTTGCTGTTACAGGGTATCCCGGAACCGTTGTCAATAATACATCCCCAGGATTAATAAAACATATCGGGAGCATTGCGAGTATCGGTTTTGAGCCGATGCCATGAACTATATTTTCAGACGGGATTAATCCCTTTAAGCCATAAACTTTTTCCAGATAAGCTGCAGCAGCTTCCTGAAATTCAGGAATTCCATTATCTGCATACCATCTGTTTTCGGGTTTTCCGGCTTCTTCAGCCAGGGCATTAACAACAAGATTGTCGGCCGGCCAGTCAGGCTCACCAACTCCCATATCGATTAAAGGAACGTTGGGATGTGTCTTTTTTGCAGCCGCTTTTGCCCTTTTTATAAGTTCAAATTTGTAGATTACTGTTGATTTCCCAAAGTTGATACCTCCCAGACGTTCAGATATTTTGTCGTCGAAAAAATTAGCCATAGTGCTTTTTTTGTTTTTTTAACAGTCACTTTATTAATAGGTGCAAAGGTAATAATTGTATCAGGAAGTCTGCTTTTCTCATCTTAAATTATATAAAATTCAGATATATTATCTTGTAATTATCAGATAATTAATGCAATATATCTGGTTCAGTTCAATTTTAATTCTCTTTTCTCTTTTATATTTTTAGAAGAATGTTTCCCATATATGGTTGGGATTTTTTCGTAAAAAAATTAATGTAAAAATCATTGTTAAAAATAAAAACTAAATTAGTTTTGTACCGGTGAATTTTTTTCAAATTTCATGCTTTTGTATTTCTTAGGTAAGAAATTGTTATGACGTATTAAGAATATAGAGAGACATAATATTAAATACAATTAAGTAATGAGTAAATTTATTTATTTAACAGCAACGCCCGAGGCATTGATTGCATCGATGTTGCCACCGGCTGAATTTGGTTCATACCTTTCCACCGGGACAAAAAAAAGGAACAAAGGGCAGGTAATTTTCTTTGAGGTTGACCTGAGTCAGATTGAGAAACTGATAGATATGGAAAGCCTTAACCGGCGCTGTGTGCCAAAAGAAGATGGAAAACCAAAAAGCTCTGTCTATCTTTCGGTTTATAAAACACTGGAAATGATCCCATTATCTGCACTTAAGAGTTTGTATCTTACAGCTGATAACGGTACTCTTCTAGAGTTGAAGAAGACGCCTTACAATTCTTCAAAGGAAGTTGAAGGGAAACTCTATCTGTTTCAGGAACTGTGTCCGGTTACTCCATTGGTTGCAAGCGGGTTAACTCCTTCTGCTTTTGTGAAACGGCTCACTGATGGATCAACACCTATTGTTCTTCCAAAGCTATTTTTTGTAGATCTGAAACTTGGAGAGTTGGCAACTAACCCAATCAAAGGATCAGCTGAATATTTACCTTATTCAAATGTAGGGCACCTAAGAGACTGCCTCGAAATTCTAAAAGGGGAATATGAAAAGCACATGAAAACTGTACAGAGAATTTATTCCGGTACTCTACTCTACAGAACAATTGAAACAGGGTTTTATGTTGGTTCAAAGAATGAACTATTCTATTATCCATATCCGGATATGACAGAATTGGAAAACACAAATTATGAATTTTTTAGGTCTATTTAGTATTAATCTTTTTAATTGAATATTTATTATGGTTAGTTTACCGGGGGCTTCCCCTTTTGAAGTTGCGGCAATCTGGAGTGTTTTGGTAATCGCATTTTTCGGACTTGCTTATGCTATGTTTCTTCGTCGTCAGGTCATGGCGTGTGATAAAGGAACTGAAAAGATGCAGGATGTTTGGGATGGAATTCGTTTGGGTGCAAATGCGTACCTGAAGAGACAATTAAGAACAATTGTCCCTCTTATTTTTGTTTTCACAATTATCCTTTTCCTGTCAGTTTACGTTGTTCCTCCGACTGAGGAGTCGAAACTTCGTTTCGTAGGTTATTCTGACGAATCACTAAAGCTTGTTATAGGTATTGGCCGGGCAGTTGCTTTTATTATGGGTTCGATTTTTTCGCTTTTGGTAGGCCAGTTCGGTATGAGAATGGCAGTCCAGGCGAATGTTCGCGTTGCATCAGCTTCCAGAAGAAGTTTTGCTGAAGCGCTTAAAATAGCTTATCGTGCAGGTACTGTAACAGGGATGCTTACAGATGGGTTGGGATTACTTGGAGGCACACTCATTTTCATTATTTTCGGAGTTGCTTCTCCTGATACACTTCTTGGATTTGGATTTGGTGGCACATTACTTGCACTCTTTATGAGAGTTGGTGGAGGTATCTATACTAAAGCCGCTGACGTAGGTGCTGACCTCGTAGGAAAAGTTGAGGCTGGTCTTCCTGAAGATGACGAACGTAATGCTGCGGTTATTGCTGACCTCGTTGGCGATAATGTAGGCGATTGCGCCGGGATGGCTGCTGATATTTTTGAATCATACGAAGTTACAATCGTTTCGACCTTAATACTTGGGGTTGTATTATTTACCCAGACACACGAGCTTTCATGGATTATTTTCCCTCTGCTGGTCAGAGGTATTGGGGTTCTCTCATCAATTATCGGTACCTACCTGGTAAAAGGAAGCAAAACTGATAAAACCAATAACGCTCTTAAACAAATAAATAAAGGGTTCTATTCTTCAGCTGCAATCAGCATTGCAGCATTTGGAATTCTCGCATATTTCTATCTTGGGGAATGGCGTTCATTTTTATCAGTTGTTGTAGGTATCCTGCTTGCAATTGTTCTTGATGAGATAACCAAACATTTCACAGATGGAAATTATCATCCTGTTAAAGATATAGCAAAGAATGCAAAAACAGGTTCAGCCACTTTAATTTTGAAGGGAATGAGCTATGGCTTTGAAGTAGCAGTATGGCAGACATTAGTAATTGCTGTAACAATATTCGCTTCAGTAATGATATACTCTGGTCAACCGATCGTATATGTTCTTTATGGAGTTGCGATGACAGGTATTGGAATGCTTACCCTTACCGGGAATAACGTAGCTATGGATGCTTTTGGACCGATTGCAGATAATGCAAACGGTATAGGTGAGCTTTCTCATCTCGATAAGGATGCCCGTAAGATAATGGATTCACTCGATGCTACCGGAAACACCACAAAAGCTATCACAAAAGGTGTTGCCATCGGATCTGCTGTAATTGCAGCAGTGGCCTTGTTTGGTTCTTTTATTACCGATGTGACCAAAGTTCAGATCCAGATGGGATTTGAAAAGTCAGCACAGCTTCTCGAAACCGGAATCCGTGTTTCAGTTCCTATGGTATTTATTGGTCTGCTTATTGGCGGAACTATTCCATTTTTGTTCTCTTCACTAACTATTAATGCGGTAACACGTGCTGCTGCTCAGATTGTAGAAGAAGTAAGACGTCAGTTCAGAATACCCGGTATTATTGAACGTACTGTTAAACCTGACTACCAGAGAGCTGTTGATATATGCACTGTATCTGCTCAGAGAGAACTTATTCCTTTAGCTCTTATTGCTGTTGTCTCGCCGGTTCTAATTGGAAGTCTGCTTGGTGTTGAAGCTCTGGGTGGATTCCTTGCAGGCGTAATTCTATCAGGACAGTTGCTAGCTGTTTTCATGGCAGGCGCAGGCGGTGCCTGGGATAATGCCAAGAAAACCATTGAAGATGGTCTGTACGGAGGAAAAGGGTCAGAAGCACATCATGCAGCAGTTGTTGGAGACACAGTTGGTGATCCGCTTAAAGATACAGCCGGTCCTGCACTTAATCCTATGATCAAGGTAATAAACCTGGTATCTCTTTTGTGTGCACCTGTAATCATTGCATATCAGAAACCGGGTCAGGCTTCAGTTGGTATGTTTATTACAGGTCTGGTTTGTTTTGTAATAATTATTGGAGCAATCGTGTTCTCAAAAAGAGGTGGTTTCAAAAAAGTGCCTTTCGAAGCATAGAAACAAGCTTCCTGATTTAAAATAATTCTGAGGCTTCCCTTGTATAAAAGGGGAGCCTTTTTTTTATTTCAGGCTTTGACTATTAACCCTCATTGCATCACTTCAACAACAGATTAAATCGAAATAATGGTGCTTGATTTTAAAGGCAAATTACTTTATAATGAGTACTTTATTTTTAATTATGATAGTAAAAATCAAAAAAATTCATTAATATCAACCTCTGAAATACCTGTTTGGCCTGGTATGACGAATGCTCTTTCAGAATTTTGGAACAAATCCTATATAATAAGTGTGTCTAGATTAGTTAAATCTTTAAATCTTTAATTATGATTAGTACTATTTTTTGGATTGTGCCTGTTTCAGCGCTATTCGCTATTTTATTTGCCTGGATCTTTTATAAGGGGATGAAAGCCCAGGAGGAAGGAACTGATAAAATGAAAGAGATTGCTGAATATGTAAGGGAAGGGGCAATGGCCTACCTAAAAAGCCAATATACTGTAGTTGGCAAAATTTTTATTGTTCTTGTTGTTTTATTATCTATCCTGGCATATATGGGCGTTCAGAACCCATTTGTCCCGATAGCTTTTCTGACCGGGGGCTTCTTCTCGGGTCTCTGCGGTTATCTTGGAATGAAGACTGCAACTTTTGCATCAAACCGTACTGCATGGGCTGCATCAAAATCTTTAAACAAAGGATTACAGGTAGCCTTGCGCAGTGGTGCTGTCATGGGTCTTGTTGTTGTTGGTTTCGCACTTCTCGACATTGCTGCATGGTTTATTTTCCTGACAAAAATTGTATTTACTCCCGAACATATGACCTCAGGCTTAAGTTTTCTGGGTCTTCAATTTGTTCAGGCTGGAATTGATGAGCACCAGAAATTTGTTGAGATTACAGCTACTATGATCACTTTTGGTATGGGTGCCTCAACACAAGCTCTTTTTGCCCGTGTTGGAGGAGGGATCTTTACAAAAGCTGCTGATGTAGGTGCTGACCTGGTTGGAAAACTTGAAGCAGGAATTCCTGAAGATGATCCCCGTAACCCGGCAACAATTGCTGATAATGTTGGTGATAACGTTGGCGACGTAGCCGGTATGGGAGCTGACCTGTATGAATCTTATGCTGGATCAATACTCGCCACTGCTGCTCTCGGTGCTGCACTTCCGTCAATAGTGGGGCAAGCTGATTTTCAGATTAAAGCTATCATTGCTCCTATGCTTGTATCGGCAATCGGAATTTTATTGTCAATCGCAGGAATATATATGGTGAGAACAAAAGAATCAGCTTCGCCAAAAACCCTCCTTAGAGCCCTTCTGCTTGGAACAGGAGGAAGTTCTGCTCTTATTCTGGTTGTTTTAGCTGCGCTGGCTTATGCAGACTGGATTACCTGGGGTGTTTTTGGTGCCGCAGTTTCAGGTCTTGTTGCTGGTGTAATTATCGGACAGGCAACTGAATATTATACTTCTGATGGCTATAAACCCACACAGGGGATTGCTGAACAATCTCAGACAGGACCGGCTACTGTAATTATAGAAGGTATGGCAGTGGGAATGTACTCAACCTGGCTTCCCGTTTTGACAATCGTTGCCGGTATTATTGCAGCTTATTCATTTGCAGGAGGATTCCACAATTTTGCAATGGGTGTTTATGGCATCGGTTTCGCATCTGTTGGTATGCTTTCAACTCTTGGAGTAACTCTTGCGACTGATGCATTCGGACCGATTGCTGACAATGCTGGCGGAAACGCTGAAATGGCTGGTCTTCCTGAAGAAGTAAGACAGAGAACCGATGCTCTCGATGGACTTGGCAACACAACTGCTGCAACAGGGAAAGGATTCGCTATTGGTTCAGCTGCTCTTACTGCACTGGCTCTCGTTGCTGCATACATGGAGGAAGTAAAACTATGGCTTGGCAGACTCGCTGACAAAAGTGTTGATGGTTACAAACAGATAGGTGATGTTCTGTTCTATAAGAGCCATGCGCCGGCAGTTGTGCAGGCAGGACAAAGTGCTGTCGAAGTTTCGCATGCAGGGATTAAGGATTTTGTTGGAGCATACAATCTTTCTTTATTCAACCCTATTTTGCTTGCTGGTCTTTTCATCGGAGCAATGATGTGTTTTGTATTTGTTGCAATGGCTATGAAAGCTGTCGGAAGGAATGCAGGACGAATGGTTGATGAGGTAAGACGTCAGTTCCGTGAAATTCCAGGAATTATGGAAGGTACCGGAAAACCCGAGTATGCAAAATGTGTGGCTATTGCTACAAAAGGGGCGCAGAAAGAAATGGTTGTTCCTGCACTTATGGCAATTATAGTTCCTGTTGTAACAGGTATTATTTTTGGTGTTCCCGGAGTTGTTGGGTTGTTAATGGGAGGAATGACGACTGGTTTCACTCTTGCAAGTATGCTTAACAATGCAGGTGGTGCATGGGATAATGCCAAGAAATACATTGAAAGAGGTAATTATGGCGGAAAGAAAAGCGAATGCCATAAAGCTAGTATTGTTGGTGATACTGTTGGTGATCCATTCAAAGACACATGCGGTCCGTCAATGAATATTCTTATAAAACTTATGTCTATGGTTGCTGTCGTTATGGCAGGTGTTACCGTTGCATGGAGCCTTTTCGGTTAGTAGAAGAAATTCAGATTGTAATATAGGGACATGCCACGGTGTGTCCCTATTTTTTAAAATGGATATCCGATTGCAATATTAAAAACAAGATTTACATTTCGCCAAACGGAATTACTAAAATCTATCTGACTAATAACCCATTTGTTTTTGTCCTCAAGCCATGGCTTTCTTAAAGGGGCAGCCAGGTCGAATCGTAATATGACAAATGAGATATCAAATAGTAGTCCCACACAGGCTCCAACAGCCAACTCATGAAAGAACTGTGAAAAGAAGAACGGACTTCCCGTATTCTCAGGATTCGATTTAAGCAACCAGATGTTTCCGGCATCTGTAATCAAAGTATTCACATAAGCGCTTTTTGACAGACCTGGATATTTATTTAATTTGTTATTTTTGAGAAAAGATTTATAATGAAACTACCCGAACTAGCCGACATTCAGGCCGCACACTCAAGAATAAGGCCATTTATACATTGGACTCCGGTAATGAGTTCAAAACAGCTGAATGCAATTTTTGGTTGCGAACTGTTTTTTAAATGCGAAAATTTTCAGAAAGTCGGGGCTTTTAAATTCAGGGGTGCGACGAATGCTGTTTTATCGCTTACTGAAGAAGAAAAAAGAAGGGGAGTTGTTACCCACTCCTCTGGTAATCATGCAGCCGCACTCGCGCTGGCGGCAAGGATGAACGGTGTTAAGGCAAATATTGTTATGCCCGACAATGCTCCGGTTGTTAAGAAAAATGCTGTTGCCGGATACGGAGCCGAGATCACTTTCTGCAAACCCACTTTACAGGCCCGCGAAGAGGCTACCCGGATAATAATAGCTAAAATGGGAGCAACGCTTGTCCATCCCTATGATAACTATAATGTTATATGCGGACAGGGTACGGCAGCGCTGGAACTGCTCAGTGAAAAAAGCGATCTGGAGATCGTTATAGCTCCGGTAGGAGGAGGAGGACTTATGAGTGGTACTTCAACATGTGTAAAAGGCATTGATAATCGTATTCAGGTTATAGGAGCTGAACCAGTAAATGCTGACGATGCATATAAGTCATTTATTTCAGGCACAATTGTCCCTTCTGTTAACCCAGTGACCGTTGCCGACGGATTGCTAACATCATTAAGCGAACTCACATTTGCAATCATCAGAAAAAATGTGGATAAGATTATTACAGCAAAAGAAGAATCAATTATTGAATGTATGTTGCTGGTGTGGGAAAGGATGAAAATAGTTATTGAACCATCATCGGCTACTGTACTTGCAATAGTAAAAGAAAACCCTGATTTATTCAGAGGTAAAAAAATAGGGCTTATAATTTCAGGAGGGAATGTAGACTTTAGAAAGCTGCCTTTTTAAGCCTTTTTCTTAAAATACGCAATAATGGGATAGTGATCGGAATATTTGATTCTGAGTATCTCAAAATAGCTGTTATTAAGTGATTTACCATAAAGAATGTAGTCTATCCGGTTAGGCGGATAGTTTCCCCTGTAGGTAAATCCGGCACCATAGCCCGAATTAACAAAAGAATCATTCAGCCCTTTACGGATCTTTCTATATGAATAAGATACTGGCGTGTCGTTGAAATCACCTGCTACAATAACCGGGAATGGGGATCTGTCAATATTATCCTTCACAACCTGCGCCTGGAGAGCTCTTCTTATAAAACCTTTTTTAAGACTTGCAAAAATACTTTTAACCTCACCCATAGTCTCTTTATCATCAGAGGCTGTCATTTCTTCAATGAATGATCGTTCTAGCCTCATAAGTCTGAATGACTGGAGATGGTTATTGTATACTCTGATTGTATCTTTTCCAATAAGAATATCGGTATAGATTGAAAGACTTGAAGACCCGGGATGTATTATTTCTCCTTTCCTTACAATTGGATATTTACTGAAAGTAGCAATTCCATAAAACCTGTTTTTCCCATTTCCGAGCACCTTAAAATGTGAATAATATTTTTCTCCCAGGTCCGCTATGAAAGCTGCCTCCTTCTGAGCCGGAATGCCTAAACCAAAGAACTCCTGCAAACATACAACATCTGGTTTTTGGGATTTTATGAAGTCGACTATTTTTTTTTCAGAATAAATGCCGTTCTTAGTCTCAAAATAGTTAAAGAGTCTGACATTGTAGCTTAAGACTTTAAATGTGTTGGATTTATTTCCTGAAGGTTTTGAAGGCTTAATGTAGTTTGAAAAATGGTTAAATCCGATAGCGATAATAACTACCGATATAAAAGCTTCATATCTTAATAACATAGCCCAGATTATGACCAGTATTATATTGATTAACAAGAGATATGGATAAGCAAGGCCAAAAAAGGCTGGTAGTGCAAAATCACCCGGACTGATATGTACAGCCAGATATGACATAAGGAGCGTTAGTGCGAAAAACACATTTACCGCTAAAAGGATCTTATAAAGGATTATTCTCAATATAACAATATGTAATTACGAATTTACCGGAATCTCAGGAGAAAAACAGGGTTTGGAATGCTGTTTTTGACGAGTTTGGGTAAAGAGTTTATCAATAGGCAAATTCTTCAGGTCAGTTTTTCTTCTGGCTTTCCTTGAAGAGAGTTTCTTTTTCCTCCTTTGTAAGACTGTCATAGCCTCCCTTCGATATTTTGTCGAGAATGCTGTTAATTCTTACCTGGTGATCTGCTTTGATTTTATTATATTCAAATTCGGTGGTTGCTTTTTTATGTGTGACTTTAAGATTTCTTCGTGGTTTAAAGAGTGTAACTAAGAAATCGATTATTTTGTTGAATCCTTTACCAATATCCTTTCCCTGTCTTAAGTTAAGAGTATAAAAATACCCGAAGAATGCTCCTCCGATATGCGCCAGTTTCCCTCCCGAATTAACTGAAAAATCCATAATTGATGTAAAAACAAATATTGCTATAGCCAGGTATTTTATTTTTATCCTACCGAATAAAAACAGTTGAACAGTATAGTCAGGTACATAAGCAGCAATTGCAACGACAATTGCCATAACCGAAGCGGAGGCTCCTATTGCAACAGATTCACCAACAACAGCCGAGAATGCCGGAAAAATATTAAATGACAGAATGTACATTAATGCTCCGCTTATACCACCTAGAAGGTAAACTGCAACCAGTTTTCTCTGATCGAGATACTCAAGAAATATTCTTCCAAATGAGTATAGCCATAACATATTGAAAAGAATATGCCAGATTCCTTCATGAACAAACATATATGTTAGTAATGTCCAGGGCCTTATAAGCAAAGATTTTAATGACGAAGGGACAGAAATCAGGTTAAGTGCCTTCACTGAGATAGCAGGATTATTGAGCAGGAAGCCTATAACCGCGACGATCGTAATCAGGAAGAAAACGGCAATGTTTATATAGATTAATCTTGTAAGATTACTCCCTTTACTGAAAGTTATCTTTATGTCGTCCCAGATACCCATCAATATAAAGTATTTGTAGTTTTTCTCCAGTATCTGAGGAGGATATATCCGAATAACATTCCCCCAAGGTGAGCGGCATGTGCTATATCACTTCCAGGCTGGGCTACGGCCAGAACAAGCTCAATAGCGCCATATATCATCACAAAATATTTTGCCTTTATTGGTATGGGAGGCAAAAGGAGCATTAACTGGGTATTCGGGAAAAGGACCCCAAAAGCAAGTAAAACCCCAAAAATAGCACCGGAAGCTCCAACTGTGACGGTATTTAGCAGCATCTGTAGCTTTAGCATATCAGGATCAGCAAACCCCTGACCATGTTTGAATAATGCGGTCCCTTCATTTAGCACCAACTGCAGGTTTTCAGGGCTCAGGCTATGTGCCAGGTGGCTGTATTCGAATGCAATTACCGTTTCGTGGGTAAGGGCTGCTCCAAGTCCGCAAATAATGTAATAAATGAAAAAACGTTTTGGTCCCCATACATTTTCAAGTACACCTCCGAATATATACAGAGCATACATATTGAAGAAAATATGCCAGAAATTTGCATGCATAAACATGTGGGTTACTATCTGCAATGGCATAAACTGGTCCGACTTAGGGAAATATAGTCCAAGAAGACTGTTGAGATCAATGCCAAAAACACTCTGTGCTGCCCAATAGGACAAAATCATAATCACATTGAGCATTATGATATTTTTTACCACCGGGGGTAACCCGAAAAAGCCTCTTCCGAATCCGTTCATCTATCTGTATTTATAACTTTTTATGACTTCAATAGTCGGGCCAAACCTTTTATTACATTAAAGTACGCCAATTTGTCACCACATTTTATTTAAATTTCTTATCTATCTCTTCAAGAGGAATGATGCTTATAACCGGTTTTCCTTTTGGGGAATAATTTGGTGACTTGCATGCAAACAGGGTATCGAAGAGATCCTCCATCTCTTTCTGATTCAATACTTTTCCATATGGGATAGCTGAAGCTCCTGCCATTGCAGCAGCAACTTTTTCTTTTGCCCCGGAGGAAGGATCAGACTGTGTGATTTTATAATCCTCAATCAGAATTTCAAGCATTTCGACAGGATCAGATGCATTAGTGCCGGCAGGAAGTCCGTTGATTGTTATTTTATTATTCCCTGAATGTTGAAAACTGAACCCAAGCAATTCCAATTCCTCCTCAATCTCTTTCAAAATAAAATAGTCGGAAGGATTCAGATCTGCAGTAACCGGGAACATATCGGTCTGACTTACAGCGCGATCATTGCTTAAACATTCCAGAAATCTTTCGAAAAGCACCCTTTCGTGAGCCCTCTTCTGGTCGATAAGCATTAATCCCGAGATAACAGGACAAATGATATATTTATTTTTTATCTGGAAGAATTTTCTCTCGGATTCCCTTATCTTTTCAAATTGTTGCGAATTTTCTTTTTCTTTTTCCAGAGATGTATAAAGTTTCTCCCAGTTCGTAGTATTTTCTCTCTCAAACCGTTCAATAAATCCGGGTCGTTCGTTCCCGGTCTCTTCGTGGTCAAAAGGATTATACTGTGTATTAATCTCAATCTTAGGTTGTTCAGGGACATGTCCTGATGAACTTCTGACAGGGATGTCAATAAGAGCTTCATTTTCAAAATCGAGTGATGGAACAATATTGAAACGGCCAAGGGCTTCTCTGACCGATGCCAAAAGTATTTTCCAAATTGATCTTTCATCCTCAAATTTGATCTCAGTTTTTGAAGGGTGGATATTTATGTCAATTGAAGCAGGATCAGCCTCCATAAAAATGAAATAGGACGGAATTGCTTCAGAAGGAAGAATATTCTGATAGGCTTCTGCAACTGCTTTATGGAAATAGGGGTGTTTCATAAAACGGTTATTTACAAAAAAGAACTGTTCCCCATAAGTTCTTCTGGCATTCTCGGGTTTCCCTATAAAACCTTTTAAGCTTATAAGGCTGGTATCTGTATCGATTGTGATAAGTTCCTGATTGATTTGTTTTCCGAATACTCCGATTATGCGCTGCCTTAAGTTTCCCGGGGCAAGGTTGTAAATCTCGGTATCATTATGATAAAGCGAAAACCGAATATCAGGGTGAGCAAGTACAATCTTCTGAAATTCATTTACAATATGTCTGATTTCGGTATTGTCCGATTTTAGGAATTTACGACGTGCCGGGATATTGTAATACAGATTCTTAATAGAAAAACTTGATCCAACGGGACAACTACAAGGTTCCTGTGCTTCAACCTTCGATCCATTTATAACTATAACTATTCCTGCTTCTGATTCAGCCTTGCGTGTCTTAAGTTCAACCATAGCAACCGCAGCGATTGAGGCCAGTGCTTCTCCTCTGAACCCTTTAGTGGTTATCGAAAAAAGATCCTGGGCCGAAGTAATTTTTGATGTGGCGTGTCTCTCAAAGGATAATCTTGCATCTGTTTCAGACATACCCGATCCGTCATCAATCACCTGAATTAATGTCTTACCTGAATCTTTAATAATTACTTTGATGTTTTTCCCTCCGGCGTCAACAGAATTTTCAACAAGCTCCTTTACAACAGAAGCTGGCCTTTGTATAACTTCTCCTGCAGCAATCTGGTTGGCTACCGAGTCGGGTAAAAGTTTTATTACATCAGGCATTAAAAATATTTATTTTGCAAATATATAAATAATTGCTAATTTACCTTCCCGATCAGATTCTGTGATGCAATACTCAAACTAAGGTGAATATTGAAGTTCAGATGATTATCTTTGATAAAAAATTAAGAATAATGAAGAAGTTAAATATCTGTTTTGTTGTCATATTATTTTTAGCTATTTCCGGTTGTTCACACAAGCAAGTGAAGAATTCTATTAAAGTAATGACAATGAATGTCAGATATGATAATCCTGCTGATAGTATTAATGCCTGGCCTGAAAGAGCTCCTCAGGTTTGCAGTTTTTTGTTGAAAGAAAAGCCTGATATACTCGGGATGCAGGAAGTATTATGGAATCAGTATCAGGTTCTTGATTCCGTTCTGAAAGATTATTCTTCTGTCGGAGTGGGTCGTGATGACGGAGCCAGGGGAGGGGAGATGAACCCGGTTTTTTACAGGAAAGACAAGTTTGATATGGTCAGAACACTAACTTTCTGGCTATCCGACACTCCTGAGATTCCCGGTTCCAGAGGTTGGGGAGCATCATTACCACGGATAGTGACCTGGATGGAACTTGTAAATAAAGACAGTCATATACACTTTTTCTATTTTAATACCCATTTTGCACATGATTCCGATTCTGCAAGAGTAATGAGCTCCAGAATACTTCTTAAAGAGGTGGGGAAAATTGCAGATGGTTTTCCTTTTATCATCACAGGCGATTTCAACATGCCTCCGGCAAGTCCGGGTTACGCAATATTGACTGGTCCTGACGAGAGTGTTCCGTTATTAAAGGACTCTTATGATATTTCCGGGAAAAGACCTTTAGGTCCTTCATATACATTTAACGGTTTTTCTGATAAACCGGGGAAAGCCAGGATAGATTATATTTTTGTCAGGAGTGGTATGAAAGTATTGGATCACAGTACTTACATTAAAAAAGAAAAGGGAGTTTTTATTTCTGACCACTGGCCAGTGGAATCAACGATATCAATTAATTAATAAGTAAGTTTTTCCTCGTAAACAAATATCACTAATCCTTTTCTAAGCTGTTTTCCTGTATCGATTCACCGCAAGTGTGGTAAAACAGGTTGCTAATACAGCA
>JANXXP010000339.1 GCA_025350595.1 Bacteroidota bacterium
TAAAATTGTCATGAAGACTTTACAGACTTTTCAGACTCAAATTACCTATCAAATCAATTGAATTAAACTTTTTTTTTCTTAGTTTGAGGATTATCAGAATTTAATTAGTAAGTTTGCGACCGGATTTTTAAAGTCAAAATGAGAATACAAAATACTTTGTGAGATGAATTTAATGACTATTGTTGAGAAAGAATTTGCGGTAAAAAATGAATTTCCGAAATTCGGCGCCGGTGACACTGTTACTGTCCATTATAAAATTAAAGAAGGAAACAAGGAAAGAATTCAGCAGTTCCGCGGTGTAGTAATACAGAGAAGCGGTGAACTACATACTGAAACTTTTACTGTGAGAAAAATGTCAGGGAATATTGGTGTAGAAAGAATTTTTCCGATTGCTTCACCATTTATTGACCAGATAGAAGTTAATAAACACGGAAAAGTGCGCAGGGCAAGGATATTCTACCTTCGTGATCTTACCGGTAAAAAAGCACGTATTAAGGAAAAGAAATTCTAATAATAAAAAAGCTGCCATCTGGCAGCTTTTTTTTGTCTTATTATCTTATTGTCTGGAAGTCTAATTGTCAAGACCAAACAACCTAATCATTTTTAAGGTACTTCTTTAATTTACGTATTAAGCTTATTACTTGTTGAACCTGCTTTCTGCTCATAATCGAAATATCTTCTGACACAAATATTTTTAAATTTTCTTCACCATTTCAGCACTCTTCACCTTGGCATCATCAACTAGCTTTGTTGCCTGTACATCAGCCTCCTTAACAAGCTGGGTTGCTTTTTTATCTGCTGTTTTTTTCAATTGATCACCGGCTTTCTGGGCAGCCATTTTACCTAACGGTCCGCTGGATCCATCTAATAATTTCTGCGCCTGGTCATCAGCTTCCTTACGCATTTGTGCTGCAGTTCTGGCTGCTTCATCCCTTAAGGCCTGCCCTTTGTCTTCAGCCTCTTTAACAATTTTAGCAGCCTGAATTTCAGCCTCTGCCCTACCCTTTTCCTTAGCTTTATCAACATTGTTATCTATTGTCTGTTTAACAACCTCTTTAACAGCAGTTTTTGCTCCACCTGTACTTTCTCCTGCTGTGCCTCCAAAGAATGGAGCAACCAAAGGCTTTGTGAAAGTTCCAGTTACTTTAAGATTGACTTTAAGCACATCTGACGGCTTGTAACTGATACCAAAAGCAGAAGCTTGTGCTGACAAATTATCAATCAGCGAATTTACAGAACCTCCCAGGTCAGATCTTGGAATCTCGGTTTTAACCAGGTAATTGATTGTCTGGTCTATGCCCTGGTCCCCGCTGATATTCATCTTCAGGTTACCTGTTTTTACATCAAACGGACTAACAGATATCCTCCCGTCAGCAATTTTAAAGCTAATATTGATATCCTTGAAAGTATTGCTATACTTATCTCCAAGCTTGAGAGTTTCTTTCATCTTGTCGAAAGTCTTGGATTCGAGAAGAGTTATTTGATTCGACTGAAGATTTCCCGAACCGTTGATTGTTTTGGTAATGGGCATCATATCTTTGCCAAGTAAACTCATGTATGCCATTTTTGCACTAATCTTTCCATCTATATTTTTTGCAGCAGGCGCCAGCTTCTGTACTGTATTGAATGTTTTGAAAGCATCTTTAACTTCAATATTTTTCATATCAAAATCGGCTTTCATCGTCGGTTTAAGAGTATCTCTGGTATCGTAATCGGCATTCATATTTATTGTACCATTCAGAATATTCATTCCGGCATCCCTTATACTCAAAATCCCATCACGTACAATAATATGTCCTTTTACATTCTGCGCTTTTATACTATCGTAATTGAATTTGTCAATCAGAGCATTAAAATCAAAATCAATGTTTTCAGGCACATGTATTAATGTCATTGAAGATGTATCCTTAACTGCTGTAGTATCGGATGCCATTTTTGACATTATTTCAGAAACATCGATTAGTTTTGATCGCAACGACAGATTACCTTTAATTGTCTTATTACTGAAAACATAAGGGATATAATTTTCAATATGGCCACTCAGATTGAAATCACTTTTCCCTCCGACATTAAGACTTGTATTAGTCATAGCCGCATAGGCAGGAGTAAATTCAAAAGCAGCTTCATTAATCATTACTTCAGGATATCCTGTCATCGCAACCTTCATATTCTTAATGCTCATGTTTCCGGCAGCTTTAAAACTATCGTACTGCTTCTTATCTATCATTGACATCCTTCCAGCCATCTGAACTGACATGTCTATAATTCCGGACAGGCTTATGCTATCCATTGGCATAGCCTTCATAAGACCAGAAAGATCAATTCTTCCCACCATAGAACCCTTGAAATCAGGATCACTCATCGGAGTCTTTAGTGAAAAATTCATATCAAATGGGTTTCCTGCAAGTTCCAGGTGAAAGACATCAATACTGACGGTAGTATTATCCATTTTTTTGCCATCAACAAAAACATTGGATTTAATATTAATATTCTTAATCTGTTCAGGTAGTGACGGGTAACTTATTAAACCGTTGTTAACCGAAAAAGCCAGTACGACGTCAGGTAATGTATTCTTCGCGCTACTGTAAATACCTTTGGCCGAGCCGGCAAAAGAGAATTCTCCGCTGGCTTTCAGATCTTTGTAATCACTCATATATGCAGCAGGCACCAGAGATAATAATGATTTGAATGAAGTAGAAGGTGTGTTGAACTTAATATCTGTCTCTATGTCTGACTTTGGCATTAAAACCCAACCAGAAAAATTGACCTTCATGTCATTCAAGCTGATATAGTTCTCACGGAATGTAAATTTCCAGTTATCAAGATTTGCCAGCATGTCAATATTGGCATCAACTACCGCTTTATTAATGTACTTCATCCCATCCATAATGAAAGTAAACTCCTTTGCGGTCATCGTCATCTGCATATCAGTTTCACTCATTGTCATATCGCCTTTCATACTATAATTGATACCTTTAAAGTATGCACTCATATTTCCCTGATTATCAATATAGGCGATTGAACTGTTCAGAAGTTTTACATTTTTCAGCTTAATCTTCATTGTTGAAGGTGCAGTTGGCGCTGCCGGTGCAGGAGTTTTTGATGTATCCTTCATTATATCATAGTTGGCAGATCCATCTTTAGCGTAAATCGCATTTACAACTGCACGATCAATAATAATTGACTTTATTTCATAGCCGGATTTTCCCAGCAGACTTGAAAGATCGAAGACAAGATCGAATGATTTGCAAGCGACAAGCGTATCTTTGTCGAATTTATTGATTCCAACAACCGATAAGCCGTTCAGAGAAAATGTGAGATTTGGAAAGTTTTTGAAAAATCCCAGCTTATAGTCATCAAATTTGACATTAGCGTTAACTGAACCATTAATTACTTCGACTACCTTTGTTCTGATCTTGTCTTTAAATATTATTGGAACAGTAAAAAGTAAAATAAGAACCAATAAAATTAAACCAAGCAATACTTTTACGATTATACCTGCAATCTTTTTCATATATATTATTTTAGAATTGATTATCAATGCATTAAGATACAAACAATTTTTTTATTTCGACAATTAAAAGTAATTAATATTCCTGAAAATAAAAATATTGCTATATTTGCGTCCGCATTGCGAGGACCTATAGCTTAATTGGATAGAGCATCTGGCTACGGACCAGAAGGTTGGGGGTTCGAGTCCCTCTAGGTTCACATGAAGTAAAGCCGCATTTTGCGGCTTTACTGCTATTACAATATAGCCAAACTAAAATTCACTATCTTAGTTGTCATATTGTGAATCTGTTAACTTGAATTATAATCTTAATATCATCACCTTAAATATTCCCTATCCTCCTGATTACGGAGGCATGATTGATACTTTCTATCGTATTCAATCATTAAATAACCTTGGAGTAAGGATACATCTGCATTGCTTTGAGTATGGCCGGTCTCATTCAAAAGAATTGGAAGCCATATGCGAAAAAGTAAGCTACTATCCAAGAAAATCAAATTTTCTGAACAATTTTTCATTTTTACCTTACATTATTTCAAGCCGAAAATCAGAAATTCTGCTTAAGAACCTCTCGAAAAATGATTTTCCAATTCTTTTTGATGGGTTGCACACAACTTACTATCTAAACCATCCAAAACTTGCTGGCCGACGAAAACTTATAAGGATGCATAATATTGAACATCAGTATTATAAAACCCTTGCGAAACAAGAGAATCATTTGACTAATCGACTTTACTTTACAATTGAATCATTCAGACTAAAGCTCTATGAAAAAGTGCTTTTGGGAGCAAAATATTTATTACCCATATCTGAAATTGACCATAATTATTTGAACAACAAGTATCATACTTCCAGATTACTTGCTCCATTTCATCCGTTTGATGATGTAGTTAGCAAGACCGGTTCAGGAGAATATTTATTGTATCACGGTGATCTATCTGTAAATGAGAATACTATCACAGTAAATTCTTTGATTGATAACGTATTTTCGAAAGTTCCGTTCAAATGTATTATTGCCGGTAAAAATCCTCCAAAGCAATTATTGGTAAAGGTATCCGGTCATTCAAATATAGACATTGTTGCAAATCCGGAGAATAAAGTAATGACACAATTAATTTCTAATTCTCATATAAATATTCTTCCAGCTTTGGAAATGAATGGCTTCAAAATAAAACTATTATTTGCACTATTCGCAGGAAGACATTGCATTGTAAATAGTAAGATGGTAAGCAGAAATAACCTTGGAAGTCTCTGTCATGTGGCAGATTCAGATATTGAGACCACAAAACTCATTCGTCATTTAATGCAGGAAGAATTCAGTGATTACATGATTGAAGAGCGCAGGAGAGTTCTACTTGAAAATTATAGCAACCGGATAAATTCTAAAAGGATGTTTGATCTGATTTTCAACCAGCCCTCTCCTTTCTTATAAAAGCTACAATAAGAGCCCCTGCAAGTGCAATGCAAATAAGTATAGTAAAACCAAATGAATAGCTTTTTGTGATATTATTGTACAAAGCTCCGACCATCATCGGGCTTAAAGATTCCGCTAACCCGTCTGCAACCAGGATGATTCCCATCACTCTTCCTAATGTTCTAACTCCAAACATATCCCCAGCCATCAGAGGAATTATCATATAATCACCACCTAATCCTATACCAAAAATAACAGCAAAAATGTATAACCTCCCGGGAAAATCAGGCATGAGAAGAAGTGGTATTGAAGATCCTACAATTAAATATATTAAGATCATCACATTTTTTCTTGGCATAAGGTCGGCAAGAAATCCCATCAGAACTCTTCCTGCGAGACTCATTAAAGCAACCATTGAAATAATGCGTGCAGCCTGCGATTGATCAAAGCTAAGATCCCTTAAGTATAATTTCAAATGCTGATTTACACCACCAACTGCAGCTATTGAGCACATCGAGCCGAATGCAAGCAGGTAAAAGTTCCTGGTTCTCAGAATATCCCTGATCGGAACAAAAGATTCTGCTTTTTCTTCAACTTTTTCTTTCAAAGGTGAATCCTTGAGAAATAGTGCCAGGGGAAATGCAATTACAATAATTAAAAAACCAAGTGCCATCAACGCCAGGTGCCATCCAATATTCTTTTCCAACCCAGCAGCAATAAGCGGAACGAGAGTATACCCTGTTCCTATTCCCAGATATGCTATCCCCATTGCCTTACCCCTGTTTTTTGTAAACCAGCGTGATATAATAACCTGACATGGAAGTGGTCCTCCAAAAACATATCCTAATGCAACAAAAATGTAAAAGAGGTAGAACATTCCAAGTGAATTCATCAGGCTTAGCCCTATCAGGGCCGATCCTGTCATGAGTGCGCCTGCCATCAACATTCGTCTGGGACCATACCGATCAATCAACCAGCCTGCAACGAATCCAAACAGTGGGGCTACCAGTATTTTCCCTAACGCATTTCCTGAAGTTACAACAGTTCGTGACCAACCAAATTCCTTCATGAAGAAATCATAAAAGAAAGGTAAACCATAAAGCGCAAATCCAACGATAGCAAGTAATGATAAAAACGCTGTGGCTATTATGTAGGTCTGGGAACTTCGCTTTTGCAAAGGGGCAATTTCATCATTTATAATATTTTCCATTCCTGTTTTTCGTTCTCTGATTATACAAATAAAAAGATATTAAAACTTGCAAGATGAGGTGTACAAAATATCTTTAAATATAAGGAATGCCTGGAAACAGAAAAACAAATTATCAGGTTTTACGGTAGATATTTTTGATAACTTTGGCATAAGATTATTAAGAAGATGATAATGTCAGAAAAAGTCAGAGAGATTTTTAATGCAGAAGCAAAGGCTATTACTAAAGTTCTGGTTTCAAAATACTTTCAGGAAGCAGTTAATATAATTCACAGGCAGGTTCATAAAATTAATGGAAAGCTTGTAACCAGTGGAATGGGCAAAGCCGGACAGATAGCAATGAAGATTGCGACCACATTCAGTTCGACTGGAACACCTGCTGCATTTCTTCATCCGAGTGAAGCACAGCATGGAGATCTGGGAATTTTACAAAAAGATGATGGTTATCTTGGAATAAAATCGAGGGAAATTTCAGAGAAGAAATAGCTGTTTAAAATCTTTGAACTGAAGTTTTCATTCTTGATCAAAGCCATAGTATTTTCCAGATAAAAAGACTAGTTTTGAAAGCTACACATCATAATTTGGAATTAAGAATTATTAAATACGAATTAATAAAAATAAAGAAATGACTAATCCCAATTCTTCAACCGGTATCAGCAGAAAAGATTATATTTTTTCAGTATCTATAATCGGGCTGTTCTTTTTCATTTTTGGCTTTGTTACATGGCTTAACGGAATACTAATACCATTTCTCAGAACAGCGTGTGAACTAAATGACTTTGAAGCCTATTTTGTAACCTTTGCTTTCTATGTTTCCTATCTTGTTATGGCATTGCCATCGTCATTGGTACTTAAAAAGACCGGGTTCAAAAATGGTATGTCATTGGGATTATGGATAATGGCATTAGGGGCTCTCATATTTATTCCTGCCGCAATGACAAGGACTTTCAGCCTCTTCCTGCTTGGATTATTTGTTGAAGGAACAGGGTTGGCATTGCTTCAGACTGCATCAAATCCTTATATAACAATTATTGGTCCGCCTGAGAGCGCCGCTAAGCGAATTAGTATCATGGGAATAGCCAATAAATTTGCAGGGGCTATTGCGCCTATAATTCTGGCAAGTATAATACTGAAAGATTCAAAAGTACTGCAGGAAAAACTCGCCCAGGCTGCTGATGCTGCTACACGTGCCACTTTACTTGATGAATTATCAGGCAGGGTGATAATGCCGTATATTATAATGGCTGTAATTCTTGTTTTGCTTGGATTACTTTTAAGGTTTGCCCATCTTCCTGAAGTTGACACCGATGCTGAAGATTCAGCAAGTGGCGAAACAAATGCAAAAAAGACAAGTATCTGGCAGTTCCCACATCTGATTCTTGGTGTTATTGCATTGTTCTTCTATGTAGGAGTTGAAGTAATTGCTGGAGATAGTATAATAAGATATGGTCAATCGATTGGTATTGCCATGGAATCTGCAAAATACTTTACTTCACTGACCCTGTTAAGTATGATAATCGGATACCTGATAGGAATTATTTTTATACCTAAATATCTGAGCCAGGTTTCTGCATTAAGAATCTGTACAATTCTTGGAGTCATATTCTCGCTTGGAGCCATTCTCGTTCCTTCTCATCTTGTTTTCAGCATGTCATTTATTGATATTATGACCTTTAAATCAATTCAGCTTGTATTACCCGTAACAGTTTTATTTATAGCACTTCTTGGACTTGCCAATTCACTTGTATGGCCTGCTATGTGGCCTCTCGCCCTCAATGGATTGGGAAGATTCACGAAAACAGGATCGGCAATGCTTATCATGGCTATTGCCGGTGGTGCAGTTATACCTTTAATATATGGAAGACTTGCTGTTGCCTTTTCAACCCAATCGGCTTACTGGATTTGCGTTCCTGCCTACCTTATAGTTATGTATTATGCATTTATAGGTCACAAAGCAGGCAAGTAATATGGATTATAACCTTAAAGAAATATATGAAAGATTTACTGCGGATGGTACTTTCTTATCCGGGGTAACCTGTGGTAGCGGACATATACATGATACATTCAAAATTGAAACCGCTGAAAAAGAAAAAGATGATTTTATTCTTCAGCGGCTCAATAATAAAATCTTTAAAAACATCCCTGAACTTCAGAATAATATTGAGAGGGTAACAGTTCATTTAAGAAATAAACTAAACAAAATACCAGGATCAGATTCTAAAAGGGAATGCCTTAATCTTGTGATGTCCAGAGATGGAAAAAGCTGGATTACAGATAAAGATGGAAGCTACTGGAGGATGTTTCTTTTCATTCCCAATCATCATTCATACGATTTAGTTGATAGTCCTGAAAAAGCCTACCAGGGAGGAAAAGCAATTGGCCGGTTTCAGGCAATGCTTTCTGACATGCCAGGGGCTCCTCTTTTTGAAACTATTCCAAAGTTTCACGATATTGAAAGCAGACTGAATGTACTGAATACTAAAATCGCTGCGAATCCGGTTGGGAGAGTAAAAAATGTATCGAAAGAAATAGATCAGATACTTTCCAGAGCTGAGGAGATGAAGACCATCCTTAAGTTAGGCAGAGATGGGAAAATTCCATTAAGAATTACTCATAACGATACAAAATTCAATAACATACTCCTCGATCAAAATGATAAAGCCTTGTGTGTCATCGATCTGGATACAGTTATGCCTGGATATGTTCATTATGATTTCGGCGACGCTATCAGGACAGCTACCAATACTGCTACCGAAGATGAAACTGACCTGTCAAAGGTCAAAATGAATATTAACCTGTTTAAAGCGTATTCTGAAGGTTACCTTTCTGAAGCCGGCAACACACTTAACAATGTTGAAAAAGAATACCTTGCATTTGCACCTAAGCTGATTACATATATAATGGCTGTCCGTTTTCTTACAGATTTTATTGATGGTGATAATTATTATAAAATTCATCATGAACTGCACAACTTGCAGAGAGCTAAAGCTCAATTAAAACTAGTAATGAGTATGGAAGAGCAGTATGGGGAGATGAGGAAGATTATTGAAGAACTGGCGTAAGGCGCAGGGCTCAGGGCTCAGGGAAGAAAAAAGGTAATCAGTAATCAGTATTCGGTAATCAGTATTCGGTAACTACTAGTAACCTGGAACCTGGAACCAGTAACAACAAAAACAAGACAAGATTATGGATTGGACGCAAGATGAGATTAAGTTCCTGAAAACACTGAGTGATCCTGATAAGATTCAGGGTTTTCTGGATTTTATTGAATACAATCCTAATTACGAATGCAGATCGCCAAGGTGGGTCATCAGGAAAAGATCGGCACATTGTTTTGAAGGGGCTCTTTTTGCGGCAGCAGCATTGCAATTTATTGGATACCAGCCATTAATAATTGACATGAAGTCGTTTAACGATGATGATCATGTCATTTCAGTTTTTAAAGTTGATAATCATTGGGGTGCAGTTGCAAAATCAAACTTTACTTCATTAAGATACAGAGAACCTGTATACCGTTCATTACGTGAGCTAGTGATGTCATACTTCGACTTTTACTTCAATCTGAATGGAGATAAATCACTAAGATCGTACTCCCTCCCACTCGATCTGACTATTTATGATGAAAGAAAATGGGCAACTACAGATGAAGATCTTGAGTTTATTGGTGATAAACTTGAGACTATCAGGCATTATCCTGTAATTAATCATAAGATGATCAAAAATCTAAACAGGGCAAGTGATATTATGCTTAAGGCAGGTATGCTTGGATCGAAGGCTGAGGGATTGTTTAAACCAAAATAGAAATGAAGGGGAGACGGGCTGATGGAGAGAAAAAGAGATTTTAAAATTAGTGCGGTCGAAATTTTTACTATCATATCATTTTGATTATCATAATAATATTCGTTAGACCTTTGATGCGTTCGAAGGTTTTTTTGATATTACCCCGAGATTGCCTATTTTTGTCACCGTAAAAATATTCAGGTATGGATCTATCAGGAAAACCTTATAAAGCCTTTATTCAACGTCAGGAGGCAATTAAAAAACAGTACAGCAAGAAACAAGCTGAAAAACAACATTCCAAAGGAAAACTTACTGCTTTTGAACGGATAAATCTCCTTTTTGATAATGCTACTTTTGAGGAGATTGATGCTTATGTAACTCCTGCTGATCAGCCTGTTGAGTTTGGTAAAGTCGAGAGATCCTACGGCGATGGCGTCATTGTTGGACATGGAAAAGTAAATGGAAGGCTGATATTTGCTTATGCTCAGGACTTCACTATTATGGGAGGGTCGTTAGGCATCGTGCATGCTAAAAAAATCGCTAAAATTCAGGAAATGGCATTGAAGATGGGATCTCCTATTATTGCCTTAATAGATTCGGGTGGAGCAAGAATACAGGAGGGTGTAGCAAGTTTGA
Organism: Bacteroidota bacterium; assembly: GCA_025350595.1. GTDB lineage: Bacteria > Bacteroidota > Bacteroidia > Bacteroidales > VadinHA17 > LD21. Next base: position 10,549 of record JANXXP010000339.1, read on the forward strand.
GTGGTTATGCCGGAATTTTTCATAACATAATTCACTCCTCTGGTATAATCCCACAGATATCTGTAATTATGGGACCTGCTGCCGGAGGCGCAGTCTATGCCCCTGCCCTCACTGATTTTGTTTTTATGGTTAATCATACGAGCTACATGTTCGTAACCGGACCCAACGTTGTTAAAGAAGTGCTTAATGAAGATGTAACTTCTGACGGACTGGGAGGAGCTGAGGTTCATGCCCGTAAAAGCGGTGTTGCTCAGATGATTTATGACGATGAGGAGAATACAATTCTTGCACTGAAAAAGTTTCTTTCATACCTTCCATCGAATAATGTTGAAAATCCTCCTGTAGTATCGGATGATGGCTCAATAGGTGATATAAACGAAAAGCTCAGGGACATTGTACCTGATGATCCCAATAAAGCTTACGATGTAAAAGATGTTATAAACCAAATAGTTGACAGAAACAGTTTTTTCGAAACTGCGGAGCTTTTCGGGGCCAGTCTCGTTACAGGCTTTGCCAGACTCAGAGGAAAAACTATTGGAATTGTTGCAAATCAACCCAAGGTCCTTGCAGGAGTACTTGATATTGATTCATCAACAAAAGGTGCAAGATTTATCAGGTTTTGTGATGCATTTAATATCCCAATAATAACCCTGGAAGATGTTCCAGGATTCCTTCCCGGCGTAGACCAGGAGCATTCAGGGATAATCAGGCATGGTGCAAAATTACTATTCGCATATAGTGAAGCAACGGTTCCAAAAATAACCGTTATTCTCAGAAAAGCTTATGGTGGAGCATTTATCGTGATGAACAGTAAAAATCTTGGCGGTGACTTCAGTTTTGCCTGGCCATCAGCAGAAATTGCTGTTATGGGTCCTGATGGAGCAGTTGCTATACTGTACCGTAGAGAGCTTGCAGATTCAGATAATCCTGTTGAACTTAAAAAAGAACTTGTTAAGAAATATCGTGATAAGATAGCAAACCCTTTTATTGCTGACGAGTTGGGCTATATCGATGAAGTTATTGATCCTGCTGTTACAAGAAAGAAAATCTTATCAGCTCTGAATGCTCTTAGTAATAAATGGGTAAAGGTTCCTGCCAGAAAGCATGGGAATATGCCACTATAGCATAAAAGACAAAAGTAAAGAGGTAAAAGCTATTAGCTGAAAGGTTTAGAACCTCGGAACTACAAATTGGATTACATTATAATAACAAAGACGACCAATTTGGCCGTCTCAGGATACTGAAGAAATCAAGTATAAACGATTTATAGGCCGTCTCAAAATAGAAAGCAGATAATTATGAAGATAAAAAGAATACTCATCGCAAACCGTGGCGAGATAGCAGTCAGAATAATGAAGACTGCCCGTTTGATGAATATTGAAACAGTAGCTATCAAAACGGCTGTCGAACCGAACGCAATGTATCTTTCATCGGCAGATGTGATCTTCGATAATACTGAGGACGTATCTGAAATTCCTGTGTTTCTTGATATTGAAAAGCTGATTGCTATAGCCCTGAAGACAAATGCAAATGCTCTTCATCCGGGGTATGGTTTCCTTGCGGAGAACGCATACTTCGCTCAAAAATGCATCGACAGTAAAATAATTTTTATTGGCCCTTCCCCTGATGCCATTTATAAAATGGGGAATAAGACGATTGCACGCAAAATTGCACTTGCCAGCGGAATCCCTATGGCAATGGGAAGCGAAGGTAATATAGCCAATGAAGAAGAGGCTGTTTTAATAGCTGAGAAGATTGGTTATCCTGTAATAATAAAAGCAGCGTCTGGTGGCGGAGGAAGAGGAATGAGGATAGTAAGGAAATCTGATGAGATGGAGAAACTGTTTATCATAGCCAGCAAAGAAGCAGAAAAGTCTTTCAACGATCCTTCGGTATTTATTGAGAAATATATAGAAAATCCAAAACATATTGAATTTCAAATACTTGGAGACACAAAGGGAAATGTAATACATCTGGGTGAGAGAGAGTGTTCTATTCAGAGAAAGCATCAGAAACTGATTGAAGAAGCGCCATCATGTGCACTTGATGACAATCTCAGGGAAAAAATGGGTACAATGGCTGTTCAGATTGCCAAAGCTGTGGATTACTATTCCGCAGGAACAGTCGAATTTTTGCTCGATTCAGATAAGAAATTTTATTTCATGGAAATGAATACCAGGATTCAGGTAGAACATCCTGTTACTGAAATTATTACCGGTATTGACTTGATTGAACAGCAGATAAGGATTGCAAACGGAGAAGAACTAAAGTACCGGCAAAGTGATATTAAACTGAGTGGTTGGGCTTTTGAGTGCCGCATTAACGCGGAGGATGTTCAGGCAGGATTTGCACCTGACCCGGGTAAGATTATTAGTCTTAATATGCCCTCTGACGCTTGTGTAAGAGTAGATACAGGAGTACAGGCAGGTTCATCTATTGTTGCAAGTTACGATTCGATGATTGCAAAGCTGATTGTAAAAGGGAAAGATCGCAAAGACGCACTCAAGAACTGCAAGATGGCACTTGATAAGGTGTGGATCAAAGGAACTAAAACCACACTTCCATTCTTCAGAATGCTGGTACGGCATCCTAAATTTCAGGATGGAAGCTTTACAACTGCGTTTATTGAAAAGGATCTTGAAAAATTCTACTTTAATAGTGAATATGAGGAAATGCTTGCTGCATGGCTTGCCACTAAACTATTTATTGAAGAAAACCTGACTGATGAAAGTATCAACATCGATTTCGAACATGGAAAAGAAATGTCTCCATGGTTACTAAATAAAAGAATAAATCAATTTTAATTCAACCTATTGATAATGGCAAACGATAAACTTCAGATAAAAAAGCTACATGCGCTTTCCTCAGAAAACAGGAAATTCACTTTTTCACTGCCTCTGAAACACTCAATCAGGATTGGAAAAAGAGATTATGAGGTTAAACTTAAGTCAGATGAAAAGTTAGGCCCCTACATTTTATGGAAGAACAGGAAATATCCTGTTGAAATAGTTCGTTCGCGTCAGAATAAGTATGAGATTCTTTTTAATGATATAAGCTACACATTCACTGTTGAAACCCCATTCTCACTACAAAGGAAAATAGTACTTGATTCAAAAAGAGGCAAAGTTGAACAAGAGTTCATTAAAGCTCCTATGCCCGGTAAAATAATCGATGTTCTTGTCAGGGAAGGCGCAACAGTACTCAGAGGTGAACCGGTGGTAATTCTGGAAGCCATGAAAATGCAAAATGAGATTTTATCGCCGGTTAATGGTGTTATTATGAAGGTCTATGCCAGGGCTAATACGAATGTCATGAAAGATGATCTGCTTATAGAGATAAAGGTTTCCTGACACAAAGGATATAGTGGAAAAAAAGAGGTTTCTTCAATTTGAGAAACCTCTTTTTTATTTTAACCTTTTACAGGAACATGTTTTAAAGTTTCGACAAGAAAATCCCAGAATTTCTTGACTGATGCGATATTTACTTTCTCATCCGGGGAATGTGGAAATCTTATAGTTGGTCCGAATGAAATCATATCAAGGTTTGGATAGACACCGCCAATAAGACCGCATTCCAAACCTGCATGTATTGCTTTGATCTCAGGAATCTTTCCAAACTTATCATTGTAAACTTTGCTCATTGTTTTAAGAATCGGAGAGTTTATGTTTGGTTTCCATCCCGGATATGCACCCTCAAGCTTAACTTCTGCATCAATTAAATGGAATACGGCGGCAATCTTCCAGGCATTTGCTTCTTTTGCAGAGTCAACTGAACTTCTGCAAAGATTATAAGCTTCAAATTTACCCTTGACACATTTTACAATAGCAAGGTTATTTGAACTTTCCACAAGACCCTTCATTGCCTGGCTCATCCTGAGTACACCATTTGGACAAACAAAAACTGCCCTTATAATTCTGTACTGATCACCCATATTCATAACTTTGGCAGGGATAGCGACACTTTTGCATTTAAATTCCATATCCGGCTCTGTATCAGAGAACTCAGCCCGATACAATTTCTCATAGCTCTTTACAAATTTCTCAAATTCCTTAGCTTTAATATCAGGTACAAGAACTATAGAATAAGATTCACGAGGGATGGCATTCCTGAGGTTCCCTCCTTCCGCTTCGGCTAGTCTGATTCCAAAATCAGATTCTGCCTGCATAAGGAACCTGAACATAATTTTGTTTGAGTTAGCTCTTCCCATAGCTATATCAACACCTGAATGCCCACCCTTCAGACCTTTTGCAGTTACCTTATAGGCCACCATACCTGCTGGTGATTTATCTTCTTTATAGTTTTTAGTAATGGAAACATCTATTCCGCCTGCGCATCCAACATAAAGCTCTCCTTCATCCTCAGAATCGAGGTTCATAAGAATATCACCCTTAAGTAAGCCTTTCTTCAGTCCGAAAACACCTGTCATACCGGTTTCTTCATCAATTGTAAAAAGTGCTTCAATAGGACCGTGTGCAATATCTTTCGATGCCAGAACGGCCATAGTTGCAGCAACTCCAATACCATTATCAGCTCCCAGTGTAGTGCCATTTGCTCTGACCCATTCCCCGTCAATAATGGTTTCGATAGGGTCTTTTTCAAAATCATGTTTCTTATCACTGTTCTTCTGCGGAACCATATCAAGGTGAGTCTGGAAAATTACACCTTTAAGTTTTTCCTTCCCTTTAGTAGCAGGTTTCCTGATGATTACGTTTCCAACTTTATCTACAATAGTTTCAAGATTATGCTCTTTACCGAATTTCTTCATATAGTAAATCATCCCCTGTTCACTTTTCGAAGGACGCGGTATCTGGGTAATCTCATGGAAATAATTCCATACCTGTTTTGGCTCTAATTTACGTATGTCGCTCATTTTCAATATGTTTTAAATTTGCTATAAGAATCATTAAAAATAGTACTAATTGTCAACATAAACAATGACAAATATGTTCAAAAACGAAGAATCCCGGTTAATTCTGAATGTGACACAATCACCAGCAAAAATGTAACAAAAACTTAACATCATAAACCTGCTAAATGTTGTCCGGAAATAGTTACTTTGCAGATAATTGAACATTATGATTCTATATATGTCTATTCAAAAAGAAATGAAATTTTACTCATTTCTATCAGGAAAGGATTCACAATTAATTTCCCATATCTTCTCTAAATATTAACCATATGACATTTCTCTATACTGTAGTAGCATTGGTATTGGTCTTTGACTTCATTAACGGATTTCACGATTCGGCAAATTCTATCGCAACTGTTGTTTCTACTAAAGTTCTCTCTCCTGTAGCTGCTGTAGGAATGGCATCTTTTTTTAATTTTGTTGCATTTCTGGTCTTCCCTCTTAAAGTAGCCACAACTATGGGAAAAGGAGTCATCAATCCCGACGTAATAAATCTTACAGTGATAGCATCTGCGTTGATTGCTGCTATTACATGGAATTTAATAACATGGTGGTTTGGCCTTCCTTCAAGTTCATCTCATACACTTGTAGGAGGATTAGTAGGGGCTGCTGTTGCAAGCGCTGGTTGGAGCTCTGTAATTGTTGCCGGAGTTCTTAAGATTGTAATTTTTATCGTCATCGCCCCTTTACTGGGGATGGTAATGTCCTTCTTTATTTCCGCCATTGTAATATATCTTTCAAGAAATCATTCACCCTTATATGTTGATAAGCACTTCAGAAGACTGCAATTAGTATCTGCAGCAGCATTCAGTCTTGGTCACGGCGGAAACGATGCACAGAAATCAATGGGGATCATCTGGATAGCTCTTATAGTATCAGGGTTAGCTACAAAATCTGACCCGATAGCGCTTTGGATAGTCCTTTCCTGTCAGGCTGCAATTGCTTTGGGAACTTTACTTGGCGGATGGCGAATTGTTAAAACTATGGGTCAAAAAATCACCAAACTTAAACCTTTTGAAGGCTTTTGTGCTGAATCGGCAGGAGCTATTACATTATTTGGTTCCACAGCATTAGGTATTCCTGTTAGTACTACTCACGTAATAACTGGAGCCATTATGGGAGCCGGGGCCAGAAAAGGAGTATCAGCTGTAAAGTGGGGAGTAACAAGAAATATATTCTGGGCATGGATTCTCACAATTCCAATATCGGCAGTTGTTGGTTCTGCGATGTATTTTCTTATTAGTTTTATTCACAATTAAACCAAATACATATTTATAACATAACAATACCTTTATTATGAATATAGACAGTGTCCTAAAGTTTTTTGTACCGAAAGATCATTCATTTTTTCCGTTATTTGAAAGTGATGCAAAAAACCTGTTAAAAGCTACAGAACTTCTTAAAGAACTAATGTCGAGCACAGATTTTATTGAGCATGAAAGAATTAATAATGAGATACGGGACGTTGAACATATTGGAGACGAGATCACTATTAAAACCTACGAACAGCTTAACAAATCCTTTATTACCCCTTTCGACAGGGAAGACATCCATGAGTTAACCGCTCAAATAGATGATGTGGTAGATTCCATAAACGGGATCAGTCGAAGAGTTTGCCTCTATAAACCAAAAAAGTTGATGCCGATCTATAAGGAATTAGCTAATTTGATTTACGAAGCGGCAAATGAAATCAATAAAGCAATTGATTGTCTTAATGATCCTGTTACAAACAAAGAGAAAATTACCGCTGCCTGTAATAAAGTAAAAGAGATTGAACGTCAGGCAGATGAACTTTATTTTGCCGGAGTATCTGAACTATTTGAGAAAGAGGAAGATCCAAAAGAGTTACTAAAAAACAACAAGATACTTGAGTACCTGGAAAGATGCGTTGATGAAGAGGAAGATGTCACAGACACATTGAAAACGATACTTATAAAGATGGCATAGATTAGTTCAGGGTTCATAATTCAAAGATCGAGGGTCAAGGTATCTACATTCAGTTGAATCAGGTGTAGATCAAATCATCATATATTATCTTGAAAATAAGTGCATTAAGGTATAGCAGGAACATTATGATCGAATCATTTTGTTTTTAGTTCCGATATTATTACTTTACAACACTTGATTAAAAAATACCTAATAAATGTATCAGCCTAATAATCATTCACTTGCTTTTTTAACTCTTCTTATATATTTATTCATCGTCCAAATTTTCATAAATTAGCGTTATGACGGTACTCTATATTGTTATAGCTTTAGTTCTGATATTTGACTTTTTAAACGGATTTCACGATTCAGCTAATTCCATTGCAATTGTAGTTTCTACAAAAGTTCTATCTCCGGTTGTTGCAGTAACACTTGCTGCTTTCTTCAATTTTATTGCATTCGTTTTTTTTCCAATGAAGGTAGCGCATACAATTGGAGGTGATGTTGTCAGACAAGATGTAGTAAATATGACAGTTATAGCTTCAGCTTTGGTAGCTGCAATAATCTGGAATATTATAACATGGTGGATAGGGCTGCCATCAAGTTCGTCGCATACTCTTGTAGGAGGATTAGTCGGAGCAGCAGTGATGCATTCAGGATTTGGAGTAATTATACTATCAGGATTTTTAAAAATAGTCTCATTCATTTTCATTGCTCCTATATTGGGAATGGTAATGTCCTTTCTGATATCATCATTAGTTGTTTTTCTATTCAGAAAGGTTACTCCTTCGAATGTCGATAAGTTATTTCGAAAACTACAAATTATATCATCATCAAGCCTCAGTCTGGGACACGGGGGAAATGATGCTCAGAAATCTATGGGAATAATATGGTTGGCTTTAATAGTTTCGGGCCTGGCCACAAAAAATGACCCTATTGCTTTATGGATAAAATTGTCGTGTCAGACTGCTATTGCGATGGGAACTCTTTTTGGAGGCTGGAGAATTGTAAAAACTATGGGACAAAAGATTACCAAGGTGAAACCTTTTGAGGGATTCTGTGCAGAAACGGCTGGAGCACTCACATTATTTGGAGCCACAGGATTTGGCATCCCTGTAAGCACAACACATACAATCACAGGGGCAATAATAGGGGTTGGCGCCAGGAAGGGGGCATCGGCAGTAAAGTGGGGTGTTACTAAAAAAATATTCTGGGCATGGATACTAACGATCCCCGTCAGCGCATTTATCGGAGGGTCGATGTATTTCTTCTTCAACTGGGTTTTTAACGCATAATAATTTTTTAATATTGACCTTTAAAACATTTTAATATGAACATAGATAGTATTCTTAAGTATTTCGTACCAAAGGACCATTCATTTTTTCCACTTTTTGAAAGTGATGCTGAAAATCTGCTTAAAGCAACCGAACTTCTCAAAGAACTCATGTCCAGCACCGATCTTGTTGAGCATGAAAGAATTCATAAAGAGATACGCGATGTTGAGCATATTGGTGATGAGATCACTATTAAAACGTACGACCAGCTTAACAAATCATTTATAACTCCTTTCGACAGGGAAGATATTCATGAACTCACAGCTCATATTGATGATGTGGTTGATACAATAAATGGAATAGGTCGAAGAGTTTGTCTTTACAAACCAAAGAAACTTATTCCTATTTATAAAGAAATGGCTGACTTAATTTACTCTGCAGCGAAAGAACTTGAGACAGCCATACATTGTCTTAAAGATCCGGTAACACATAAAGAAAAGATTAGTCTTGCATGTGATAAAGTAAGGGAAATAGAACATCAGGCAGATGAACTATATTTTGTTGGCGTAGCTGAACTATTTGAAAAAGAGGAAGACCCTAAAGAATTGCTAAAGAACAATAAAATTCTTGAAATGCTTGAAAGATGCGTTGATGAGGAGGAGGATGTTACAGACACCTTAAAGGCAATATTGATAAAAATGGCATAAAAAGAGTCATAACCATCCGCCTATTATCGGACAATTATGACTCATGAAAAGATCGGTCGGAATCTCAGACCTTAATTTTCACCTATCAACTATTTTTTAGCGACACCCATACATGCAGCAGGGTCACATTTTTTCATTCCGCCATCAGCACTTTTGCAATTGGCTTTACATGTTGCCGGGTCGCATTTTCCTTCCTTGCATTTAGCAGGATCACAACCCATTTCTTTACATTTTGCAGGATCGCATTTTTTAACGTCAGTAGTTTTGTCTCCTGACATTTTTGTACATGCAGCTGCCGATGGACACTTGCCGCAGTCTTTTGACATTTCGGTTGTTGCTTTCTTAACCTCCTGTGGTGAGTTTTGAGCATTGACAACAACTACAATGACAAAAGCTGCAATCAAAATGCCGGATAACCCAAGAATTACTTTTTTCATATCGTAGAATAATTTAATGATTTGATCAAAACAAAATTAGAATTTTAAATATCCAATGAAGTTATACTGAGGTTAATTCGTGTTATACTGATGTTAAATCATTTTTACATTTCTAAAAACTGTTTACTTTTGATCAATAAGATTTTATTATTAGATTGAATTCATCGGTTATTTTGTTTATTTTAATTTCAGTGTTTTTTTGCCCTAACCCTAAAGGGAAAACACTGAAATTAAAATAGAAACTTAAGTCCCCTTTAGTGGATTTAGGGGCAAACTAACTGGTAAATTTGAACAATTATTAAAATGATTTTATTACTCCGTTGATGAAAAAATCAAAAATTCAGTTAAGCCTTCTGGTTGTGACTCTTATGTGCCTGGTGGCTCTTGTTGCTATACAGATAACTGGGATACTTAGGTCTGCCCGAATGCAGGAAACACAGTTTAATCATAGCGTAAGTATGGCTATGAACCGTATTGTGGAGAACATGGCAAGAGATCAGGCTATCTGCAAAGAAGTAAGTAATTGTATGAGAGAAGGAAACGCTGCTTCATGTTACCTTATGATGAAAAACAGGGAAGAGTGGGCAAATATGGATTCTATCATAAAAAACGATTTGAAATTTTATGGAATAAATCTTGATTTTGAATTCGATATTACAGAGGCAATACCCGACAAGACTCTGAAACAAAACAGCAGCATTTATTTTAGCGATGATCTTAAGAACGCGTTGAAGCAATCAGGCTACGAGCTCAGGATTAAATTTCCTGAAAAACGTGATTTCATAATTGCCCAGATCGGTTATATTTTTATTTTTTCAATTGTCCTGCTGGCACTTGTATCATTATCTTTTTTAATGATTTTCAATTATTATAAAAAGGAGAAAAAACTGACAGAAAACATCGTCGACTTCATAAATAATATGACCCATGAATTTAAAACTCCTCTCACAAACATAGCACTGGCAAACAGTATGATTTCAAAATCAGAAATAGTGGAAAGTAATGAAAAACTTATATTCTATTCTCATATTATCAAGACTGAACACGACAAACTTAAGCAAAGGGTTGAGGAACTTCTGAATACATCCTTTTCTGAAACAGGAGAACCTGACCTGAGTGAAAGTATTGATATATCACTGGTTATCGAAAATGTTATTGAGACCTTTTCTGTTCAGATCAAAGAAAAAGGCGGGTCCATTGTTTTAAATAAAGAAGAAGGAGATTATTATGTTTATGGCAATATTGATCTGTTTCACATTGCCGTAGGAAATCTGGTCGATAACGCAATAAAGTATTGCACAACAAATCCTGCAATATCTATAAAACTGTCTTCAAAAAATAACACTACTTCTATAGATATCTCAGACAATGGGATCGGTATTCCGAAAGATCAGCAGCTTCATATATTTGATAAATATTACAGGATTCCAACTGGGAATGTTCACGATAATAAAGGTTTCGGACTTGGTTTATATCACGTGAAAAATATTGTTGCAAAAATGGGTGGGAAAATTAAGGTCGCAAGTACTAAGGGCAAAGGAAGTTGCCTTACAATCGAATTTCCAATTTCAGACAACAAATGACAAAAGTTAATCCTAGAGGGAAAATATTACTTGTTGAGGATGATCTGAACCTTGGATTCCTGTTAGTTGACTTTCTTGAGGTCAATGGTTTCGAAGTCAGACTATACAGAGATGGCCTTTCCGGATTAACCGGATTCAGAACATCAGAATTCGATTTCTGTATTCTGGACCTCATGCTTCCGAAGTTGGATGGTTTCACCCTTGCAGAGAAAATTAAAGAATTGAACAGTGAGATTCCGATTGTAATACTATCGGCCAGATCGCACAGAGATGATAAGATAAAAGGATTCAGGATTGGTGTTGATGATTATATTACCAAACCATTTGATGAAGAGGAATTGCTATATCGTATAATGGCAATAATGAACAGGATAAAACCGGGTAAAGATATAGCAACCGGAAATAATATTTTGAGGATAGGCATGTTCAAATTTGACAGGCTGAATCAACTCCTGATTTACGAGAAGAGCACAAGAAGATTAACTCTGAAGGAAACGAAAATACTCAGGCTGCTTAGCAATTCAAAGAACAACCTTGTTAAAAGAGAAGAGATAATGATAGCTGTATGGGGTGAATCGGACTATTACACTGGAAGAAGCCTCGATGTCTTTGTATCCAAATTGAGAAGCTATCTGAAAAACGATCCGGGAGTATCTATCACGACAATTCCCACTGTGGGGTATATTCTGGAAATAAAAAACAATTAAAAAACAAAAACGCCCTGAGATTCAGGGCGTTTTCATTAATTATTATTCGTGTTGTTTAATATTGGGCAATTCGAGTCCATATCCTTTTTTCTTATCCTCGGCTTTTAGCAATAATGCAAAGACTAGTGCAAGAACACCAAATGCAGTGAAAATAATCATTGGAAGAGTATAGTTATAATTGGAAACCGGAACTCCATCAAGAAGACGTGTTCCTGAGATACAATATTTATTCAAGACCCATCCGATGAGCAGCGGAACAAGTGACAATCCAATATTCTGGATAAGAAATATCATCCCATAAGCCGTGCCTAACTGTTTTTCAGGAATAATTTTAGGTACTGATGGCCACATTGCAGATGGTACCAAAGATAAAGCAACTCCCAGCAGCATTATCATAACTATTGCTAAAGGAGTGGAAGTTAAGAATGGTATTGAATATACAGCATGAACGAGGATCAGAAGAACTGCACCTATTATCATAATTGAAGCTCCCTTCCCTTTCCTGTCATAAATGTTGCCAAAAAGGGGAGTGAGCAGTATAGTTCCAAATGGAAGAAGACCAGGAATATTACCTGCAAGCCCCTCACTGACATGAAATTTATTTACCATAAGGTCAGTAGCATACTTGATAAATGGGAATACGGCAGAATAGAATAAAACACAAAGAATTGCTATATACCACCAACCTTTATTCTTTAATATTTCCAATACATGACTTATTCTGAAGGATTCTTCATCATCAACAGAACCTGATCTTACTGCTTCATCTGCAACTGATTGATCAAGTTTTTTGTCCATCGTTGCATAAATAAAAAATGCTATCATACCTATGCAGAGCATGATCAGACATACAAGAATCGGTTTTGATACACCATGAAGTGCAGTTGCTATCGGAATTGAAGTGACCATAGCCAATGTTGTACCTAAACGGGCAGTTGCCATCTCAAGTCCCATTGCAAGAGCAAGTTCCTTCCCTTTAAACCATTTAACTATTATTTTGGAAACTGTAATACCGGCTACTTCCACCCCTACTCCGAAAGTTGCAAATCCCAGACCCGCAACCATTACCTGTGCTTTCCATCCTAGTATGGTATGTCCGTCGAGAGAATGTGTTGAAATTGCCCAGTATTTAATTGCAGTACCTACTACCATTATTATTGTCGCCATTTTTCCTGTAAACCTGACACCCATTTTATCGAGGATTATACCTCCGAAAATGAGCATAAGCAGGAATACGTTGAACCAGCCATAAGCGCTTGTAAAGAAGCCATAATCAGTACTGTTCCAAAGAAGCTCTTTTTCAAGCATAGGCTTTAACGGGGCCATAACATCTGTAAGGTAATATCCGCACAGCATAGTAAAGGCTACCACAGCTAGAGCTGTCCAACGTGCTGCCTTAGAATCGCGTAAAGTATTTGTAATTGTTTCCATATATTTTAAAAAATAATAATTAATGATCGGTAAATGTAAAAAATAAATTGAATGTAACTCATTATTGATGTAAGTTATCATGAACTTAACTCTGGCACAATTGTTAAATAGTATAAAATGTGATAAATCCCAGGAATATGTTATAATATAATAGAGATAAGTTATAGCTTGAAAATCAATTTATTTACCCCAACCCCGAGGGGAGTAAATTGATTTTCTTCGCTCACCATGGGGTCGGGCTAAACGAAGAACCGACGACGCGAAGCGGAGGAGCTCGAACGAAGTCAAAATCAATGGGGGTTTTATAATAATTAAAGTTACATTAATACCGTTATAATAAGATTTTCTGTTATTTTGCACCAGATTCAATAACCAATTCACTTCAGCTAAAAATGAAAAAGAGCTTAATACTAATTTTATTAACAATAGCTGCCATCTCAGCTAACTCTCAGAATACTACTACTTCAGATAAGTCAACTATTAAATGGTTTACGATACAGGAAGCAGAAAAACTATTCACACAGTCGCCACGTCCTTTCTTTATTGATACGTACACTGATTGGTGCGGATGGTGTAAAAAAATGGATAAGGATACTTTCACTAATCCGGTAATTTCAGAAATTCTCAATAATAAATTTTATCCTGTAAAATTTGATGCTGAAGGTAAAGAAAGTGTTACTTTCCTGGGTCAGACCTTTGTCAATGATGGGAAATATGGCAAAGCAAATCAACTGGCGGTTGCATTGCTTAATGGGCAATTATCATATCCTACAGTTGTTTTTCTTTTCCCGCAGAAAGATGGCAAACTGGCATCGGCACCCTTCCCGGGTTATAGAGAACCAAAGGATATGGAAGTCTTACTGAGTTTTTTTGCTGAGAAGGCTTATGATACTCAGAAATTGGATGATTTTCAGAAGAGTTTTAGCGGAAAAGTAAAATAATCCCAGCACGATACTTTAAACATTTGAGTTTCTTTTTAAACCATGGAGTATTACGGAGTCGAATTTTCCGATCTCCGTTTATCCCAATCTCCCCTTCAAATTTTATTTATTATTTTCCTATCAGATAATTAGCCGGTAGCTGAATCACCTCTCCGAACTGATATATGAGTTTTCTTGAACTGAATAATGTTTCATTACCCATATTGATTTTCAAACTCACAACATCAGGAACCCTGTAATACAATTTATCAAACTCAGTTGAACCTTTTTCTGTTGTTGTATTATTTAATACTGTAAGGCTTTTTGTTTTTCTTTCAGGAATAAGTTCTGCAGAAACAGATATTAAATCTTTCCTGTTGCTCGCAGCCGGACCAGTCTGTTCTGAAAATTGGAAAAGAGGGAATTGCTTTCCAATCATAGTTTTTTCAGGAATGATCTGGTATGAGAATGTTCTTAATTCTTTCATAGTCTTGCCGGAGAATAATTCGGTATAAGACTTTTCAAGACGATTAATTTCATTAAGGGCTGCATCATTTTGAGGAAATACAGTTGCTTCGCCTGTCAGAATCAAATGCCTTCCATCTCTCAGTTCCATTAGTCTCTTTGCAGCTTTCTCTGCAAGCTGATCAAGTGTAAACACCTTTTTCTTTTCAACTATATAAGGTATTCTTATAAAGGAAGAATCAACTGACACACGTTTGTAAACTGTATCTTTCTGAGATTGAAAATATTCATCCGACCCAAGATCAATATACCTGAACTTATTAATATTCTGATTTTTGGCTCCAGGCCTGTTATCATCAGACAGATTAAGATCAGAATTTAAATCAAGTATAAGTCCCTCTTTCTTTAGTGCAAGAACATTGGTCTCAAAAAGGGAGTTGCTCTTTATAACATAAAACTCAGACGGATCGACTTCCTCGGAGTTGCTTACTGAAATATTATTAATAACCCATGATTCACTTCCGGTCTGAATAGCATCACTTATACCTATCATATCAGCAGCAAATCGCGCATAAGGACCCGGTATTTTTACAGTCCTTTCCATTTGAACGTTAACTGTAAATATTGTCCTTGGAAGGCCATAAACAATACTTCCATCCCTAATAGAAACGGTTTCTGAAAGAGGTGTAATGAGAACATCCTTATTAGCAAATTTCTGTCCCGAAAAACAAGATACAAGAAGAATAGTTATTAAAAGGAATAATGATAATCTTATGTAATTTTTCATATTTCTTAAATTTTCAGTTTACTATCTAGTTCTTTTTTTACCATGGATGACACGGATTTTCACGGAGTTAAATTCTTTTATTCTCCTTTTCGCCCCCTCTCCTCTTCACACTTGCGCCATTGTGTTGTTGAACCGTTGTGCCGTATTGTATTAAACGCCTTTCCTATACAATTAATTATATCAGATGCAATAATTGATTCAAAACATAATTCATCCGCGGCTATATCGCCCGCCAGTCCATGCAAATATACACCCGTAACAGCAGAATTTTCAGGTGTATATCCCTGAGCTAGCAAAGCTAATATTATTCCTGTAAGCACATCCCCGCTTCCTCCTTTTGCCATACCAGGGTTACCTGTATTGTTAAACATTACCTTTCCTCCCGGAGTAGTCACAGATGTATGGGCACCTTTAAGTACAACTATACAATTATTTTGTCTGGAGAATTCAATTTGTCTTTTCATTCTTTCAAAACCGGTTTCAGTTTTTCCGGCCAACCTTTCAAATTCCTTAAGATGAGGAGTGAGGATTGTTTCTTCATTTAAAAGTGAAAGCCATTCCCTATTTATTGACAAAACGTTCAAAGCATCTGCATCAATTACCATCGGTTTTTTACACTCTGATAACAGGCTGAAAAGTGCAATTTGAGATATTGGGTCAGCACCTAAACCCGGACCAACTCCGACAGCACTAAAAATATCTGTTTTTCCAACTTCGGATATCTGTTTTTCAGATTTATCCACAATTACCATTGCTTCCGGCACGGAACTTTGTACTATTACGTTACCACATGAAGGTATATGACATGTTATGAGCCCAATACCAGTTCGGAGAGCTGCTTCTGCCCCCATAACAGCAGCTCCCATCTTTCCTATTGAACCGGAAATCAATAAGCCATGACCAAAGTTCCCCTTGTGATCAAACTGACTTCTTGTTTTAAGTAATGGAGCTATATCATTGTTCTCTAAAAATACATAAGGAGAAACTGTACTGTTTATCGCACTACAATCCAGCCCAATATTCAATACCTCCCAATTGCCAACATACTGAGCATTTTCAGCAAACATGAAGGACAGTTTTGGAAATTGAAAACTCAGGGTAAAATCTGCTTTGACTATGTTTCCATGATTATTGGCAATATTATCTTCACCAAACAAACCAGAAGGGATATCGATTGAAATGATTCTTGCACCACTTATGTTTATAATCCTGATTACCTCTGCAACCATTCCTTCAATGGAGCGTGTAAGTCCTGAACCAAATATTGCATCAATAATAATATCATCCGAAGAGATCATCGGCAAGTCATCCGGACTTTTAATAGGATTTATCTGGACTTGTGCTTCTGTTTTTAATCGATAACTGTTTAATTCCCAATCTACTGAAGTTTTTTCAGTGAACTTAACATAAATAACTTTTACAATATACCTGTTTAGAGAAAGCATCCTGGCAAGAGCAAGTCCATCGCCACCGTTATTTCCGGGGCCAACGAATATTAAAAATTTATTTGATCTGTCAAATCTGCTTTCGATCCACTTAAAAATCTCTCCAGAAGCTCTTTCCATCAGGTCAATAGAAGATACCGGCTCATGCTTTATTGTATATTCATCTATATCTTTTATCTGATCGCAGCGGAAAATCTTCATCAGAAATACATTTATATATTACAAATTTACTTTTTTCATCGATTATTAAACCTGTTATAGCATGTAATGTTTAAAAATGGTTAGAATAACAAGTTTTTACTTTCAAAAAGAATGATATATTTGTTTTTAACCTCTTGGATCGAAAAGTTGGTGCAAAGCTTTCTAATTTCTTTGTAAGCTTTGCGCAATCCCTGTAGCTATCGGGACTTTGTGAACTTTGTGGTTAATGGATTTACTTTTTTGAATTTAATTATAAACTTATAAAAATGCTTAAGAATCATCCCAAAGGACTACTTGTAGCCTTCTTCTCCAATATGGGAGAAAGGTTTGGATTTTACACAATGATGGCAATCCTGGTACTTTTTCTCCAGGCTAAATTTGGATTATCGGCAGAAAAAGCCGGTGGTATTTACAGCTGGTTCTATTTCAGCATATATGCTCTCGCCCTGATCGGCGGAATTCTGGCCGATGCCACCAGAAAATATAAACTTGTAATTCTCGCTGGCATCATTATCATGTTTGCAGGATATATTATTATGGCAGTGCCTGGTATGACTCTTACAATTACGATTATCGGGTTATTTACCATAGCGCTGGGGAATGGATTATTCAAGGGAAACCTGCAGGCTGTTGTTGGTCAGATGTACGATGATCCGAAGTATTCTAAACTGAGAGACTCAGCCTATATGATCTTTTATATGGGTATAAATGTAGGTGCTTTATTTGCTCCGTTTGCTGCAACAGGCATGAGAAACTGGTGGCTAAAAACAAACGGGTTTTTACATGATGGAAGTCTTCCGTCGTTATGCCACCAATTCATCAACGGGACACTTACTGATACGACAGTATTTCAAAAACTTGCAAATTCGGTGAGCTTAAATGGTCCTGTATCAGATCTTTCACTGTTTTCACAAAAGTATCTTGATGTATTTGCCAAAGGCTACAATTACGCTTTCGGAATTGCCGCCTGCACAATGATTTTATCTCTTTTGGTTTATGTCATCTTCAATAAACATCTTCCAAATAAAGAAAAAAAGGTAAGTGAAGTCTCTGAAAAAGTTGATTTTAACTTCATCCCGCTGCTAGCAGCTCTCGCAGCTATGGTTGGAACAGCTTACATTTTGCATTTTATAAAACAAGTAGGCTGGACTGCGGGTTTTGCTTTTGGTCTTTTTGCTGCATTTGTAACATGGATTATTCTGAGTGCAAAAAAAGAGGAGATGTCTAGAATCATTGCCCTTGTTTTAGTTTTTGTTGTTGTTATATTCTTCTGGATGTCGTTTCATCAGAACGGACTTACTCTGACACTCTATGCCCGCGACTATAATGTCAAAGCAGTTAATCCGTTCACCTACATGTTCTTCGATGTTGTTTCTCTTCTGGCTGTTTGCGGATCAATAGCAGGACTTGTTATGATTGTTAAGAAAGGGATGGAGAAAAACATCCGGATGGCCGGGGCAGCCATCCTTGTAGTAGCCTTATTTACAGCTTATTACAAACTAGTCAGTTCCAGCACTCTGAATGCAATATCTCCTGAGATATTTCAATGTTATAATCCGCTGTTTGTAGTAGCTCTTACATTTCCCGTAATGGGTTTCTTTGCATGGCTAAATAAGAAAAATATTGAACCTTCAGTACCTAAGAAGATTGGATTCGGGATGATAATAGCAGCGATAGGTTTCACAGTTGTACTTATTTCATCTTTACACCTTTCTTCACCTCATTTGTTAAATGGGGCACCTGTTCCAGATACAGAAAGAGTATCACCATACTGGCTTATAAGCATTTACCTCGTTCTTACTGTTGCTGAGTTGTTTCTAAGTCCAATGGGATTATCATTTGTATCGAAGGTTGCTCCATCCAGATTTCAGGGACTGATGCAGGGTGGCTGGCTTCTGGCTACTGCCGTCGGTAATAAACTGCTTTTTGTAGGAACACTTCTTTGGGATAAAGTTGAATTATGGCAGCTATGGCTGGTATTTATTGTATGCTGCCTGACATCAGCTGCATTTATATTCTCAATACTTAAGAGACTGGAAAAAGAGGGAAATGGTTAGAAATTAGTTAGTAGTAAGAAGTAAGTAGTAAGTAGTATGTAGAATAATTATCCAACCCGGACTTCTTTCTTCTAATTTCCGATTTATTTACTCATTTTAATTAATATTTGTAATTCAACACCGCCTTTTGCC
>JANXXP010000385.1 GCA_025350595.1 Bacteroidota bacterium
TTATTGGGCAACATTCCGCTCAGGAAAGAATTAAGAGATAAACTTACTACCCAGACACTCAATTTTGATACTGAAAAACTCATGTTTTCGAACTCGCCTGAAGCAAATAATTACTTCCACTATGAGTACAGAAATGGATGGACACTATGAAACAAACAGTTTTAAAAAAGTATAAAAAAAGCAAGATGAAAAATAAATTAAACCAATTATACATTTATATATTATTACTGGGAGCAACACTATTAGCGCCTATAGGGACGAGTAGTGCAGCTGTTCCAGTAGGAGAGAAAGAATTTCTGGGACGATGGGACATCCACGTAATGGGAAATACTTACAATTATGTAAGTATGAGACATAGATATTGCTGGCTCGAGCTGAAAATTGACAACGGGACCATTAAGGGTCGGATTCAGCCAGGTGAAGGAGCGTGCATTGATATAACAGATATTAAAATTGAAAATGGGGAACTCTCTTTCAAGCAAGCCAACAGAAATGCAGCAACATGGAAGGGAACTCTGAAAGGAAAGAAACTGGTAGGTACAGTTAATTCATCAATTTTTGGAAAGGAGGTCCGTGCATTTACCGGAGTTCGTGTACCTGTTTGGCCTTCAACTATGCCTGCCAGAAAACCGGGGAAACCAATTAATCTGATAGGTAAAGATGTTTCTGGCTGGCTCCTCCAGTATCCAAACATACCGATCGGGTGGGTTGTAAAGGATGGAATCCTTTTGAATTCAGGCAAGGATGCAAATAATATTTATACAAAACAGAAATTTAAAGACTTTAGACTCGAAGTTGAATTTAAAGTAGAACCCAAGAGTAATGGCGGCATATTTCTACGTGGCCGATATGAGATTTCAGTACTGGACAGCTATGGGACAAAACAGACTGTACATAGTCAGGGAGCACTGTACGGATATACTATTCCAAAGGTTGACGCGAACAAACCACCAAGTGAGTGGCAGACTTTTGATATTACTATCGTTGCTAACCATGTAACAGTAATTCTTAATGGGATTACCCTTCTTGACAAAGAGGAGATACCAGGAATTACAGGTGATGTACTTGATGCCAACGAGAATAACCCCGGTCCTCTTTTGCTTCAGGGTAATCACGGCCCTGTTCAGTTCCGTAAATTGATCCTAACTCCATTGATCTGAAATTAAAGAGGATTCGAACTATTAAATTACTGGGCAGAAAGATTTTAATTTTATATAATTTTTATTTACTACTTAATAACAGATAACAAAATGAAAGATAAATTAATGCGAGTATATATTTATGCATCACTAATGTTTACTGCTATTTTAACTACCTCCTTTACAGGCAGGGCACTTGCACCCGGAGGAGAGAAGGCTTTTCTGGGCAGATGGGATATAGAGGTTAAAGGTGCCGGTTATGGGGATCCCAACTCCTGGCCTGGTTGGTCAGGATTTTGCTGGTTCGAGCTGACAATGGATAATGGGATCCTCAAAGGTCGCATTCAGGAAGGTGGAGGAGCTACCACTAATGTGATTGACCTCAAATTCGAAAACAATCAACTGTCATTCCGGCCTTCAAGCAGAAAAACTGCAGTTTGGACGGCAACGGTGAAGGGGAAACGACTGGAAGGTACGGTCAACACACCTATCTATGGCAAGGATACTCGAACCTGGACAGGAGTTCGTGCACCTACCTGGCCTGCAAAGCTGCCCAATAGGAAACCTCTCAAACCAATTGACCTGCTTGGAATACCAGTATCTGATTGGTTACTTCAGTATAATGACAGACCAATCGGATGGATTATCAAAGATGGCATCCTTATGAACGAAGGTAAAGGGGCTAATAATATTTATACCAAACAGAAATTTCAGGACTTTAATCTTAAAGTTGAATTCAATTTGGATCCGAAAAGCAACAGCGGGCTATATCTCCGTGGCAGATATGAGGTTTCGGTAAATGACGGTTTTGGCAGACCTTTGACTGTACATAGCCAGGGAGCTCTTTACGGATATATAGTTCCGCCAGTCGATGCAGCTATGCCGGCGGGTGAGTGGCAAACATTTGATATAACTATCATTGCTAACAGAGTGACTGTAATACTTAATGGGACCAAGCTTATAGATAATGGTGAGATTCCAGGATTAACAGGAGGTGCATTGGACGCTAGCGAAGGTGAACCAGGACCCCTTATGATCCAGGGTGATCATGGAACTGTAAAAATCCGTAATTTGATCCTTACTCCATTAATTTGAGTACCCCTATAAGATTCTCACTTAGAATAAATTATCCCTAATTTATAGCACTTTCTAAGATATAAGATTAATTCCTGTTCATTTATTTCAATTTAAATAATGTAAGTATAAAATAGAAATTAAAATGATTCGTTATGAAAACTAAAAAAATGAGATTAATTCTGATGAGTTTGCTCGTTATAATACTCCCGCTGAGTATTTCAGGGCAGACAGATCCAACCGGACAACCAGGCCAAACAGCCCAACCACAGGGGCGCTCAAGAACACAAAAACCCCCGGATGATATATCTAAATGGACAAATAAAACTATTATGTGGATTGGCGCGCATCCGGATGATGAAACTTTAAGTTATGGTACATTGTCGATGCTTAAAGCAAATGGTAACAAAATTATTATGGTATGGTACACAACAGGTAATAAAGGTTCAAGAGACCTTACGATGACCAGTGAGAGACTTGCGCAGATAAGAAAAGCTGAGAGTGAAAAAGCCATGGGAGAATTAGGAATATCGCCAGCAACAGATACTTTCATATGGTTCGGATATCCTGATGGTATGTTAGAATATGTTCCAGCGTTGGAGCTAACTGAAAAAATTTGCAGAGTGATAAGGCAATACCATCCGGATGCAGTATTTAGTTTTGACCCAGGAAGCACTAATACGAGATGGCATAAAACAGATCATCGCGCTTCAGCTTTCATAACTGTTGACGGCGTTCGTGCAGCAGCTTATTTTTTGTACTTCCCAAGTCAGTTTACTCATGAAGGACTACAACCGCATACTGTCAGAGACTTCTTCTTTTATGATTCGCGTGAGAACAATTACCAGGTAGATGTTACAGGTCTAAGTGAGAAAAGGATTCGTGCTCGTGCCTGGTATGTAAGCCAATTTGGTCAGGGGAACATAAAGTATAGTGGTCCGGAGTTGGATCAGACAAGGTTGAATAATCTGTTAAAAACTAATACTGAAAGTATGGCTAAAGGTGATAAAGTTTACGAAAACTTTAGAAGACTTACAGGATCTATGTCATTCTAAATGATTCATTAAGAGTACATTATTGAGGAATGACAAAAGTCTCAAAAAAATATTTATAAATCGAACGAGAAAACATAAGGACCTGCGTGTGATTGATTTTTTTCGAATTTGATATTGCGAGAATTAATAAGGTAAAAAAATTAAAAATGATATTCCATGAAAACTAAAACAACAACATCTATCCTGTTAAGTTTGCTGCTGACAATGCTCCCTCTGAGTATATTTGGGCAGACAGGACCAATAACCCCATCGAATCAGGCAAATCAGAATACCCAAAGGACCCAGAAACCGATGGATGATATAACCAAATGGACAAATAAAACAATAATGTGGATTGGTCCGCATCAGGATGATGAAGGTGGTAGTTTGGGAACGTTGGCGTTACTTAAAGCAAATGGCAACAAAATCATAATGCTATGGTACACAACCGGAAACAAAGGTTCAAGAGATTCTTCTATGACAAGTGAGAAACTTGCCCAGATAAGAAAAGCCGAGTCTGAAAATGCATGTAAAGAAATGGGAATAACACCGGCAAATGATACTTTCATTTGGCTCGGATATCCCGATGGTATGTTAGAATATGTTCCAGCATTGGAACTGACTGAAAAGGTTTGCAGAATCATTAGACAATACCATCCTGATGCAGTATTTTCTATGGACCCGGGAACCACTTATACAAGATGGCATAAAACTGACCATCGTGCTTCAGCATTCATTACAGTTGACGCTGCACGTGCAGCAGCTTATTTTTTGTACTTTCCAAGTCAGTATACTCATGAAGGTCTTCAACCATATACTGTAAGAGACTTTTTATTTTATTCTACTGTTGAACCAAATTACAAAGTGGATGTGACAAGTGTTAGTGATAAAAAGATTCGCTCTCGTGCCTGGTATGTAAGTCAATTCGGTGAGGGTAATATGAAATATGTTGGTCCGGAACCTGATCAGACAAGTTTGAATATCAAGTTAAAAACAAACGCTGAAAACACTGCAAAGGGTGAAAAAGTATATGAAAATTTCAGAAGACTAACGGGATCTATGTCATTCTGATATATTTATATTGAGCCCTTGTCGGGAAGTATTAACAATCAAGGTTTTTAGAAGAAAGTATTTCATAATTCAAATATTCATAATATCATGTATAATTTAATCCTGGGATTATTATTAACCATCTTTCCTGTAGATATAAACAGTTTTGGCAAAGTACAAACTAATAATCAAACAACTGCAGGAATTTTAACGGTCAAGAAATGTACTGATTTCGAAGTTACAGGAAAAGGAACCGATCAGAATTGGTCCAAAACGGAATGGCTAGTCCTTCCTCAGCGATCTGGTGAATTGCTAACTACAAAAGTTAAATTGTTATATTCTGAAACCGGCATTTATTTCCTATTTGATTGTAGAGGTAATAAGATAAACTCATCAATGACTTCTGATTTTATGGATCTCTGGAAGGAAGATGTGGTAGAAGTATTTCTCTGGCCTGATGAAAGTATCCCATTTTATTTTGAGTATGAATTAACCCCTTTAAATTTTGAATTACCACTTTTAATATCGAACGATAAGGGCACACTTCTTAGGTGGCAACCATTTCATTATGATCCTGACAGAAAAACTCATCACGAAACTGATATACAGGGCGGCGAAAAGAAAAATGGTGCAACTGTGACAGGATGGACAATGGAATTTTTTGTTCCTTATAAACTACTTAGCCCTCTTAAAAATGTTCCTCCTGTATCAGGATCAAAATGGAGGGCCAACCTTTACCGTGTACAATCGGGTGGAAATAGAGCTATCTGGTCGTGGCAGTTGACATCAAGAAGTTTCCATGATTATGCAAAATACGGAATCTTATTATTTGAATAGGTATGGAGCCTGCTTTAAATGCCAGAGTAATAAATAAATATTTGATTACAAGTTACTTAACACGGGAAAGATGAAGAATGTTTTAAACTATTTTTGTAACTAATCAGTTTGTAAAAATCAGGCGTTATTAACAATTTTATATGCGAAATTAACATTTTCAATTTTTATAATGG
>JANXXP010000012.1 GCA_025350595.1 Bacteroidota bacterium
TTTGCTATTTTTGCAATGTCCATAACATCTTTAATGCTATGATCTTGAGCAAGATGAACATGCAGGTCCATCAAAGGAAACCCTTCTTCACCAAAAGAAAGATTTTCGCCTGACAGCGGCGATAAGGCTAACATCCCACCGTCTAAGCCAGCATTTTTAATGAAAGTTCTGCGTTCCATAGAATTGATTTTTACTTAATATTTAGAAGATTTCTTTCCAGAAATACAAATTCATTTTTATAAAGTCCGGGAATTAATTTTGACTGATCTCCGATTTCCATAATATTGCCACCGGATTTATCAAATTTAGTCCATCCGGGAAGTCCTTTGCCGTTAGGATCACCATTCTTCACAAAATTCACCCAGTATTCGCTCATTGTTTTTTCCACTGAAAGATCATTATCACGCCATGGTCTGTTCCAAAGATTAAGAGTATGCAGGGCAAAAGGTACTTCAGAGGTATGGAAGGCTCCATAGTTCGGGAAACCTGGTTTATCAACAGGAACATGACTGAATTGGTAAAGGTATGCAGGTTTTTTACTGAACCCAGTCCACAAGTAGGCAGGCAACGCAGCGAATTGCATGATATTCAGTTCAGTCAATGAGGCTTTTACCTGGTCTTCAGTATTACCAGGAAATAATTTCAGGTATACCTCAGCTTTATCTCCATATTTTTCGACTGCCTGACTTTTGTATTTTTCTGGTGTCAACTTCTGAACACCCATTAATGCTCCATCTCCTGTAACCCACCCAGCCATTATTGAAACATCATTAAATTTTCCGTCTTTAAATGAAGCAATTAAGTCACCGGGAATCACATAATCATCATTTACGGGTCCGAAATTTCCTCCTGCTGCAATAAGATCTTCTGGTGTTTTGGTGCGAAGTTCACCGATGTTTGCAGCCTTCATTTTCTCCATAAATTCCGATCCTGATTTTTCGGCTTCATTTAAATTATTGTGTGAAAACCTTGTGAAGATCCCTCCGCTCTCTGCAATCGCTCCTATGAAAAGACCTTTCGCCAACGGTGACGCTACAAGGGAACAGACACTCATTGAACCTGCTGATTGTCCTGCTATTGTAACTTTAAGCGGATCACCTCCAAATGCTTCTATATTCTTTTTTATCCATGTTAGAGCGGCTATCTGATCGAGCAATCCATAGTTGCCTGATACCTTGTTTCCGGACTCTTTGCTGAGCTCAGGATGTGCAAGAAACCCAAGTACCCCCACCCTGTAGTTAATACTCACAAAAACAATCCCTTTCTTCGACATCCCTTCTCCATCGTAAACAGCACATGCTGCAGAACCTGAGTTAAATCCTCCTCCATATATCCATACAAATACTGGTAATTTCTCTTTGGCAGGATTTGCAGGAGTCCAAATATTTAGATAAAGGCAATTTTCACTTAGTTTTTCAGGAGGAGTAATAAACTCCTCTGTCCACATCATAAATGGAACAGGATTCCGTTGCATTGGACTGGCGGAAAACTTATCACACTTCAGAACTCCGGTCCAGCTTTTAACAGGCTGAGGAGCTTTCCATCGCAGATCACCTGTTGGAGGTGCGGCAAAAGGAATTCCTTTGAAAATGAATATATCACCTGATTTATATCCTTCAACAAGTCCGTATTCAGTTTTGATCACAGATGCCTGTGCTGACAGGATAATTGAACTGATTGCAAATGCAACGCAAAGCCATAGTTGTCTGAAATGTACGGGATTTTTCATGTCTTTCATTCTTGAAATATTGATACGTTAAGATATAAATAATTTATGATTTGGTTTATCTTTAGATCAAAAATGCAAATAAGAAAAACCATAGCCGGAACATATACCCTATCATTGTTCTCAGGCCTGATTATTCTTTTAACTTTCAATTGTACGTCACGCAATGGGGTTCACCCATCAAGTGAAAATAGACCTGGGTATTCAAATTCAAAAGAACATGACTCAGTTCCAGATGAATTCAGACATATCACTACCCTGATGCTTTTACCCAAAAATCCGGGTCCGGGTGAACCGTTTAGTATCCTGGCTGTAGGAGGAAAAAACATTAAGAAAGCCAGAATCACTGTCAGTAGTCCATCGGGAAACATAGAATCTTTGAAAAATAAAACGGGAGAAGAATTCCCTGAATGGCGTATTGAATATTATGCAGGAGGAGTTGCCGGGAATTATAATGTGACATTAATTGCAGGGCATAATGATACAAGCAATCTGGAGTTTGAAATTTCTTCAGCCAGGTCAAATCCCCAGGCCGGGGTGGTTTGGAAAACCAGTCACAGCTGGGACAGCAATACTGAGGAAGTCTATTCTGCCTGGGTAAGTGCTTTATTCTATGGATGTGATGAGAAGGCATCCTGGAAGGCGCTCCATGAAGTTACTCAAAATTCAAATCAAAATTTTCTGCACAACTATCTATCGCTTGGCGAAGACGATGCAAATGGGAAAAACAGTCTGATCATGCAGCCTGATTGTGCCGATAATCCATTTTACCTGAGGGCATATTTTGCCTGGAAATTGGGCCTGCCGTTTGGATATCATATATGCGACAGGGGCTACCTCAACCATAATCCTACAACCGGTCAGTGGATTACAAATGAAAGCACAAATTCAAAATCTCAGCCTGTAACGGCAATGAATAACTTCCTGCGGGTGGTGATGAATGGAGTACACTCAGGTACAGCACGTACAGCTCTTGATGATGAAAATTCCGATTATTATCCCGTCCCCCTGGAAAGTGATGCCTTGCGTCCCGGTGTTGTATTTGCAGATCCATATGGGCACACTCTCATTCTTATTGGCAGGATACCTCAGACCAATGATCATCCCGGCTTACTTCTTTCCGTAGATGCACAACCTGATGGTACTGTTGGAATTAAAAGGTTCTGGAAAGGGAATTTTCTTTTCAAAACTTCAGAAGTCGTCGGAGA
>JANXXP010000015.1 GCA_025350595.1 Bacteroidota bacterium
CAAAGAATTTGGGACTATGGATAAATTCTTTTTGACATTTATTATTGGGAGCGGTTCTCCTTTACTGAAAGAAAGGTATAGATCTTTGCCGGGCTCGCAAAAAAGGGAAAGAATGTCCTTATTATAGATACAGATCCTCAATCAAACCTTACAGAGAGCTTTGGCGTTTTTGATCCGGTCAAAGATCTATACCTGTCTTTCAGTAAAGGAGAACCGCTCCCAATTATAAATGTGAAAAAGAATTTATCCATAGTTCCAAATTCTCTGAATTTCTCAGGTATAGAATTGGAAATTGCAGGAAGAATGCCTAGAGAGATTATACTCAAAGAACTTATGGCAGGTCTTGACAAAACTTATGACTACTGTATAATTGATTGTCCTCCTTCACTTGGTTTAATTACTCTAAATGCCCTGGTTGCTGCAGACGAGGTCTACATTCCAATGGAAGCTGAATTTTTGGCTTATAGGGGAATTGATTCGATTGTTGGAATTATAAATCTGGTAAAGAAGCATTTTAACCCTGGGCTTATGATAAAAGGGGTATTTTTCACAAAATATAATGAGCAAAGGGTTCTTACAAAAGAAATCAAAAACCAGATAAACGGATATTTCGGCGACAATCTTATGAAAACAGCGATAAGAGTTAACGTAGCACTGGCCGAGGCTCAATCAAGTGGGAAAGACATATTTGAATATGACCCAAACAGCAACGGGGCAAAAGATTACATGAGTCTGGTAAATGAAATTATAAAAAATTAAGTCATGGCAAAGAAGAACTTTGATAACCTCACTAAGAACAGTCACCTGGGTGGAGGTTTAAGCAACCTGATTCCGGAAATGAACAATGAGCAGGAATCGAAAAAAACTAAGGTTGCTTATAAGGATGTTCCTAAGACTTTTCTAATGGTACTCGAAGATTATGAATACCTTCATGCTTATTCAAGATACATGGCTTTTCATAGTAACTCCAAATACCCCTTAAAGAGGTCCCTGAGCGATGCTATCAATCTTTTAAGGAAAGCACACCCTGAGATAAGATAGACTAAAAGAAACCCATTAAAATCATCAATAAGGGGTTTCTTTTTCTTGGAGTTATACGTGTAAAGAATGTGTATTCATGATTACCAACACAAATATGAATCTGGAAATGTTAGAAATTCTATTTTTAAAAATAATTTTTCAAATCTCAAATAAAAATAAAAGTGCTATTTTGTCGTGAAATAAAATAATCGAAAATGGAAGACTATTTCAAAGACGCAGAAAATTTTTTCATATCAACTTACAAAGAAAAGGCTGATGCACTTTTAGATAAGATTGATTTTAAGAAGCTTGATGAAATCAAGTTAAAATCTTTAATGGAACTTTCTGACAAAGAGTTAAAAATTATAGGATTGGAGAAAGCAGAAAATGATGATTATGATAACTTCTATAGCTGTGAAAACTGTGATGCTTTAAAAATTTATTTTAATAAAGCTGGTGCTAAATTTGAAATGCGTGGCTTCCTGCTAAAGAAACTCAAGGACATCTTAACTACAAGTGAGTTAATAGAAGAAGCTGTCATAAAATGGCAGTTAAAGTATGATCTTAACTAAAGTATATTGTTCTCTATTATCTGGAATCAATGTCCTGTGAATAATGCTGTCTATGGATCAACAGAATTTATGGGATGTTGATAATGAACTTTTAAATTACTTCTATAAGATCTCGTTCTGAATAGCTCCAAATACCCAAATAAGAAACTACTTACGAATAAATTTCTGCATCTAAGTGTATCCAGTATATCAAACCCAACATATGATTAAAAATAGTTTCTTAAAACCTTATCTAATGGGATTATTGTTCTTGAAGTTATACTAAAAAAAAGCGGGGGGTGCTACCCCCCGTAATTTACTTTTCTTCAGTCTTTACTTTGCTTTGAAATTCCACTGTATCAACAGTACAAGTAAGAACTGCAATTGCTTTCTTAGCATCTTCTTTGTCGACGTAAGCCCTTGCTGAAACGTCCCCCTGTATGGTAACTTGAGTTCCTACTTTAAGGAATGGGAAAACTTTTTCACGGTTCCAAAGTGAACACTCGAACCAAGTAGTTTCGGTGACTTTTTCACCGTTTTTGGCTGTGAAGTGTTTATCACAAGCAACGTTAAAGTTAAGAACTTTAGAATCACCAACCTGTGCAACTGGCTTCACTGAGCCGATGTTGCCTGTAAAAATTGTTACGATCATAGTAATAAATTTTTAAGTAAATAATAATATAATGCTGTAAACCAGCAATTTTACGTGAAGTGCAGCCTATAAGAGTAAATAAGGAAAAAAGGAAACGCAATAAATAACAAAGTGGCTTTATGGCGTAGTCTTTTGAGCGGGGCGGAATGTATTGCAATGGCCTCCATTTTAATCGTTAGGCTAAATTTATGGAAAAATCTGGTTAAATGACCATGAGGCTTAGCCGAATACCGCTATTTCCTTTTTTCCCCTTTTGTCAGGGCCAGGATCAAACTGCTAGGAACTTCCTTGACTAATATATGAATTTATTGTGTGTGAAATTGAGCAGGTCATATACAAAATATACATTGTGACGCTTATCTGAAAAGCTATACTGCAGAAATTTTTTAAGAGAGTTGAGTAATTTCAGTTTGTTTGATTAAAATGTTTTATATTTAAAAGTTCCGTCAAAACTGCTGTAAATGCGTAGCTTGTTTTTTGTCACTCTTCTAATACTCTTAACACATTGTTCCTGTAGAGAGATCGTAACTGATAAATTCCCGGGATTTACTCCCGTTCCAACGGTTAATAGTATCCTTATTGCCGGAAAACTTATGAAAGTTCATGTATCGTTGGCTGAAAAGCTTGATACTAACCAGCTGACTCTGGTCAATGACGCAGATATCTCACTTTATATCGACGGTAATTATGCAGAAAACCTACTCCCTGATGAGAATGGTATATACTTTTCTTCATCGATTGTTGAGCCACTGAGATCCTACAGACTGGATGTAAATGTACCTGGTTACAATACAATCACCTGTAATGAAATTCTTCCCGCTTCTTCACCAATCATCAATATTATCCATACCAGTAATGCCGGGAAAGATGAAGAGGGCATGATTTATCCATCAGTAACCCTATCATTTAAAACTAATCCAATCGAAAGGCAATATTTTGAAATAGTTATAAGGACTCTGCAAACCAGAAATGAAAGGACAGCTACTCTGAAGAAGATAACCGATCCTGTATTATTGAACGAAGGGCTTCCTCTGACCATCTTCAGTAATGAGTTAATAAGAGATTCGGTTTATGCAATGACAATCAATTACTTCACCGGATCAGCAGGCTTTAGTGGGAATGAGCCATACCGAACCACATTGTACCCATTGATAATAGAACTTCGATCCTGCAGTAGTAATTATTACCGGTTCGTCAAACAGAAGTACTTATATGAAAAGGGCAGGTATCCTGAATTTCTGGCAGCCTCAACAAATGCATTTCCCTTATTCTCAAATATTCCCGGCGGCTATGGAATATTTGCAGGATATTCAGTGGTAGTCTCAGATACATTATTTCCTAAGTACTGATTAGATGCGGAAGATTATTCAAAATAGCGCCATCATCTTTTTATTACTGAGCTCCTCAATAAATGCTCAACAAAAGATTAATGTTTCAGGATTTGTAAAAAGCAGGGCCAATGGAGAGCGATTGATCGGAGCATACATAACAGAGTCAGCAATAACAAATGGTACAACATCAGATTACAATGGATATTTTAACCTGGTTGTTCAGAATAATCCTTCACTGAAAGTCTCATTTATTGGATATAAAGACTTGGTTTTGAATCTGCATATAGGTAATTATACAATTCTTGAAATTGCGTTAACAGAGGATATTGAACAACTTGCAGAAGTAACAATAAATGCGCAGAGAAAACTAAATAGCAATATCTCAACGCTCAATTATGTCCAGATGACGCAAACCCCTTCATTGGGAGGAAAACCTGATGTCATCAAAACCCTTCAGCTTTTACCTGGAATAAGTTCGCAAAAGGAAGGATCGAGCCTCATGATTGTAAGGGGTGGTGATCCGGGGCAGAACCTGTACCTTTTTGATAATGTTCCAATCATATATGTCAATCACCTGGGTGGATTCATGTCTGTTTTCAATCCCGAGATGATAAACAATATCGATGTCTATAAAGGTGGATTTCCTTCAAGATACGGGGGAAAACTTTCCTCAGTAATGGACATAACCCAAAAGGAAGGTGATTACTCTGCTTATAAGGGTTCGTTTAGTGCAGGTATAACAGACTTATCCTTCAATTTTGAAGGACCTGCCGGAATTAAGAATTCAAGCTTTATAGTAGGTGCAAGAAAGACTCTGTTTGATCCTTTAATGGCGTTGATCGGAATTTCCCAGTATTCAGCAGGTGATTATATCATTGCATATGGTTTTCATGATTTCAATGGTAAATTTTCCTGGAAACCAGATAGGAAGAACAGTCTAAGCTTAAACTTTTATCAGGGAGATGATTACATTAATTACTGGTCTTTGAAGAAAGAAAAGTACAGAATGGGTGATATATGGGGAAACTGGCTGATTTCGGCAAAGTATAATACCATTATATCTCCTAAGATGTTTTCATCAAGCAACATTTCCTTCACACGATACAGGTTAAAGGAGTTTATGAAGTACACTTTACAGAACCAGGGTACATCGACAACGTATAATGGAAGTTACAAATCTTCAGTCAGAGATATGTCTTTCAGGTCATCTATAAAATATACTGCATCTGAAAGCTGGCTTGCAGAATTGGGAATTCAATCTTCCTTTCTCTCATTGATTCCAAATGAAACATACTCTTCAACCCAGGCAGTTCAGAATCAGACAAGGCCTGTTAATTCATTCGAATCAGCCCTCTATGCTGATAACAAATTTTTTCTTAAAGGTAAATGGTCAATAACCCCTGGTTTCAGGTTCAGTAATCATCTTACCACAGGATTCTCAGATTTTTCCTTTGAGCCAAGACTGAATGCCGACCTTCAATTATCTAAAAATCATTCCATCAACTTCAGCTACATGAAGGTTTCACAGTATTCACATCTGGTGTTCACTACCGGTAGCATTATGAATAATGAAGTCTGGATACCATCTGGTAAAAAGATACCTCCTGCAAAATCTGACCAGCTGACATTAGGATGGAATGGTTCATTCATGAGTGGAAAGTTCTCTACTGAACTTAGCCTCTATTATAAGGATATGTACAATCTCTCCACTTACAAAGACGGATACACAAGCCTGATGGGTGATGAGAACTGGATTTCGAAGGTCGAGACAGGAGGGAAAGGAAGATCAACGGGCATTGAGTTACTGATCAAAAAGAATTCCGGAAACTGGACAGGATTCATCAGCTATGTTTATTCAATGACAACCCGGCAATTCCCGAACATTAATGGCGGAAGGCAATATCTGTTTGATTATAACCGTCCCAATAATCTCTCTGTTAACCTGAACCGCAAGATTAGAAATAATCTCAACCTTAATATTGTTTGGGTTTATCAGTCCGGGTTGCCATATACTGAAGCAATCGGCAGACAGTATATCCCATCAGTGACAAATGATTTGAATGGTGATGATTTCTATTATGAGGGATTGATTTATGGTGAGAGGAATGGCGCCAGGATGAAAGATTATCACAGGCTTGATATCGGATTAACCTGGTCTCATTATAATCGGAGATACAATAAAGTTGATTGGAATTTTTCCATATATAACCTCTATAATAGGCACAACCCTGTTTTCTACTATTACAATTCTGATAAATCTGTGGATCTATACAACCCTCAATTGAATAATGACTTCAAACCATTATCACTTTACCAGTTGAGTTTATTTCCTGTTATGCCTTCTGTATCATATAAAGTATATTTTGATCCCGAAGCAAGGAAGGCCCGAAAGGCATCAGAGAAAGCTATCGCCCTTCAAAAATCCAATGAATTACAGAGAGAGTCTTCAATGGCAACAAAAGGTTCAAACATTAAGGATCGATGGAATATTAAAGCAGGTTATTCAATCTCATCGGGCAGAGGGGCGAAATATGATCCGTACAGAGACAAAAGATACAACCTTGAACTGAACTATGGAATTTTTAATAATATTGAAGCAGGAATTTATGGAGGATACTCAAGGATTCATATGTGGGAACAAATATCACCAACGGGATACATGGGAAACCAAACAGGTGCATTCATTTATGGTGTCAACTGTAATTTTCAATTGCTCCCGTATTTAATTAAAAAAGATGATTTAAGGTTTGATCTGTATATTACCGGAAAGCTTGGAGGTATTACAATAAAATCCTCAAAAAGCTATGAAGAACATTGTTTTGGTGCCGGGGCAACAGTCTATTTGTTTAAACACCTTGGATTGTTTGTCGAATATTATTACGGTAAATTCTACAATAAGCCTTTAAATCCCTTTCATTTCTTTAGTCAACCTGTTAATAACAAAGTCAATTTCGGCTTGGCGGTAAAATTTAAATGACAATCCAGGACAATTTTGCAATACTTTCTCTAATGTCTTGTCTCCAAGGTAAGAAATTCTCAGGTTTTTAATTCAGCATGAGCGCAAAAGGAAAGTGTTTGCCTTTTTGAAGCGTAGTGGAGCGAAGGACGGTCTTGTTTCTGCGAAGCGAAACAAGGGCGGACGAGAGCGAAAACGGAGCAGAAAAAGAGGCGAACTCTTTCCAGGCAAACGGGAAGGGGTTTTAAGTTTGTAGTTTTTTTACTACAAACTTAAATCTCCTTTTTAGACAAACATTCTTAATCTTCTGTGTTTGGCTAAAAACCGTGCGTGGGCAAAGCCTGCCTGTATTCATCTTTAAACAGAAAAAAATACCCCGAAGGGTATTTATTTTAAATCTGACCTTCATCAGCAAAGCTTCTGTATAGATCCCTTTCAGGGGTGAGGATGATATGATCGAGGAGCTGAATGTCAAGGAGATTTCCAGCCTCCTTTATTTTGTTTGTTATTTTCAGATCGCTTTCGCTTGGGTTGCTATTTCCTGAAGGGTGGTTATGAGCGACGATGATTCCTGAAGCGTTAGCCTTGATGGCATACTGGAAAATCAGCCGGACATCCGTTACTGTGCCGGAAAGTCCCCCTTCAGAGATCGTGGTAATTCCAAGGACTTTGTTTGCCCTATTAAGCAGGAGCATCTTAAAAGACTCCTTATGTTCAATTGCGTTTTGATTCCAGGAGTCGAA
Source organism: Bacteroidota bacterium (assembly GCA_025350595.1). Taxonomy (GTDB): domain Bacteria; phylum Bacteroidota; class Bacteroidia; order Bacteroidales; family VadinHA17; genus LD21. Next base: position 7,254 of record JANXXP010000015.1, read on the forward strand.
GAAGATCTTGTGGGCATCCCTGGAACAACTAACTACAAGGCGCTCCGAAGGTTTAACTTTAGTTAGATAGGTAAGAGTAACTTCTGCTACATGAAGAAAATCGATTGTTTGCTGGGTGGACTGTGTGTTTTTCATAATGCGATAGATTTAAGTTAAACAAAGTTTTTACTGCGCAGCTGCCAGCCAGAAGGACTAAATAAGTGCAAAAGGAAACGGAATAAATAGCGAAGCGGCTTTATGCCGTAGTCTTTTGCGTGTGTAGGATGTTTGAGGGCATGGCCATCGTTTTAGAAC